>NZ_CP047241.1:300153-600306 GCF_009856625.1 Aquitalea denitrificans
CAGCTGCTGCAATAACTGTTGGCTGCTCAACAAGGCTGGCAAGGCCTGCCTGATGGTGCGGGCGGCATTCAATTGTGCGATACGGGCCTGGGCATCCACCGCCAGCGCGTGATTGCGCACGGCAGATACCCCCACGCCCACGGCCAGCAGCAGGGAAAGCGCCAATACCAGCCAGCCGATGTGGTCGGTCAGCGCAAGTCGATGCCTGCGCGGTGCGGACTGCACACAATCCTCCACCACATGGCCTGCAATATGCGATAAGTCCGGACCGGCAATCCACGCCAGGCGAATGATGTGCTGCCCGTCTGGCAGGTGGCGGCTGATCTGCGCCAGGGATTCGGCCAGATTATCAATCACGCCGGGCTGCTCCAGCGCAGCGGAAAAAGCCAGCGTGGCAGAGCCCTTATGCGCCAGCAAGGCTGCCTGGCCGTCTATGGCGCTCTGCCAAACCAGCTTGTGCAAGTCGGCCCGCGTCTGTGCTGCATTGCCGGGTTGGGTCAGCAGGCAGGAAATGCCTTGCTCTGGCACCGTCCAGCCGGTAAGGGCAAGGCAGACCGGCAGCCGCCAGTGACAGCGTGCATTCAAATCCAGTAGCTGCTGCAGTTGCACACTCCCGGTGTTGGGCAATGCGTCCCCCACCAGGGTGACGGCATCCAGCGGCACACGCCAACGGCCACGCAAACGGGCGAGGAGCTTTGCTGGCTGCTCCGGGGTGACGCGCAGCAGCAAGGCATCCGGGCTATCCAGCCAGAGCGGTGCCGGGGCCTGGTCGACATCCGCCAGGCTGGACACCGCCTTCTCCGGCAATAGCGTTGCCACCCATGGCTTGATGCTGCGCCATTTGCCCGGGTACTGATGGCGCATGTATTGCAGGACGGAATCCAGGCCGTCCGACCTGTCATCCATAGCGGTGTTGGCACGGTGAAAGCGAGGAGCCGACAACGCAGCAGGTCCCCGGATCAGCAGCAGTAACCAGACAAATACCGCCAGGGTTGGCAGTAACACAGCCCAGAAGAAAAGACTGGTTTGCAACAAGAAGCCATCCGTCGGCCCCTGAGACAGCGTTTTGCCATACAACCAGACCAGCAACAGCGCCAGTGCTCCAATTGCAAACAGGATGAGGGGTATCCAGTAAACGCGGCGCGGGGTAGGGGAAGAGCTTGGCAGGCTGGTCATGGCGATGGCTTCTCACGTTTGGCAATGCAATTCAAAGGACATTCACGCTTACACACGGTCAGCGCTGGCGGAGTTATTGCAAATCAAAATGTGGTTTGAGTGACGACTGGCCGGCCTATGCGCCCTGCCTTTGTCGTTATTGGTGGAAAACGCTGGGCGTTATTTGCTTTCATCACCATCCAGTAAATCTGATTTGGACCAATTGCACAGACTGGCAGGTGGGCTAGCCTTGGCCGCGCCTGAATCAGGGAAGAAAAAATACTCTTTTTTTGTTTTTTTGGAAAAGTAACGCAGAACTGTTATGCCATCTTGATATAGATAAAAGGAGTAGTAGCCAGTATTTTTCTTGTTAATCATTTCACGGTATAAGTTCTCATAATCTTTGGTTGCTCCGGAAAACGCAATATTATAATTAGATGAATACTTCAATGGAATTGAAGCGCCATTATTGTATTTTACATAACCATTTCTGAGTGGGCCTTGCGGCAGGGTCAGGCTGATAAAAATAGGCTTTTTATCTCCCATGGCAGAAAAGCAGTAGGTGTTGGTTTCATTAATTCTGTTTTCGGATGTGGCCGGGAGCGCGGATGCATGCGCCGTGATGACAATAAGGGCGCTAATTAGGCCAGTGAGTTTTATTAGCATGACAGTCCTTGATAAATAAATTGAACAAATCAAAACCAATACTTCATACCTATGTGCTTGATTATTTTTTCAACAGGCTAGATTTTGACCAGTCGCAGACTATGCCTGTTGCATCTTCTTTTTGTGCCCCTTGGTCAAGAGATAATTGATAGTGTTTATTTTTTTTCTTGGAGAAATATACAACGTCTGTACTTGGAGGGGCTTTCATATATACAGTGTAAATATAATACCCAGTCATTTTGTTGTTCATTATTTCGGCGTATGTTTGCATGTCAGCCTCACCATAAATTTTTGATTTTTCTCTGCCTATGTCTTCTGAATAGAGATATTTCAGACGTCTTTTAGGTCCATTGTTATGTTGTGCTTCACCAGTGTTCTGTTGGTCACGAAATAAGTTGAAATTAATAAATATAACTTCATTTTTGTCTCGCACTGAAAAGCAAGTGGGGTCGGATATATCTAATTCATATATTGAACTTCCCTGGCTGTTAGTCGCATGCGCTGCAATAGTAAACAGAAAGATGACTGCGATGGTTGGCTTTCTTAACATTGGTATCCTTGCAGTGGGGATTGTGGTGGATGTTTTAAATAATTATTTGATTTGCTTAGTTTTCACTATTATTTAATAGATTTGACTTGGACCAGTCACACCCAATGGCCGGTACTTGTATTTTTGAATGTGCAGCTCCTAAATCGCGAGATAGATTGTACATTTTATTTTTCTTTTTGGAGAAGTACGCAATGCCTGGAGGTGCTCTTGTGTATACAGTGTAGATGTAATATCCAGTCATTTTATTATTCATCATTTCGGCATAAATTTGTCTTTCTTCATCAGTGGCTGATCTATTGGTTTCTATTGTTTCTGTGTATAAATATTTAAGGCGTAATGTTGGGCCGTTAATATGTTTGGCAAAACCACCTTGTTGTTCATTGGAAAATAGCATTAGTCTGATAAATGTAAGATCACTCTTCTCTCCTCCTGAATAGCAATAGTCACTAAATACATCTATTTGGGTTGTTTGCATTTCCTCTCCGTTGATGGCTGGGCTGGTAAAAATGAAAAAAATGTAAACTAAGAAAGTAAATATTATTGACATGTATATATCTCTTTGCGATTATTCTTTCATTGTTAATATTTAAGGTCTTTGTAATGTGTAGGGTATGCTAAATGAGTGGGTGGTTTTAATGTATTTCTTTATTATCTTTCCATTTTTGTCTTTCTCATCGGATTCTTATTCTTTGCTATTTCTACGCCAGTCAAAAGTGATGTTCACACCCCCTTTGGGTGGGATGGAATCATGCAAAATCCATTTGCAATACTCCAAGGCTTGTAGTCGTCGTTCAAGCCCTTCAATTTTATGTTCGAGAACCTTGCCATTGATGCCTTTGCTGACCTCGATGCCATTTTGAATGGTATTCCCTACATCACACAGACGGTGTAGCATAACTGCATATGGTGATTGATTGCTAATCCAGTAAAAGCCACTGCTATCAATGCAGCCAAATACATTATTGATGGACGGAGGTTTTTTATTTTTTGGGCCTGGCACTCCTGGTTTTGCAATCATCAGGTCTGGGTCCCAGCCTAATTCCGCATACACACCAAGCTGTGCATTTTTGGTGGGTGGTATTCCACGAAATTCACCATACTTTGAATAAGAACCTTTGTGTGTGAGTTGAATAATGCCGCGTCCCCAATAGGGCTTGTATTTTGCGCTTTGAAGATGTGGCTCGGCTAAAAATGCCAGATAGCTGGTTTCTGGAATGGTCTGGGAAATAAAATGGGCTAATCTTCCTTTGCTGTGTAATATTCCATATTTGTTAAAGCCTTGGCATAGTGCCTTTGTCCAGGTTTTGGCCGTGGAGAATGCTGCCTCCCAACTCTTGGATTCGGTTTTAAATTGCGTATCAACAAGGCGTTTTAGTGTTCTTGGCAGTAATTGCGCAAATTCAAACTCCGACAGCCAATTACATTTCCTGAAATGCAGGATGAACTCCCTGGGATTGAAGAACCAGACATCTTCGGTTATCGCGCCCTGGTAAAATGCCTTGCTGGCATTGTCTACAGTAGGTAGACAAGCACTGGGGAATTTATTGTTGTTGTCGACGAATCGCTGCCAGAAGCAGGCTTTGTCCAGGTCGTCCATTAATTTCTGGAATTTGCTATTGTCTAGTGGTATGGGGTTGAGCGGGAATGCCACTTTACGCCATTGTTGGCGCACTGCCTTCTTTGCTTTGTCCCATTCGCTGGGAATTTTGCAAATCATCTTTGATAGTTTGCTACTGACAGCCGGGTCAGTTAATGCCCGTTGTAATGCGGCTGCGTTTTTCTCGCTGCCCGCTGGATACAGTAGTGAATGAATGATTTTGCTATCACACAGGCCGTTATCAACCGGATCATCATCGATGAGGGTCCAGTCTGCCCAGTCCGGAAAATCGCCATCACTAAATACGGTAATGGGCTTTGCGCCCTGGGCGGGTGCGGCATTGAGATTGACCCAGGCCAGGCCCTGTGGTGTGTCAATCTGATGCCAGTGTGGAATGTCATGGCCAATTTTCTGGGTGTTGACCTCATCAAGGATGCGGCCAAATTTCAGCATTTCATAAATTGCGCTAGGTGTGCTCTTTTTATAATTTTTGCTAATTGTTATTGATTTGTTATGGAGATTATATTCGTAGTTTTCGTAAAAATCTTTATGCTTGGCTGAGCAAGGAATGGCAGTGTATTCATTATTATTAAGTAACTTTGTAGTGATTGCTGCGTCTCCCTTCTCAAATTTGATGGTGACGTATAAATCTGTCGTACTCGGTGTTGGGTTTTTTGAGGGTGGATGCGCTGTAATCTGGCGCTGTCGCCTGGAAATATAAGGGAGTGCCTGCCGGGATGTAGTAGTGGGTATCGCCGTAAACAATGTTTTTCCGGCCGGATTTGGCGAGGTTCAGCTTGCCGCTGCTGCGACCGGTGATTTTCTTTACATTTGCGCCGCTGCAAAATATTTCAAAATGGATGCCGCTATTGTCTGCCACGTTACCGACATGGCCAATCAGGTCTTTTCTATAGACGGGGCTGCCCTTGGCGTAGGCTGTCTTGATTGCTTCATTGATGACTTGCAGGTGTTGATAGCAGGAGTAATACACAATGCAGCCTTCTGCCTCGCTGCCAATCTGGGTTTCATGCCTGATGATCACCACTCCGTTGGAGTTGGCGTGCTCGCTGAGGTCTGTTCCTTTGTCCTCGGCGTAATACATGACGGCACCGTCAGCAATCGCCCATACGGCGTTGTTGTCCCCCGATCCGACAAAGCCGGTAATGTGCAGGCCGGGGTGCCATTGGCCGGATTTCCCTACTGGATATCCGCCCCTGTCGCGATTGGGCATCATGCTTTCCAGCCATGCCCTATCTTCTTTCTGGGTGGTGGTTTGTGCTTGTGCTGGCTTTAGTAGTACGGGTGGTCCGATTAACATGGTTGGTCCTTGCCCTTATTGAATAATGAGCTGGTGGATAATCAATACCCTTTATTCCGAGTAGTTCTCATCAAGGCTTAATTCGGTTTTGGGAAATGCGCTGATTGGATTAGGCAGCCCCGCCTTCCCCTCATTACTCAGCGTGCCGTGCAGCTTGATATCACCGAACACTTCGATGCCTTTAGCACTGATGCGGATGCCATGGCCGCCGGCCGCCAGTTCAATGCTGTCGTGCCCGGCCACGCTGATGTGCTGGTTGCTGTTCAGCCGCAGGGACTTGGCTGCCGACACCGCCAGCGGGCCGCCTTGTGCCTGGATGTCCACGCTGCCCTGGTTGGCATACAGACGTGCGCCGCCGCTGCGGGCAAACAGGCTGATGGCACCGTTGGCGTTGTGGCGGATGTCGCCCAGTGCGGCGTGGCTGATGTGCTGTCCGGCGGTGACGGCATAGCTGGCACCTGCGGATTGCTGGATGGTGTGCGGGGTGGTGAGGCCGATGCCGGCCGGGGCGCTCATCAGGATGCCGGCCTGTGCCAGTTGTTTGAGCGAGTGCTGTAGCAGGTCGACCTGGGCCTGGACATCCGGCGGCAGGGCCTGGGCGGTGGTCGCGGCATCGGCCAGGGCTTTGGCCAGCCGGTTGGCTTGTTCCAGCTGATGCAGTGCTGCGGCCATGTCCAGTTGTTGGGTGGCGGCGACGGATTTGGCTTCGGCGCTGATGAGCAGGCCTTTGCCAGCGCGGATGGCACCCCAGTGGTCGGTACGGATTTCAAACCCTTCTCCGCGTTGCTGGCGTGTGGCATCCACCAGGTGGCCGATATTCAGTTGGGCCTTGCCGTACTCGGTGGCCAGCTTGATGTGCTGTTTGCCTTGCAAGTCCTCCATGCGCAGCTTGTTGTTGGCCTTGGTACGGATGACGTTGCGGCTGTTCCATTGCGTGGTGATATGGTCCGGGTGGGTGCTGTCATGGGTGATGGAGGCGATGTATGGCGCGTCGGGGTCGCCATCGCTAAAAGCCAGGTTGACGATGGTGCCGGCGTGGATAGGCATGTGGAAACCGAATTGCCCGCCTGCAAACGGTTTGGCCAGACGGACGGCGCGTGAGTCTCCACCGGGGCTCCATTTGTCCAGATCAAACAGGTAGCGCACGCGGTAGCGGCCATGCTCGTCGATGAAGGGGTATTGGTAGCTGTTATTACCGGGGCTCACCACCATGGCGGGCAGGGTGCTGTGAATGCGCGGTTTGGGGAGCAAGGCAGGACGCCAGATGCGGTCTGAAGGGATGGCCTCAAAAGTGTTTTCATAGGCTTGGTCACGGCGGCCACGATGTATCACCGCCGTGATCAGCCAGCCGTGAGGGGCATCTGCAAACGGTCGAGTCAGGCGTAGCACTTCGCCTGGTCGAAGCCGGCACACATTGCCCTTGCCGCTGGCGATGCATTGCCGGCTGACGGACAGTTGGTGACGTAGCTGCGCTACCCGGTCGGATTCATCTTTGTCCCGGTTGCCATCGCCCCACTCATAGTCTTCGCCGTACGCAGCAGGAACGTCTACGCTAAATCCTGCTGTCCCATCCAGTGGAGTACTGGCCGTCATGTCGTTGAAATTGCGTCGTCGCGTGGTTTTCAGCATCGGGTGGTGGCGAATGGTGAGTTCGGTGATGGCCTCCGTCCCGATACTTTCCAGTCCTGCATGTTCCTTCAGCTCGATGTCGTTCAGGTTTCCCCGACAGTAATGTTCGAGGTTGTTACCAAAGTTGATGACATCCTTGCCGTCTTTGGATTGAGTGAACTGGTAGAAGATGCCGGCATGGGCGGCAATGCGGGATAGGAAGGCCAGATCGGTTTCGCGGAATTGGGTGATGTGTTCGTATGAGGCTTGTACGCCGGTCAGGTTGAAACTGAAATCGGTGCCATCTAGCGCATGTTTGCGCAATAGCGCTTCAATCACCTGCGCAACTGTCGCGTTTTGGAACAGGCGGGTGCTGCGACTGTCCTGCAGCAGGGCAATGCGTGGGCTGATTTCGAAGGTATACAGCGTTTCTTCCGGGGTGCTGCGGGCACGTTGCGCATGTCGTACCACACCGTGCCAGCTGCGTTGTCCTTCCTGGCCGGTCGGGAGTGGGGACAGGCTGGGAATCGCCAGCGGTGGTGCCGTCGATTGCGGTGTGATGGTGAAGGTAACCGGCTGGCCAATCAGGCGGGCCAAGGCCAGATCACGCTCTGCCATCGTTACCGATATGGTCAGTTGGTATGGTCTATCTAGTGCTTCTTCAATGTGAAATTCATAAACCGATAGCGCAAGCTTGAAGCGGGACGGGAATGCTAACTGGTAAGGATTTTGCATGGACGTAGGCTCTTGAGGCAGGTCAGACGGCGACACGCCATTCTTCACAATCGTGGATCAGGCGCGGGTGGTCAGGGCAGCGGCACAGCACGAGGTCATCGTTGAGCGCCAGGGTTTTTCCCTTGATATTGTTTTGCCCCAGTGTGCCGCGTGGCCCGGCCATCGCAATGACGCCGGTTGTGCCACAGATATCGCAGCGCACCCTGGCGCCGATGAAGGACACGGGAATCCCAAGTAGTGTCGGCCCATCGACCATACCTTCCACGACTTCACCGCGTCCGGTGATACGACAGCCGAGGCGAATGACAAATCTCATGTGTTGGCTCCTGTTGTGGTCGATTCGGGCGGTAGTGCAATGCCAGCCCAGTGCTGATTTTCCTGCTGGCCTTGCCAGCCAACCGCTTGTTGCCGCAGCGACGAGGCTTCCACTGCCATTGCTGCCATGATCCAGCAGCCCAAGGCACCGGGATTGCCCCAGTAAGGTTCATGTTCCACGGCGTCGATTTGCCAGCCTGCTGCGGATAGTTCTTCCGGGCTGTCACGGTTCAGGCTGAAAAAGGATGCGGGCGGATTGGCCAGTGCAGCATTGCGCTGTGCCAAAGCCAGATGTTCTGGTGCGCTGAACAGCACCGGTCGAGACAGGCTGCCACCATCCGGCGTATTGCTTGCCAGCATGGCAAAGGCGGCTTCGGCGGCCGGGGGGCGATTGCTTGCGCCGAAGCTGGCCGCAGGCGTGGCGATGCCTGCCAACAGGTGATAGCTGGCGTGTTGCCGGGCGTGGAGTGCGTCAATCACCTGATCAATGTCCTCGGGGCTGTGCAAGCGCTGAGGATGTGCAGTCAAAAAGATGCCCAGTTCGCTGGCATGTTGTCGAAAGCGTAGCCACGCGTCTTCGCTGCCACTCCAGGAAACGGGGACCGATGGGTTCAACACCGGTCGCGGCCACTCCGCCAGCATCGTGGCCAGTTGGGCGGGGAGGTATTGGGCGGCGGGAAGGCGTTGTTCCTGTTCTTCCTCATCGGATGTCATGTCGGATACTGCTGCGTCGTCCGCTAGCGGGACATCGACTTCTTCGCTGGTTTCATCATCGGCAACTGCCTCGTCGTCAGCCGCATAAGCGTCCCACATGGCCGCGTCTGTATCCTGCTGGCCGTCTGCTTCGGATATGGATTCCGGCTCAGCCAGATAGGGCGGTGCCGCGGACTCGCATTGTGGCACCTGTAACAAGTTGCAGAATGGCACCGGTTTTGCCCTTTGTTGCCGGAGCAGAATCTGGCGATCTGCCGCGTGCATGCAGGCCGGTCCAAGCAAGGCGATATGCGGGATAAAAAGTCGCGCTTTGCGGCGCTGTTCTTCCTGGTGATACGCGGCGAGATGCAAGGCATTGCGGTGATCAACAACCCAGCCTGCCAGCAGCCAGAAGCTGTAGCGCAACAGTGTCCAGAAGCAGGAAAGCATGAAACCGGGCGCGGCAGCCTTGAGCCAGAAGCCCGTCAGAGGGGCAGCTTTTGCTGTGCTGACTGCCGTGGTGTAGGTGCTGATCAGCGTTGAGAGCAAGGTGCAGGCGAGGATCAACATCACATAGTGCGGCCAGCGGGGCTTGCCTGGCAGTGTTTCTTGCTGCAGTTGATTTTCAGATGCTTGCATGCCGTGGTGACCGGTCGCTGGGGGCTATAGATCGGGCATTACACGGCCAGACATTTGCATCAGCAATGTCCACTCAGCCAGTTTTACCGACCGGCCTTGTCTAAAGAATGGTGGGGGCCGATTGGCCTGCCTTGCTAAGGGCGCGCAATGACGGCAAGCGAATGCTTGGCCGCAGTGGTGTGATGACGTTCATGTGCAAACCGTGTTACGGCTTGTCCGCACGGATAACCGCCTGCTGCGGCGCAAGAGTCTGGAGCAAGGCGCATCGCCGCAGACCGTACATGGCGTACGGCAAGGCGGCGCAAGGCTGGAGCGGGGGGGTTATCGGGTCTTAATCTGCAATGTGTACCTCGACATTGGCTCGCTGCAAGGCATGGGAGAGTGTGTCGTCCGGGCGATGATTCACGACCAGTCGGTGGATGTTCTCCAGCCCGCAAACCCGGAACAAGGCGGTAGCACCGAATTTGCTGGCGTCGGCAAGCACGGTGAGCCGCCGGGCCTGGGCAATCATGGCTTTGGCGATATCTGCCTCGGCTAGGGAAAAGTCCATTACCCCGTTTTCGTCGATGGCACCAACCGTTAGCACGACATCGGTGGTATTGAACTGCTGAATTTGTGTGATGGCCAGGCCGCCGACGCTTTCCGAGGCGTCGGCCAGGTATTCGCCACCAATCAGGAACACTTTGTTGCTGCGATCGCCCCGCCCAATGAGCTGGGCGATGGCCAGAGAATTGGTGATGATGGTCAGGTGCTGCTTGCGGGCCAGTTCCTGCGCCAGGGCCAATGTGGTGGTGCCCGTATCAATCAGCAGGGAATCACCGGCTTTGAACAGGCTGGCCGCCAGGCGCGCAATGCGCTGTTTTTCCTCGGCATGCTGCATGCGGCGCTGACGAAAATCATGCTCAACCGGCTCATCCGAACTCATTGCTCCGCCATGGTATTTCTTGAGCAAGCCATGATTGGCCAATACGGTCAGATCCCGTCGTATTGTTTCGCGTGAGGCAGCTGTCAGGACTGACAGACGTTCCACACTGATCTTTTTGTGCTCTCGCACCAAGTCAAGAATGGCTTCCTGGCGCTGTTGGGGTTTGTGTGGTCCGGTGATTTTCATGCGACATGCCTGGGTTTGAAGCAGGGAATCCAAGGGAAATGTCTGTCCATTCTGGCTTATTCGCATCCCATGCGCACTATATCGCCGCCGTTTGCCTTCGAGGTCCGACATACGGGCTGTGCTGACCTTGGTTGAACATGGGTTGTATGCAGCACATCTTTCCCACTTTTTGTTGCGTTGGTGGCTGATTGCGGGACTTTCCCTGTCAATTAGTCATATTGTGGATTTTTCAGTCATTACATATTGTTTATTCATATTTTTTTGACCGTACGGTCATTGTGTTTGACTGAAAAGGAAGGCCTATGTTTGACGTTGCCATCATCGGCGCGGGTGTCGTGGGCTGTGCGGTTGCCCGCCGATTTGCCTTGCTTGGGGCCAAGGTGGTGTTGATGGAAAGCGGTGCCGATATTTTGTCTGGCGCTTCCAAGGCTAACAGCGCCATTTTGCATACCGGCTTTGATGCTCCGCCCAATAGCGTGGAGTGGCAGCTGATACAGGCTGGCCGCGCTGAATATCTGGCCATCCATGAAAAACTGAACCTGCCACTGATTCAAACCGGAGCCCTTGTCTGCGCCTGGAGCGAGGAGGAAGCCAGCAAGCTGGAGCAGATTCATGCTGCCGGTTTGCACAATGGCGTGACCGATCTGGCCCGGCTGTCCGACGCACAAGCCAGAACCCTGCAGCCGGGCTTGTCATCGCGTCTGTGTGCCGCCTTGGCGGTGCCGGGGGAGGCCATCATTGACCCCTGGTCCGCGCCGCTGGCGTATGTGACGCAAGCCATCAAGCTGGGGGCCACGGTCATGCGCAATAGCGAAGTGCTGCGTGGTGAGTTTGCTGGCAATACATGGTCTTTGCAGACCGGTACACAGACAGTAGAGGCCCGCGCGCTGATTAACTGCGCCGGTTTATATGGAGATGAAGTGGATCGTCGCCTGGGCTTGCCGGTGGCATTCCAGATCAAACCACGCAAAGGGCAGTTTGTGGTGCTGGACAAGGCGGCTGTGCGCCATGTGCGCAGCATCATCCTGCCAGTCCCCACCGAAACGACAAAGGGCGTGGTGGTATGCCCCACGGTGTTTGGCAATGTGCTGATCGGGCCTACTGCCGAGGAGCAGGATGCGCGTCAGCGTGCCACGGTGGTGCAGGACACCTTGGCGGGCCTGATCCGCCGCGGCGCGGAGATTCTCCCCGCGCTGCAAGGCATGCCGGTGACTGCGGTCTATGCCGGTCTGCGCCCTGCTACCGAGCAGAAAGCCTATCGCATATTCAGTCGCCCCGCGCAGCGGGCCATCACGCTGGGGGGAATCCGCTCCACCGGCCTGAGTGCTGCGCTGGGCCTGGCGCAGCATGCCGTCACACTCTACCAGCAGTTTGAGTCTGAGCCTTTCAGCCCGCCGGTGGATATCCCCTGGTTTGCCATGCCCAATTTGGCGGAAGGGTATGAGCGGGACTGGCAACGCCCGAATCACGGCGAGATGGTGTGTCACTGTGAGCTGGTAACCAAGCGCGAGATTGCACTTAGCATGACCAGCCCGTTGCCGCCGGGGGATTTTGGCGGTCTGCGCCGGCGTACCCGTGCCGGCATGGGGCGCTGCCAGGGTTTTTATTGCAATGCCACGCTGGCGGCAATGACCCAAGGCAAGCTGGCGGTCGACTTGGCCGTCACTGCCAAGGGGGAGCAATGACTGCGCCGCAGATTGATGTGCTGATTATCGGTGGCGGCCCCGCAGGTGTGGCTGCCGCGCTGGCTCTGCGTCAACAAGGGGTGGCCAAGGTGGTGCTGCTGGAGCGCGAAGCCGAGCTGGGTGGGGCCACCCGCCATTGCAGCCACTCGCCATTTGGTATGCGGGAATATCGCCGCATCTACCTTGGCCATGCCTATGGCCGCCGCTTGGAGGCGGAGGCGCGCCAGGCGGGTGTGGAGGTGCGTACGCAGCATTCCGTGGTTCGCTTTGAGGGCGAGGATGGCGTGCTGGTCAGCTCTCCCTTGGGGGTGGAGACGCTGTATGCCCGGCGCATCATTACCGCGACAGGAGCCCGCGAACAGCCGCGTGCAGCACGCTTGGTGTCCGGGGATAGGCCCATTGGCGTCCTCACCACCGGTGCGCTGCAGGCGTATGTTGCATTTCATGGCCTGATGCCCTTCCAGCAGCCCCTGATTGTGGGGTCGGAGCTGGTGTCGATGTCTGCCATCCTGACCTGTTTGTCACACGGTGCCCGACCGGTGGCTGTCATTGAAGAAGGCGCGGGTGCCATTGCCCGTGTGCCCATGCGCTGGCTGCCTTATGTGACGCGCATTCCCTTCCATGCGCAAACCCGGCTAGTGGAAATTTTGGGGCAGGGTAGGGTAGAGGCGGTGATGCTGCAGACCGGAGGCACAGTGCGCAAGCTGGCGTGTGACGGCGTGCTGTTCACCGGCCAGTTTGTTCCCGAAACCGCGCTGTTGCAGAACATGGATGACGGTGTGCCGCAGGGCGGTGCCGGTGCGCTGATTGACCAAGACGGGCGCTTGGATAATCCCCGCCATTTTGCCGCAGGCAATGTATTGCGCGGCATCGAAACCGGTGGCTGGGCCTTTCGTGAAGGCCGGGCGGTTGGCCATGCGGTGGCGCAAGATCTGCTTGGCCCCCCTGTCGCAATCGCGGGCGTACAGGTTCGCTATGCGCCACCAATCAAACTGGTGGTTCCCGGTCTCATACGGCCTGGCTTTCTTGGCCAGCCTGCATTTTCCCGCTTCCAGTTGCGCGTCAGCAGGCCGGTTCGCGGGGTGATCAGTCTGCAGTTGGATGGCTTGGCCGTTTGGCAAAAACAGGGGCAATGGTTACCGGAGCGGCGGATTCTGGTGCCGATCCCTCATCAGGCAAACCATGCCAAGACCATCGAATTTCATTGCCAGGAGATTCAATAATGCGTATCGCTGCCATTGATCAGGGAACCACCTCCACCCGCTGCTTACTGGTTGACGATGCCGGCCAGTGCGCGCTGGCCGGGGCCCGTCGTCATGCCCGTTATCATCCACAGGCGGGCTGGGTTGAGCATGACCCGGAAGAGCTGCTACGCAATATCATTGCCTTGCTGGAAAGTGCCGGCCCGGTTGATGCAATTGCCATTTGCAATCAGGGTGAAAGTTGTCTGGCCTGGGATGCGCAAACCAGGCAGCCCTTGTCGCCAGTACTGGTCTGGCAGGATGCCCGTACCGCAACCGCCCTGGCGCAGATGGGCGAGGCGGCGGAACTGCGCTCCAAGCGCATCAGCGGCTTGCCGCTGGACCCCTACTTTTCCGCCAGCAAACTGGCCTGGATGATCCGCAATATCCCGGCGGTAGCCGCCGCCCTGGAGCAGGGCCGTCTGCGGCTGGGTACGACCGATGCGTTTTTTCTGGACCGATTGTGCGGCACCTTCGCCACCGATTGGGCCACTGCATCGCGTACCGGACTGCTGGATATTGAAAGTGGGCAATGGAGTGCCGACTTGTGCGCCTTGCACGGCGTACCCATCCATTGCCTGCCGGAAATTCGCGCGGTCGATGCTGGTTTTGGCGCTATTCAGGGCATACCGGTCAGGGTATCCATTGTGGACCAGCAGGCGGCACTGTACGGCCATCAATGCCGCCAGCGTGGCGATGGCAAGATTACCTTCGGCACCGGGGCATTCTTTCTGGCACTGACCGGGGCGCAACGCCTGAAGCCGGCAGATCTGCTACCCACCATCGCCTGGAAGAAACAGGATGAAGCCGCCTGCTATGCCATTGAAGGGGGGGTATATGACGCAGGTGCCGCCCTGGAATGGGCGCGCCGGATTGGCCTTTACTCGGCACTGGAAGAGTTGGACCAGTTTGAAGGCCCCACCGCCATCAGCCGTGGCATCGTATTTGTACCTGCCTTGTCCGGCTTGGCTGCCCCGTATTGGGACCGCCATGCGGCACCACTATTCATTGGCATGGACCATGCCACCGAGCGGCGCGACATGATCCGTGCCGTGCTGGAAGGCATTGCCATGCTGACCGCCAAACTGGTGGCAACCGCAGCCTTGTCCTTGCCGCTAGGCACAAGAATTTCTATTGATGGCGGGCTGTCGCAAAGCCGCTATTTTGCCCGCTTCCTTGCCTCGGCCTGCCAAAAAACCATCAGCGTCCCCTCCATGTACGAGCTTAGCGCGCTAGGCCTTGCCAGCTTGTGCGGGCTGGATATTAGTCGCATGGCCGGTGCCATCACCACCCATGAACCCGGCCGCTTGGTTTCGCAACACGACCATGCGGTATTTGCTGAAGCCATCCACCGCGCAGGCGCATGGCGGAGCCAACTTGTTGCGCGCGGCTAACAAGCGCGCAGCGTTCCTGGGGCAAGGCGCGCCGCTGCCGACAGTACAAGCGGTACGCCAAGCAGGCGCAACGCCGCGGCAGGTTTTTTGTTAGCGGCTCTTAAACATCTGCGCCTGCGCTGCCGTGCGTTTGGTATCACCACCTGAAACACCGCTTGCCATATACCGACCATAAGGAGTGACCATGGCTAACCCGGACTTGATTGCCAGTAAAGACCTCATCGCAGCACCTGCCTTGCAACGCAATATCACGCCGTTTCAATCGTTTGCAGTGGCCTTTGGTTTTGTGTCGATTGCCACCGGCATCTTTTCTGCTTATGGGGCCATGTTGAGCACTTCCGGACCGATGGGAATCTGGACCTGGCCGCTGGTGGTGTTCGGCCAGTTGATGGTGGCCCTGGTATTGGGTGCGCTGGCGGCACGCATCCCCGTCACCGGTTATGTCTATCAATGGGCATCGCGCCTTGGCAATCCGGTGTTTGGTTGGATCATGGGCTGGATCAGCTTTACCTTTCTGGCCATTGTCCTATGCGCGGTGGATTACACCATCCCCGCCACGGTATTGCCGGTGCTGCTGGGCTATACCGGTTCGGTAGAAAATGCATGGTGGATCACCGCCTGCCTGATCTTTGCCCAGGCAGGCATGATCGCCCTGTCCACCAAAGTGACCCAAGGTTTCAATGCCCGTGCCGTGATGGTGCAATTGATCGGCATGATAGGCCTGATCATTTTGCTGTTTGGCGTTGGGCATTTTTCCGGGCAGATGCATTACGCCAATCTGTTCAGTACCGGCAATATTGCCGCTACCGGCTATTTTTCCTTGGGCGGCATGACGGCAGTTGGCCCTTGGGTAATGGGGACTTTGATGGGGGCCTTCACCATTGTCGGCTTTGAGTCAGCCGCCAATCTGGCCGAGGAAACCCACGACCCGGCGCGTGTGATTCCGCGGGCCATGTGGCAGGCCGTGCTGTCGCTGGGTCTGATCGGCATGCTGTTCCTGATTGCGGTGACTGCTTTGCTGGGCGATCCGCAGGGGCCGGTATCAGCCACTCCGATTGCGGATGTGGTTACCCGGATACTGGGCGGCTATATCGGCAAAGCGCTGCTGATCATGGTGGTGATATCCATTTATTCTTGTGGACTGGTGATTTTGCTGAGCGCCACCCGGTTGGTCTGGGCCATGTCGCGTGATCAACGTTTTCCCGGCTGGCACTATTTCCGTAACATCCATCCCCGCTTGCATACGCCACTCAATGCGACCCTCGGCGTGGCCTTGGTGGGGCAAGTCATTTTGGCGGCATTCTCCGGTGATACCGATGCGCTGTTCACCCTGTTTTCGGCAGCAACACTGCTGCCTGCCATGATCTATGCGGTATGTGTAGTGATGTATGCGTTGAAGCGGCGCAGCCTGCCGCCCACGCAGGGTTTCTCGCTGGGGGTGTTTGAGGTGCCGGTGCTGGCATTGGCCTTGCTGTGGCTGGTGTTTGAGCTGGCCATCTTCCGCGACGCATCCTTTATCAAACCCTGGATCTATGTCGGTCTGATGTTACTTATCGGTGCCGTATATCTGGCCAGCCTGTTACTGCGTGGTGGCACGGCAGCATTAAAAATGCCGGATATGGAGTCGATTGATGCCGTGATGGATGCTCGCCCCGAAGACCGGGCTAACCGCGGCTAACCATCCAGTACCTGCTCAGCGGCTGCTCAGTAGCAAACACGGCTGGCCATCGAGGTCGAATGGGGTTTCCACCACCATGCCCAGCCGTGTGTGGGCTTTGAGCGAGGCCTGATTGTCGGCATGAATGAACAGCACCGCCTGTTGGCCCGGCAGTTGCTGCTGTAGCTGCTGCCACATGGCGTTCAGCAAGCCCTGGCCGCGTGCCCGTGCCGCCAGGCAAACCGGGCCGTAGAAATAGAATGGTCCGGCGGCATGATGCAGCCTGGCCATCTGAACCGCTACCGGGCTGTCCTGATGCCGGCTGCTACTGGTAAACAGCACGCCCAGCAGGCCGGCGGCGTCTTCCGCCAGCACTACCGGCATGCCATCGGCCAGGGCCTGCATCAGCCAGTGGCTGATTTTTTCCAGCGGGAAATCGCCATGCAGGCTACCGCCCTGGCTGCTGCTTTCGGGCAACATCAGCGCGGCAATGGCTGCTGCGTCACTCGCTTTGGCATCACGCAACCGTGGCAGCATGGCTTTATCTCCTGCGGAAATTCATTCCAGATTCGGTTTGTGTTTGTTGGCCACGCGAATATAGTGCTCGGCGGAATACTTGAAGTAGGCCAGCTCCTGCTCGGTCAGTTTGCGGGCCTGTTTTACCGGATTGCCCAGGTACAGATAACCCGACTCCAGCCGCTTGCCCGGTGGTACCAGACTGCCGGCGCCAATCAACACCCGGTCTTCGATGATGGCGCGGTCCAGAATGATACTGCCGATGCCCACCAGCACTTCATCGCCAATGGTACAGCCGTGCAGGGTGACGTGATGGCCGATGGTGACATGCTTGCCGATGTTTAGCGGCGCGCCGGCGGGGTCGCTATCGCGCTTGTGGGTGACGTGCAGCATGGCAAAGTCCTGGATATTGCTGCCTTCACCAATATGAATGGCGTTGACATCACCGCGGATCACGGCAAATGGCCATACCGATGCATTGTCCGCCAGCGTGACATCGCCAATCACCACGGCGGCCGGATCGATATAGCAGGAGTCGGCAATCTGCGGTGCGCTGCCATCGTAGGGGCGGATATTGCGATTCATCAGAACGTCCTCATCTAACAGGTTCAAGATTCCCTATCATATAGCAATGGCGGTAGCCTGTTTGTTGGCGACCGCCTGTTTCAATATCGGCACCGTGCCACCCCAGCGGCTGCCAATTGCCACAGGAAGTGAACAATGAGCCTCAATCCGCTCCTCGACTTTACCGGCCTGCCACGTTTTGCCGAAATTCGTCCCGAGCACATCAGCCCGGCCATCGAACAGTTGTTGGCCGAAGCCCGTCAGACCGTGGCGCAGCTGACCGCCCATGTGGATAGTCCGAGCTGGGAAAACTTTGTCGATCCGCTGACCGATGCCACCGAGCGCCTGTCGCGCGCCTGGGGCGTGGTGGGGCATTTGAATGCGGTGGTGAATACCCCGCAACTGCGCGATGCCTACAATGCCAATATCGCGCCGATTTCCGAATTCTGGACCGAGCTGGGACAGAACCTGGCCTTGCTCGGCCAATTCAAGGCCATTGAAGCCAGCCCGGCCTATACCGGCTACAATGCCGCACGCCAGAAAATCATCCAGAACGATCTGCGCGATTTCCGCCTGTCCGGTGCCGAGCTGCCGGAAGCACAGCGCCAGCGCTATGCCGCCATTCAGAGCCGTCTGGCCGAGTTGTCCGCCCGCTTCGAGCAGAACGTGATGGACGCTACCGACGCCTTCAGCCTGTATCTGGAAGACGCCAGCGAGCTGGATGGTGTGCCGGAAGACGCGCTGGCCCTGTTTGCCGCTGCCGCCCAGGCCGATGAAAAAACCGGTTACAAGATCACCCTGCAGTTCCCGTTTTACTTCCCGGTAATGCAGTACGCGCACAACCGCGCGCTGCGCCAGAAGCTGTACGACGCTTATGTGAAGCGTGCGTCCGAGTTTGGCCTGCCCGAGCACGACAATACCGAAATCATCCGCGAAAAACTGCAGCTCACCCGCGAAGAAGCCCAGCTACTGGGATTTGCCAATTTTGCCGAGCTGTCCTTGTTTACCAAGATGGCGGAAAGCCCGGCACAAGTGATTGCCTTCCTGCGTGATCTGGCCGCTCGCGCCAAGCCGTTTGCGGTGAAAGACCGTGCCGAGCTGGAAGCCTTTGCCAGCAAAGAGCTGGGCTTCTCCGACCTGCAAGCCTGGGACATTGCCTATGCGGCAGAAAAACTGCGCGTAGCACGTTATGCCTTCTCCGAGCAGGAAGTGAAGCAGTACTTCCCGGAAAGCAAGGTGCTGCCTGGTCTGTTCGGCGTGGTCAACACCCTGTATGGCGTGGAAGTGCGCGATAGCAGCGCCCCGGTATGGCACGATGATGTCCGTTTCTACGACATCATCAAGGATGGCCAGCTGGTAGGCAGCTTCTACTTTGATCTGTACTCACGCGAGGGCAAGCGCCCCGGTGCCTGGATGGACGACGCCCGTGGTCGCCGCAAGAAGGGCGACACCATGCAAACTCCGGTGGCCTATCTCACCTGCAACTTTACCCGCCCGGTGGGCGACAAGCCGGCGCTGTTCACCCACGACGAAGTGATCACCCTGTTCCACGAGTTTGGTCACGGCCTGCACCACATGCTGACGCAGGTGGAGGAGCTGGGTGTTTCCGGCATCAATGGCGTGGAATGGGATGCGGTGGAGCTGCCCAGTCAGTTCATGGAAAACTTCTGCTGGGAATGGGACGTGCTGCAAGGCATGACTGCCCATGCCGAAACCGGCGAAACCCTGCCGGCCGCCTTGTTCGACAAGATGCTGGCGGCCAAGAACTTCCAGAGCGGCATGATGACGGTGCGCCAGCTGGAGTTCTCGCTGTTTGACATGCTGCTGTACACCGATTTCGATGCCACCACTGGCGATTGGCTGGCGCTGCTCGATACCGTGCGCCAGGAAGTGGCAGTCAACTTCCCGCCGTCTTACAACCGCTTCCCCAACAGCTTCAGCCATATCTTTGCCGGTGGTTATTCGGCAGGCTATTACAGCTACAAGTGGGCGGAAGTGCTGTCGGCTGATGCCTATGCCGCTTTCGAAGAGGCGGGTGGTGCCAATGCGGCGACTGGCAAGCGCTTCTGGGATGAGGTACTTGCGGTCGGGGGCAGCCGCTCGGCGCTGGAATCCTTCCGTGCCTTCCGTGGCCGCGACCCGCAGATTGACGCGCTGTTGCGTCATTCGGGCATGGTGGAAGAGGCGGTCTGAAACGTAGACAAATATTTACG
This sequence comes from Aquitalea denitrificans, assembly GCF_009856625.1. Taxonomy (GTDB): domain Bacteria; phylum Pseudomonadota; class Gammaproteobacteria; order Burkholderiales; family Chromobacteriaceae; genus Aquitalea; species Aquitalea denitrificans. Next base: position 319,811 of record NZ_CP047241.1, read on the forward strand.
CGGGGGAGGGAACTCCCCTGATGGGGGCTGGCTCTAATCTTTGCTCAACGGGTTATCTCCAAGAGCAGCAAGCGAGCCAGACGCTTATCCCTGCCCCCAAGGACATCGATATTGTGTCTTTTCCTGCCCCCAATCCCCCTTGGGGGTATTTTTTTGTCCAAGGGCAACGGCAAATGAAAACACCGCCTGCTGGCGGTGTTTTTTGGTGCTTTCAGTGAGATGACGTCTCCGGGATTCTTGCCGATGGTGGCTTGCACGGCGGGCTGCCATCAGACGGGAATCGCCATTTCACTAAAATCAGTTGCCGGAGCCGTTTTCCGTCTTGTCAGTCTGGCCTAGGCGATGGCGCTGGGCAAAGCCCGGAGTGCGCAGGGTAAAGGCATCGCTGAAAGGGCGCAGGGTAGAGCGGTGAGGATTCTTGGTCGGGCAGAGGGGATGTTGCTGGGAATGCAGGGGTTTGGATTGTCTGGACAATTTTGGTCTACCAGTGATGAACACGAAGCCATTCTAGCCAGCATCCTGTTATCTGGCAAATTTGATCAAATATGATGTTGTTTATTTGCCTGGCCTGCAGGGTGGGGCGGTGCAATCTGCAGTGTTTCCTGTTTGGTGGCCTACCGATTTTTCTGCCAGCCTGCTGTTTGTAATAAATCGGCACAGAATTGCCATATTTCCGCGAAATTAATCGGGTAAGATGGCGTCGATTTTCAGCCATGTTCTGAGTGCAGCAAGCAGATGCATGCGCTGACCGTAGATGGTGGTATCACCGATTACATGCGGCCGCAGCGACCAACACTGCGGCCGGTTTCATTGCCGGGCGGGATGCCCCTGCGCATCCGTCCCTTGTTGATGAGGACAAAATGGTTTTCAACCGTTCCATCCGGCCAGAGCGCCTGATCCTGCTGGTGTCGCTCGTGCTGGTTCTGTTTTACAACTTCCCGTTCTGGCACGAGATGCTGCGCATTGTCGGTCCGCTGGATGCTCAGGGCATCAAGTTGTTGCTGGAGTCCTTCCTGCTGGTGACTGCGTTTTACAATCTGGTGCTGTCGTTGTTCAACTGGCCTTATATTGGCAAGCCGCTTATCGCCCTGTTGCTGCTGATCAGCTCTTTCATCAGCTATTTCATGAACCAGTACGGGGTGATGATCGATGTGCACATGGTGCAGAACGCGGTTCAGACCGATCACAAGGAAGTACGTGATCTGCTGACTGGCAAGATGGCGCTGTTTGTTGTTGTGCTTGGGCTGCTGCCAGCCTGGTGGGTGTTCCGTCGGCAGATCCAGTGGCGTAGCCCGCTGAAAGAAGGTGGTGTGCGTCTGCTGACCGTGCTGATTTCAGCCGCCGTGCTGGTGGGCATTGCCTTTGCCGCCTATCAGGACTTTGCCTCACTGTTCCGTAACAACCGCCAGCTGCGCCATTACCTGACCCCTTTCAATTACTTGCAGGCTACCAATGGTTATATCCAGGACCATTATTTCAGCGGCCCGGTGGTAATCAGCCCGCTGGGTGAGGATGCCAAGCGTGATGCTGCCTGGAGTCAGCACAAGCGCAAGACTGTTTTTGTGCTGGTTGTTGGTGAAACCGCCCGGGCCGATCACTTCTCGCTCAACGGCTACCCGCGCAACACCAATCCCAAACTGTCGGCGCAGAGCGGTTTGATCAATCTGCCCAATGTGCATTCCTGCGGAACGGAAACGGCGGTCTCAGTACCGTGCATGTTCTCCAATATCGGGCGTGCCAATTACAGTGGTGACAAGGCGGCACGACAGGAAAACGTGCTGGATGTACTCAAACGTGCCGGTTATAACGTGATATGGCGAGACAACCAGTCTGGCTGCAAGGACGTGTGCAACCGGGTGACGCTGGAAGATGTCACCACCAGCAAGGACGACAAGCTGTGCAGTACCGGTGAGTGCTGGGATCAGATCCTGATCAAGAATGCCCAGCAGCTGATTGACCAGTCCGACCGCGATGTGGTGCTGGTACTGCACCAGATGGGTAGTCATGGCCCGGCCTACTACAAGCGTTACCCGCCGGCCCTGGAGCAGTTCAAACCAGTATGCCAGACCAGTGAACTCTCACGCTGCCCGCGCGAACAGATCATCAATGGTTTTGACAACTCCATCCTCTATACCGATACCGTGCTCTCCGGCATCATCGACTTCCTGCGTGCCAACCAGCAACGCTATAACACCGGCATGCTGTACATGTCCGACCATGGTGAGTCGCTGGGTGAAAACGGCATGTACCTGCATGGCACGCCCTATCTGTTTGCGCCGGAAGCACAAAAGCATATCGGTGCCATGATGTGGTTCTCCGACAGCTTCCAGCAGGAAGTCGGGCTGAACCAGCGTTGCCTGGAAGGGCGTAAGGCAGAGCCTTACTCGCATGACAATCTCTTCCATTCGCTGCTGGGCTTGCTGGGTGTGCATACCAGCGTCTACAACAAGCAACTGGACATGTTTGCGCCTTGTCGCCAGTAAGGGTGATTTCCGAATAAGACGCAGCCGTCGGATAAGGGCGGCTGCGGTGATATGCAAGCGAGAACCAAGAAATGCAATTAGCCACCTGGAACGTCAACTCACTCAAGGTTCGTCTGCCGCAGGTCGTGGAATGGCTCACGCAGAGCCCGGTCGATGTGCTTTGCCTGCAGGAACTGAAGATGGATCAGGATGTGTTTCCGCTGGCCGATATCGAAGCTGCCGGCTACCGTGCCGCCTGGTTCGGTCAAAAGACTTACAATGGTGTGGCCATCCTGGTCCGCGCACCATTGCAGCTGGACGATGTGGTACTGGGCATTCCCGGTTACGACGACCCGCAACGCCGGGTGATTGCCGCCACGGTTAACGGCGTGCGGGTGATCTGTGGCTACTTCGTCAATGGCGAGGCCGTTGATTCTCCGAAGTACCCGTACAAGCTGGAATGGCTGGGCAAGCTGCATGCCTACGTGGCCGATGAGCTGACGCGTCACCCGCAACTGGCGCTGCTGGGCGACTACAATATCGCCCCGGAAGATCGCGATGTGTACGACCCGGAAAGCTGGCATGAACAGGTGCTGTGCAGCACGCCGGAGCGCGAGGCCTTTCGCGGGTTGATTGGACTGGGGCTGGCGGATAGCTTCCGTCTGTTCAATCAGGAGGACAAGCAGTACAGCTGGTGGGATTACCGCGCCATGATGTTCCGTCGCAACAAGGGCGTGCGCATTGATCACATCCTGATCACCCCCGCACTGCAAGTACGCGCCAGCAACTGCATCATCGACAAGACGCCACGCAAGTGGGAGCGTCCGTCCGATCACACCCCGGTGGTGCTCACCCTGACAGACTAAGCTGTTGCAACCCGAAACAACGGCCCTTACAGGGCCGTTTTGCATTGGCAAACAACAAGCTGGCGGGAACAGGGCAAAGCTTGGCCTAGCTCAAATGAAATAATATTAGCATTTGCTAAACTTCATTGATGAATAGCTAAGATCAAGGTGCCATCATGAGCCGCAACCACCCACCGCTGCCGTGCAACCCCTATTACGAAGGGGTGCCGGACTACATGACCGAAGTCTACGACTGGGCCTACGTCAATCCGCGCCGTGCCGCGCTGCTGGACCGTAATCTGGTCGTCAGCACACTGCTTTTTCTCAATGACCAGCGCTTGATGCAGCGCTACTTGCAGCAAATCCGTCCCGGCATGCGCGTGTGGCAAGTGGCCCATGTATATGGCGATCTGGTACAGAAGGCCGCTGCCAAGGTGCGCAAGCATGGCGAGTTCATTCTGACTGACATTACACCGGTGCAGGTAGAGCACGGTGCACGCAAGCTGGCTGCTTATCCACAGGCACGGGTAGTACGGGCCGATGCCGCCAGCTACCAGCTGGAACAACCGGCAGATCTCATTTGCAGCTTCTTTTTACTGCATGAGGTGCCGGACGATCTCAAGCATCGCATTGTCGACAACATGCTTTCCCAGTTGCAAGCCGGCGGCAGGGCGGTTTTTGTCGACTATCACAAGCCAGCCCCCTGGCAGCCTGTCGGCTGGTTGCTCAAGTGGGTCAACCGGGTGCTGGAACCATTTGCCGAGGCGCTGTGGCGCAATGAAATTTCCAGTTATGCCAGTGATGCCGAGGCGTTTGACTGGCACAAGGAAACACTGTTTGGCGGTGTTTACCAGGTGCTGACCGTGACCCGGCGCTAAGTCTGTACGTAGCGTTACACGGGCTTACATAGCACTCACAGACGGCCAGATTGGGCAGGGCTAGGATACGACTCATGGAAACACCACTGCGGTGTCTCGGAAAGAATACTCCCCACTTGATATTGGAGAACGCAACATGAAAAAACTGACCCTGCTCGTTTTGTCTGCCGCCTTCGGTCTGAGCTCCGCTGCTGGTTTCGCCGCCACCAACGCTTCTGCTCCGGCTGCTGCTTCCGCCCCGAAAGCCAAAGCTGCCAAGATTCACCACGCCAAGAAAGGCGTGAAGAAAGTAGAAGCTTCCGCTCAGAAAGCCCAGGCTGCTGATGCTTCCGCACCGGCTAAAAAGGCTGCCAAAAAGCACCACGCCAAAAAGCACGCTGCCAAGAAAGTAGACGCTTCCGCCCAGAAAGCCCAGGCTGCTGATGCTTCCGCACCGGCTAAAAAGGCTGCCAAAAAGCACCACGCCAAAAAGCACGCTGCCAAGAAAGTAGACGCTTCCGCCCAGAAAGCCCAGGCTGCTGATGCTTCCGCACCGGCTAAAAAGGCTGCCAAAAAGCACCACGCTAAAAAGCACGCTGCCAAGAAAGTAGACGCTTCCGCTCAGAAAGCCCAAGCTGCTGATGCTTCCGCACCGGCTAAAAAGGCTGCCAAAAAGCACCACGCCAAAAAGCACGCTGCCAAGAAAGTAGATGCTTCCGCTCAGAAAGCCCAGGCTGCTGATGCTTCTGCACCGGCCAAGAAGCACGCTGCCAAAAAGCACCACGCTAAAAAGCACGCTGCCAAGAAAGTAGACGCTTCCGCTCAGAAAGCCCAGGCTGCTGATGCTTCTGCACCGACCAAGAAGCACGCTGCCAAAAAGCACCACGCTAAAAAGCACGCTGCCAAGAAAGTAGAAGCTTCCGCTCAAAAAGCCCAAGCTGCTGACGCTTCCGCTCCGGCCAAGAAGCACGCTGCCAAAAAGCACCACGCTAAAAAGCACGCTGCCAAGAAAGTAGAAGCTTCTGCTCAGAAAGCTCAAGCTGCTGATGCTTCCGCTCCGGCTAAAAAGCACGCTGCCAAAAAGCACCACGCTAAAAAGCACCACGCTGCCAAGAAAGCCGCTCCGGCTTCCGCAGCAAACTAATCAGACGTCAGCGTCTGGCTCGCAATAAGCAAAAGGAGGCTCCGGCCTCCTTTTTTGCATTTGCCACTTCCTCAATACCCGGTAGTACTGTGTGCGGGCAAAGAAAAACGCCATCCAGCTGGATGGCGTTTTGTCTATTGCGCGGGGAAAGGCTAAATCACTTTTCCACAAAGGCGCGTTCGATGGCGTAGTCGCCCGGTTCGCCCATGCGCGGAGATTCCTTGAAGCCAAGACCGTTCAGGATTTCGCACAGGTCGTGCAACATGGACGGGCTGCCGCAGATCAGTACGCGGTCGTTTTCCGGGTTCAGCTGCGGCAGGCCGATATCGGCACACATCTTGCCGTTGGTGATCAGGTCGGTCAGACGGCCCTGATTGCGGAACGGCTCGCGGGTAACGGTCGGGTAGTAGATCAGTTTTTCTTTCACGATGTCGCCAAAGAACTCGTTTTCCGGCAGCTCTTTGGTGATGTAGTCGTGATAGCCCAGCTCGTTTACCCAGCGTACGCCATGGGTCAGGATGACCTTGTCGTAACGTTCGTAAACTTCCGGGTCCTTGATGATGGACATGAACGGTGCCAGGCCCGTACCGGTAGACAGCAGGTACAGGTTTTTGCCCGGCAGCAGGTTATCTTGCACCAGGGTGCCGGTGGGCTTCTTGCTGATCAGGACGGTATCGCCCACTTGCAGGTGTTGCAGCTTCGAAGTCAGCGGGCCGTCTTGTACCTTGATGCTGTAAAACTCCAGATGCTCTTCGTAGTTGGAGCTGACAATGGAGTAGGCGCGCATCAGCGGCTTGCCGTTTACTTCCAGGCCGATCATCACGAATTGGCCGTTGATGAAGCGCAGACCGGCATCGCGGGTGCAGGTGAAGGTGAACAGGGTGTCGTTCCAGTGGTGAACCGACAATACCTTTTCAGCGGTCAGATTGGGGGAGGACATATAAATTGCTGCTCGCTATCCAAAAGAAATCAAGGAATGAGTGGTTGCGGCGATTTTACCCTTTTCAGGGGCGCTTGACTAAACATTGCTAGCCGTTCTCACTATGTCATTCAACATAATGAGCAAATCACCACGACGCCAAGCCTGCAACAGCTTCTGGCACGCTATGGCTGTCTTGCGGCGGGAAAGTCAACTGGAACAGGATGTTACCTTAAAGGATGGGGCAACCCTAACGATTTCTTTCCGCTGTGTTTATTCCTGTTTGTTCTTAGTGAAGCGTTGATTTAGATCAGCGAATTGTATTGCTGGCTACGCTAGTGCATAAAGCTGTTTACCAGTCAGATGTTGTCTGACAGTGTACGAAACCAAGCTGGAGAGCCATTCTTTTGTCATTATTTTTAGGTGGCTGACGTAGTGGCGAGTACAATCTGCTGTTCTGCGGACAGAAAGCGGAGCAAGCGATGAAGCTGTGTGTGATTCCCGGTGACGGGATCGGTCATGAAGTGGTACCGGTAGCCGTGGGCGTGCTGCAAGCCGTGCTGCCGGGTTTGCAGCTGGTATTTGCCGATGCCGGCTGGGAAACGTTCTGCCAACACGGCAAGGCCCTGCCGGACAAGACGCTGCAGGCCGCGCGCGATTGTGGTGCCGTATTCTTTGGTGCAGTCAGTTCCCCCATGCAGCTGGTGGAGGGGTATCGCTCGCCCATCGTGCAGTTGCGCCGCGAGCTGGGCTGCCACGCCAATATCCGCCCCACGCTCAGTCTGCCCTTGCCGGTTTGCCGTCCTGGAATTGATCTGATCATCGTCCGTGAGAATACCGAAGACCTGTATGTCGGGGACGAGCAGTCTGATGGCGAAGTCGCCGTCGCCATCAAGCGGATTACCCGCACCGCTTCATTACGTGTTGCCAGAAGCGCCTTTGAAATGGCCAGGCATGCCGGACGCCAGCGCATCACCATCATCCACAAAGCCAATATTCTGCCGCGCACCGATGGCCTGTTCCGTGATTGTGCCCGCGAGGTGGCGCGGGAGTATCCGGAAATTTCCGTGGATGAAATGTTGGTGGATACCGCGGCCATGCGGCTGGCACAGGCTCCGGAAAGTTTTGACATGCTGCTGGCCCCCAACCTCTACGGCGACATCCTGTCTGATCTGGTGGCGGCATTTGGCGGAGGGCTGGGCTTGGCACCGTCGCTGAATCTCGGCGTGACGGCAGCCATTGCCGAGCCGGTACATGGTTCGGCACCGGATATTGCCGGGCAGGGCATTGCCAATCCCCTGGCGGCCATTCTCAGTGCGGCGATGTTGCTCAGGATCTGGTGGCAGCGTGCCGACCTTGCCTTACTCGTGGAACTGGCAGTGCGCTCTACCCTGGAAGAGGGCATTGCCACACCGGACGTCATTTCTCCGGGAGTAAGCACGCAGCATCTGGCGCGTGCAGTGATTGAGCGACTGAAGCAGGGACAAGGCTAGAACGAGAAAGAGGGCGGCTTGACCGGCCGCCCTCTGTGGTGTGTCACTGCATGCTTGAAAAGAAGGATTTGCGGGATAACGCAAATATCACATACAAGTCTTCACCCTGTGTGGCCCCGAACATGTCTGCCAACGATGTCCTGACTGCAGGCGCACAGGTTTTACCAAAGAACAGGCTGTATGCACAGCACTAGATAAGTCTCAAACAACTGATGTTACGGAATGGCTGCCCGGTTTTGTATGGGCGGTAACATCATGCTCGCTGCCTGTTACGGTAGCGCAGAGGGGAATGGCTTCCCGGTTTACTCATCATGCTTTAGCAAAGTCTGTTGTTTCGTGTCTGGCGTACCGACTACCTGTCGTCTGATGCATCCGTAATGGACGCTTGCTGCGCTCGCGGGCAAGTCTGAGCTTCCCGCCATCAAACCTGAAAAGGTGATGGGTTTTGAGCGCCGGTGTGAACAAGGTTGTCGGAATCCGGCCGTTGACTCATCCCAAACCCTCCCTGTTGCTCAATGACTTCAGTATAGGCCGCTGCGGTTTCTACTCAAGTTTTTTTTCTGCAATGCCGGGTATCCGGCAATGCATATGTGCTGAAGCCTTGTGCTTGCCTGCTTGGCAGGCGCAGCCATTTTGCAACGCCATGCTGTGCATGGTTTCAACTGGCTTGTGGCTTGAGCATGGCTACCCGTTCTGGTGAGTTGGGGTGCAGGTGCTGCTCGAACTGGCGAGCGGCTGCGGTCCAGGAAAAGCGTTCGGCCACGGCCCGGACATGGTTGCGGTCTATCTTGAGTGCCTCCAGGCAGGCCTGGCGCAGATCTTCATGCAGCACCCCGGCACCGCTGTTGCCCACCACGTCGCGCGGACCGGCGACCGGGTAGGCGGCCACTGGTGTGCCGCAGGCCATGGCCTCCAGTAGAACCAGGCCGAAGGTGTCGGTGAGACTGGGAAAGACAAATACGTCGGCCGCACGATAGAACCTTGCCAGCTCTGCTTGCGGAAACACGCCAGCAAAATGGACATCGGGATATTCGCGTTGCAGGCGGGACAGCAAGGGGCCGTCACCGACTACCCATTTGCTGCCGGGCAGATCGAGTTTGAGGAAGGCCTCGATGTTCTTTTCCACGGCTACCCGGCCGATATAGACAAAGCGCGGTGCCTGGCTTTCATCCAGCCGTTCGCGCGTGCCGGGTGTGAACAGCTGGGTGTCCACGCCACGGCTCCACAGCACCACCTTGTTGAAGCCGCGGGCGCGCAGGTCGTCGGCAATGGACTGGGTGGGGACCATGGTGGCGCTGCCAGCATTGTGGAAACGGCGCATCCAGGCATAGCTGATGGGCAGGGGAAGGCGGGTGCGGGCGGCGATGTATTCCGGAAAACGGGTGTGATAGGCGGTGGTAAATGCCAGCTTGTGCCGTAGGCAGTAACGGCGTGCCGCCAGGCCCAGAGGGCCTTCGGTGGCAATATGGATGGCATGGGGCGACAGGCCGGCAATACGCTGTGCCACTTGGTGATATGGCAGGATGGACAGGCGGATGTCCGGGTAGGTGGGACAGGGCAGGGTGTTGAATTCCAGCGGCGTGATCATTTCCACCTGATGGCCGAATGCCGTCAGTTCACGGCTGGTTTCGGTCAGGGTGCGGACTACGCCGTTGACCTGCGGCTGCCAGGCATCGGTGACAATCAGGATGCGCATGGGGTCTCCTGGCTGGGGTCGGAAAGCGGGTGGTTGTCGTCATGCTGCTGTTTACTGACCGGGACTGGTGTGACGGGCCAGCCTGGGCGGGGCAGTTCGTTGTCAAAGGCGGGTTTGCTGTCTGATGTGGCCTGGCGGTTTTTTCGACCGGTCTTTTCCGGCTGGCTGAGCAGTGTGGTCCAGTACACCACTTCCAGTCGGCCATCTGCATGCTCGACCAGGGCTGACAGGCTTTCCACCCAGTCCCCGCTATTGCCGTACAGCACGCCATCGATATCGCGGATTTCAGCCTTGTGGATATGTCCGCAGATCACGCCATCGTAGGCGCGGCGGCGGGCTTCTCCGGCCAGGATCTTCTCGAAGTCACTGATGAAGTTGACCGCGTTCTTTACCTTGTGTTTGAGGTATTGCGACAGCGACCAGTACGGCAGATCCAGCTGCTTGCGCAGCCAGTTGAAGCCGCGGTTCAGCTGCAGGATGGCGGTGTAAAGCGAGTCCCCGACATAGGCCAGCCACTTGATGTGCTGGATAACCCCGTCGAATTCGTCGCCGTGGATGATCAGCAGGCGTTTGCCATCGGCTGTGGTGTGTTCCGCTTCGCGCCGGATGGCGATGCCGCCGAAGTCCAGCCCGGCGTAATGTCGCGCCGCTTCATCGTGATTGCCCGGCACATAGACTACCTGGCAGCCTTTGCGCGCCTTGCGCAGCACCTTTTGCACCACATCGTTGTGGCTTTGCTTCCAGTACCAGGACTTTTTCAGCTGCCAGCCGTCGACGATATCGCCCACCAGATAGAGGTAGTCGGATTCATTGTGCTTGAGAAAATCCAGCAGATGATCGGCGCGGCAACCGGCGGTTCCCAGGTGGACATCGGAAATCCAGATGGCGCGATAGTGCTGCTTGTTGCCAGGGTCGGAGTCGGGCTGCATGTTAGGTCCGTTCTGCCATGGGTACAGCACCATGCTGCATGCGGCAGATGACAGCGCGATGAGGTTTTGGTGAATGGCTGATGACGCAGAGGGCGTTAAGTTGGGTTTAAGACTGTTGCGCTTAAATAGCCCTGCTGCCGGAATGAACCGGTTTAATCCTGGAGATTCGAGAAATGAAAAAACTGCTGCTGACTGCCCTGATTGCTGCCTTCGCCGCCCCCGCCGCCTTTGCTGCCGCCAAGTGCGAAACCCACCCCAAGAGCGAGTGGATCAAGCAGGAAGACTTCAAGAAACAGCTGGAAGGTCAGGGCTACAAGATCGACAAGTTCAAGGTGAGCGGCCAGTGCTATGAAATCTATGGCAAGAACAAGGACGACAAGAAGGTGGAAATCTACTTCGACACCAAAACCGGCAAGCCGGTAAAGAGCGAAGTACAGCAATAAGCGGCTGCTGGGCTGCACTCGCGGTACGGGAAGGCCGGCTGCCGATGGGGCCGGCCTGTTCTCTGGCTGAAAGGAAATGGATTGATGGCTGACAATACACAGGAAATCAAGGTGTGGGACCGTTTTGTCCGGGTATTTCACTGGACGCTGGCGGCCTGTGTGCTGGGCAATTATTTTGTGCTGGAAGATGGCGAGGGCCCGCATCGCTGGAGCGGTTATCTGGCGGTGGTGCTGGTGTTGTCGCGGGTGATCTGGGGGTTTGTCGGCAGCCGACATGCCCGTTTTGCCGATTTCTTTCCTACGCCGCGCTGCTTGCAGGCACACTGGCAGGACATGCGCCAGGGCCGCCTGGATGCCCATGCCGGGCATAACCCGCTGGGTGCGCTGATGATGTTGTGGCTGATGGCGCTGGTGCTGGGCTTGGGTGTCAGCGGTTATCTGCTTGGTACTGATGCATTCTGGGGCGATGACGGCATGCAGGAACTGCATGAGGCGCTGGCCAATATCCTGATCGGTAGTGTTGGCCTGCATGTGCTGGCAGCACTGCTGATGAGCTGGCTGGGCGGTATCAACCTGATCAAGGCCATGGTGACCGGCGTAAAAACCATACCGCAGAACCGCGGCGAGTCCGCAGTGCCGGAGTTCGAAGCAAGGAAATAAACATGCGCATACTGGTGGTTGAGGATGATCCGCTGATCGGGGATGGCCTGAAAATGGGCCTGAGCCAGTTAGGCTTCGTGGTGGACTGGTTTCGCCAGGGACGTGAAGGCATGGCCGCACTGTCGGCAGCCCCGTTTGATGCCGTGGTGCTGGATCTGGGCCTGCCTAGCATGGATGGCATGGATATCCTGACTGCCTGGCGCCAGAACGGGCAGGATGTCCCGGTATTGGTGCTGACCGCGCGCGATGCGCTGGATGACAGGCTGAAGGGGCTGGATGCCGGCGCAGACGATTATCTGGTCAAACCATTTGCCCTTAGCGAAGTTGCGGCGCGTCTGCGGGCGTTGATTCGCCGCCGTCATGGTCAGACCAGCAACCGCCTGAGCCATGGCCGGGTCAGTCTCGATCCGGTCGCACGTACCGCCTGGCTGGACGAGGCGCAACTGGAGCTTACCGCCCGCGAACTGGCCTTGCTGGAGCTGTTGCTGTCCAGCAAGGGCAGGGTGCTGCCGCGTGACCTGATCGAGGAAAAGCTGTACGGCTGGGGTCAGGAGCTGGAAAGCAATGCGGTGGAAGTGTATGTCCACCATCTGCGTAAGAAGCTGGGAGCCGGCTTCATTCGTACCCAGCGAGGTGTGGGTTATGCCCTGGGTGAACCGGCATGACGCGCCAGCCCACCTTGCAGCGCCGGCTGGCCATCCTGCTGCTGGTGACCGTGCCGCTGATCTGGCTGGTCTCGACCGGGGTGGCGGTCTATGTGGCGCATCATGAGGTGGACGAGCTGTACGATACCCAGCTCACCCTGTTCGCCCGCCAGTTGTTGATCGTCAATATGGGCGAACATGGAGATGACGAGCTGCCAGCGCTGCCCAAGACCAAAAAGCTGATCCGTGGTGGTGATCGTGGCGAAGTGGAAGATGACGATATCGGCGTTGCTGTATGGAATGGTGATGGCAGCCTGTTGCTGAGCGACGGCAAGGGGCGTCATTTCAGCTTTGATGCCAGCCGGCGTGGTTTCTACAGTGTCAGCGGGCATGACGATAGCGACGAGTGGCGGTTATTTTATTTGCCGGCACCGGATGGCTCGCGCCTGGTAGCGGTGGGGCAGCGGCAAAAGCTGCGTCACGAAATGGTATTCAAGGTGATAGAAGGGCAGCTGCTGCCCTGGCTATTGGGGCTGCCGGTACTGCTGCTGCTGATTTTGTGGGCAGTGCGCAAGGGTTTGCGGCCCTTGCAGCAGGTGGCCAGTGATCTTGGGCGGCGCAGCGCGCTGGACAGCAGCCCGCTGACCGAGAATGTGCCGGGCGAGGTGTTACCCATGGTGCGTGCCCTCAACGCCCTGTTTGCCCGTATCGCAGAAACGCTGGAACACGAGCGCCGTTTTACCGCCGATGCTGCGCATGAATTGCGCACTCCGCTGGCAGCCTTGCAGGTGCAGGCTGAAGTGATGGCGCTGATGCCGGACGATGCCGGGCGCCAGCATGCTTTGCAACAGTTGCAGCAAGGCATACGCCGTGCCACCCGCCTGGTGGAGCAGCTGCTTGCATTGTCACGGCTGGACCCCTTGCAAGGCCTGTCCAGCAGCCAGAATGTTGACTGGGATGTAGTCAGTCGTGAGGCCATGGCTGATGTACGCAGTGCGGCGGCTGAAAAAAACATGGTGCTGGACATCGTGTGGCAAACCGCTGCGCCCAAGGTGCTGCCACTGACCGGAGATGCCACCCTGCTGACCTTGCTGTTGCGCAATTTGCTGGATAATGCCGTGCGCTATTGTCCGGCTGGGGCACATATCGTGCTGGTACTGGCGGAAGGAGAAATCCTGGTGCAGGACGATGGCCCGGGTATTGCCCCCGAATGGTTGGCGCGGGTACATGAGCGTTTTTTCCGCCCGCCGGGGCAGGACATGCCCGGCAGTGGGCTGGGATTATCCATTGTCGAACGCATTGCCAGTTTGCACGGCTTGGGTCTGACGTTGGCGAACCGGGAAAGTGGTGGTTTGCAGGTCAGCCTGCGCAAGCTCAGCTGACACTGCGGCAATCTGTCGCATTGGCCTGGCATTTTCGACAGCGTATTGTTGGTGCCAGACAAGCCGGCAGGCGTATGCCTGCCGGAACACACTCCAAGGTGTTGTTGCCCGCCCCGACCAGGCGGGCTTTCTTTTTGCGGCTTACCCGTTGCTGTTTGTCAGCTTCGTAGTCCGGATGTACTGCCTCAGGTCTGCGCAGCGGTGCCGGGCAGTCGCCAGTACAGGGCATTGCACACCCCGCCAGCCATTGCGCCCACATAATAATTGAATACCGGATCGTACAGTGCCGGCTGCAGCCAGCGACTGTAGTAGAGGGTGATGACACCACCGATGAGTGCTCCGGGCAGCGCGGCCAGCAATAATAGCCGCCAGCGCGGCCAGGCTTGCTGCCAGTGGCTGATGCTGCCCTCCAGCGACAGCCGCAGCAAGACAAGCAGCACGCCGGCCAGTGCCGCCGGCAGCGCACCCAGCATGTAAGCCAGCATGGGCATCACCCCGGTGGCCAGCAGGCCCACCAGCGGGCCCAGTGCGATAAACAGGATCAGGCCGCAGGCGGCAAGTTTCAAATGTTTCATCCGTCATGGTTCGACAAAAAGTCTTGCAAGACTAGCAGACTGGCGCGATGGCGACGAGCGGGGCCGCTTTCGCGGTGCGGCATTATGTCGCAGTCACTGCCGGGGCGGCGGGATGCTAAAGTGTCGACCATGCTGGCCCAATTGTTTTCTTCCTCTTCACGCTTGGTGGCAGACCTGCCCGATGCCGTGCGCCTGATTGCCCGCCTGCGCTGGCTGATGCTGGGTGCAGGTGGCGTACTGTTGTTACTGCTTGCCGCTGCCGGCCTGTCCCTGCCCTGGCTGCTGCTGTTGCAGGCGCTGGCAACGCTGGCCCTGTTCAATCAACTGCTGGGTGGGCAACTGCAGCGTGGTGCTTCGCCCCTGCTGCTGCTGCGGCTGGGTTTGCTGGCCGATGTGCTGGCCCTGACCGAGTGTCTGGCATTCAGCGGTGGGGCGGCCAATCCCCTGGCTTCGCTTTACCTGCCGCCGGTATTGTTTGCCGCCTTATTGTCCCCTGGCGTGTTTGCCTGGGGACTGTCGCTGCTGAGCATGCTGGCCTATGCCGCGCTGTTTGGCTGGCATCTGCCCTGGCCCTTGCAAGGCAGTGATGCCGCCTATGCGTTTTCCCTGCATCTGCTTGGGATGTGGCTGACCTTTGCCTTGTCTGCCCTGCTGATTACCAGCTTTGTGTCCTGGCTGGCACGTCAGCTGGCCGCCCGCGAAGCTGCCCTGGCTGCGGCCAGGGAAACCCAGCTGCGTGACGAACAGTTGCTGGCCGTGGGCATGCAGGCAGCAGGAGCGGCACATTCGCTATCCACACCCATCAATACCCTCACCCTGCTGGTGGATGACATGCTGCAGCAGCATGCTGCCGATGCATCCTTGCAGGAAGATCTGTTTCTGATGCAGGCCCAGCTGGCGGCCTGTGCCCGAGCGCTGTCCCGGCTGAAGCAGGGTGTACAGCAGGCCGATACCGCACAAGCGCTGTTTGCCACGCTGGCACAGCAGTTGTCAGGCTGGCGCAGCCTGCGCCCCGATGTTCAGCTGGACTGGCAGGCGACACCAGGGCCGGACCCGCTGGTGCGGCTGGATGCCGCCTTCTGGCCGGCATTTTTCAACCTGATCAATAACGCAGCCGAGGCGGGAGGCGGGGTGCTCACTGTGACGGCGGCCCTGCACGGCAAGTTGTTGCAGCTGGACATCATCAACCCGTCGGGTCGTTTGTCCACGGCACAGTTGCAACGTGCCGGTCTGGCACCGTTGACATCCAGCAAACCTGCCGGGATGGGGCTGGGGGTGATGCTCAGCCATGCCACACTTGCCAGGCTGGGCGGCACCCTGACGCTGGAAAACAGGCCGGAGGGTGGGGTGCATGCCTGTGTGCGATTACCCCTGCGGCTGGAGGAGCAAGCATGACGCTGGATTTTCTGCTGGTTGATGATGACGAGGCTTTCAGCACGGTTCTATCCCGGGCATTGGCGCGACGGGGCTTCCAGGTGGAATGCGCGGTCAACGGTGCCCAGGCATTGCAACTAAGGGAGGACGTCCCGCAGCGTATCGTGCTGGATCTTAATCTGGAAGGAGAAAGCGGCCTGCGACTGTTGCCGGACTTGCGCCAGCTTTACCCGCAGGCTGCAGTTGTCGTACTGACCGGCTACGCCAGCATTGCCACGGCGGTGGAGGCAACCAAGCTGGGGGCGGTGCAGTACCTGGCCAAGCCGGCTACGGTGGATGACATTCTGGCGGCATTCCAGCAGGTCAGTGCTAACCCGGAGCTGCCGCTGGCACCACAGCCCATGTCGCTGCGGCGTGTTACCTGGGAGCATCTGCAACGGGTACTGAACGAACACGACGGCAATATTTCCGCTACCGCCCGCTCCATGGGTATGCACCGCCGCACCTTGCAGCGCATGCTGGCCAAGCGGCCCGTGAAAAGCTAAAACGCATCAGCTGTTGTATTCGGCGGATTGGTTTTTTCATTGCGACTGGCAAGTAAGTTTCCATACCTATTTACAGTAATTTCCCTGCATATCGTGCGGTGTTTCTCTATATCACGCACAAGCCCTGCTCTGGCAAGGCTTTGGCTGTTATTCTGCCAAGCAAGCGCTAGGAAACCTGCTGTGGCATCTTCTGCAAAGCACAGTTTTCATCAGCGGGTCTTTCCGGATGGCATCAGAAAATATGATTGGAGCAAATGCCCCAAAATGCATATGGTCTTTTGATGGACTCACAAACCACGACAATAGAGGGGAACAAGATGCGTGGACAAATGATGGATCAGCCGCTGCTGATTTCTGCCCTGCTGCAACATGCCGAAACCTATCATGGCGACAGCGAGATCGTGTCGCGTACTGTGGAAGGCCCGATCCACCGCTATACCTACCGTGAAGCCGCACGCCGCAGCCGCCAGCTGGCCAATGCCCTGGCCGGCCTGGGGGTGCAGCATGGCGATACTGTTGGCACCCTGGCCTGGAACGGTTATCGCCATTACGAAATCTACTTTGCCACTTCTGGTTCCGGTGCCATCTGTCACACCGTCAATCCGCGCCTGTTTGCCGAGCAGATCAGCTACATCATCAATCACGGCGAAGACAAGGTGCTGATGTTTGATCTGAGCTTTCTGCCTGTTGTGGAGCAGATTGCAGCCGAGCTCACCACCGTGCAGCATTTTGTCCTGCTGACCGACCGTGCCCACATGCCGCGCGAGACGCCGCTGGACAACCTGCTGTGCTATGAAGACCTGGTCAACAGCCACAGCGACCACTACCAGTGGCCGGCATTCGACGAAAACACTGCCTCCAGCCTGTGTTACACCTCGGGCACCACCGGCAACCCCAAGGGCGTGCTGTATTCGCATCGTTCCACCGTGCTGCATGCCTTTGCCAGTTCGCTGCCGGACAGCCTGGATATCTCGGCCCAGGGCGCCATCATGCCGGTGGTGCCGATGTTCCATGTCAACGGTTGGGGCCTGCCCTACAGCTGCACCATGAACGGGGCCAAGCTGGTGTTGCCCGGACCCAAGATGGACGGGGTCAACCTGTACGAGCTGATCGAGAGCGAAGGCGTCACCATGGCCGCCGGCGTGCCCACCATCTGGATGATGCTGTTGCAGCACTGCCAGAAGAATCATCTGAAAATACACAGTCTGAAGCGTGTGATCGTGGGCGGCTCTGCGGCACCGGAAAGCATGGTTGACCAGTTGGCCGAGCATGGTGCCGAGTTGCGCCAGCTGTGGGGCATGACCGAGCTGTCGCCCTGTGGCACAACCAGTACGCCCAAGTTCAAGCATCAGGGCTGCGACACGTCTGCTTTACGTGCACTGCAAACCAAGCAGGGCCGCCCGATTTACGGTGTGGCTATCCGTATTGTCGATGATGAAGGCAAACCGCTGCCCAATGACGGCGTGGCCTTTGGCAATCTGCAGGTGAAGGGGGCGTGGGTGCTGTCGCGCTACTTCAAGCGCGAGCTGGACGACTGTCATACCGAGGATGGCTGGTTCAATACCGGCGACGTTGTCACCATCGACCGTGACGGCTACATGAAGATTACCGACCGCACCAAGGACGTGATCAAGTCTGGCGGCGAGTGGATCAGCTCGATCGAGCTGGAAAACATTCTGGTTGGCCACCCGGCAGTCGCCGAGGCTGCGGCTATCGGGGTAGTGCATCCCAAGTGGGACGAGCGCCCGCTGATGGTGGTGGTGCTAAAGGCTGGTGCCGGCGCCACGCGTGAAGAGCTGATCGGCTTTTACGAAGGCAAGATCGCCAAGTGGTGGACACCGGATGATGTGGTGTTCCTGGATGAGCTGCCGCACACCGCCACCGGCAAGCTGCAGAAGATGAAGTTGCGCGAAATGTTCAAGGATTATCAGTGGGCATGAGGGATAAGCCGCTGAATTGAATGGACAGAATAGAGCATTTGCGCTAAATTGTGCATCGCACTGAAGACCGCAAGGTCTTTTGTGGTGTTAGCCCCTCGAAGCATCGAGCTGGTAACCCCGGCCAGATGTTTCTTCCTCGTGTTGGCCCCTGAGAACCCTCAGGGGATTTTTTTTGCCTGCGCATCCTCGCCCATTTTTCAGCCGGGCTTGCACTTGTTCTTGCCTGCCTCTGCTGTGTCTTTTGTGCCGCCTTGCAACAGGCATCGTGCATGCATTACCTGCTGCAAACCGTCTTTGCTGTTCTGGATCAAATTGTAAATAAGTATTTCATAATTTAATGTCAAAGTAGATGAAAGGTCGGTAATTCCACACCGCAAGGCAGGACCGGCCATGATGGCTAGAATCAAGTCCGGCACCAGTCCGGTAGGGGGAAACATGAAATCCTTGCGCAGCAAACTGATTGCTTTCAATGCCTTGTTGATGGCCTTGTTCGGCCTGGTATTGGTGCTGATTGTCTTCATCCAGATGCGGGGCGAGATACTGAGCGGCCTGAATCACGAGTTTGATTCGGCGCTGAAGGGGCAGGGCAGCGTGGTGAAAACCTGGCTGGATGACAAGAAACAGCAGATCACGGCCCAGGCCAGCGCGGCGGAGGAGGCGGACGCCCTGCGCTTTCTCAAGGTAGGGGCGCGGGCCGGTTTCAATGTCAATTATGCAGGCTATGCCGATGGGCGCTCGGTGTTCTCCGATGACTGGGTTGCGCCCGCCGATTACAAGGTCAACACGCGCGACTGGTATCAGCAGGCCGTGGCGGCTGGCAAGGCAGTAGTGACCGAGCCCTATGTGGATGAAGCCAGCAAGAAACTCACCATTACCGTGGCCGCGCCGATTCGCCAGGCAGACCGCACACTGGGTGTGGCCGGTGGTGATGTGTTTGTCGACAGCCTGGTGAAGTCGGTGTTGTCCCTGCAGGTGCGTGGTAATGGCTATGCCTTCATCACCGATGGCAAGGGCACCATCCTGGCCCATCCGCAGGCCGGGTTGACGCTCAAGCCCATCAGCCAGCTGGCACCGGAGCTGACCAGCGCCCGTCTGGCCGAGTTGGCAAGCAGCAACAGCCTGCAGCGGGTGGTGCTGGATGGCCAGGACATGCTGCTGTCGGTGCAGCGGATCCCCGACAGCGACTGGCTGATTGGCTTGGCCACGCACCGCGATGCCATCCTGGCACCGCTCAATACCCTGCTGCTGAGTGTCGCCGGCCTGAGCGTGCTGGTTTTTGCCCTACTCACTCCGCTGGCCAGCGTGTTGCTGGGGCGCATGCTGGGTGGACTGGTGGCGCTGAAAAATGCCATGCAGGACATTGCGCATGGCGAGGGTGATCTCACCTTGCGGCTGCAACTGAAGGGCAAGGACGAAATTGCGGCCACCGCCGAGGCCTTTAACCAGTTTGTCAGCCAACTGGCCATCCTGTTCCGTGGCCTGCGCGACGATGCTGGCGGGGTGGTGCAAGGGGTAGGGCAGGTTTCAACCCAGGTGCTGGATGTGGCCGAGCGCGCCCGCAGCATCTCCGACATGTCCTCTTCCAATGCCGCCACGCTGGAGCAGATTACCGTCAGTATTGCCCATATTGCGGATAACGCCCGTGAGGCTGACCAACTAGCCTCCGCTACCGGGCAGGGGCTGGAATCCGGTGCCCAGGGCATGCACCAACTGGCCGAGGGCATGGAAAGTACGGTGCAGTCGGTACGCTCGCTGGAAAGCATGCTGGCAGCACTGGAGCAGCGCTCGCTGCAGATTTCCGGTATTACCGATGTCATCCGCGATATCGCCGATCAGACCAATCTGCTGGCGCTCAATGCCGCCATCGAGGCCGCGCGCGCAGGTGAACAGGGCCGCGGCTTTGCCGTGGTGGCGGACGAGGTGCGCAAGCTGGCCGAACGCACTGCCCAAGCCACGGTGCAGATTGCCGGCATGGTTACCGCCATCCGCAGCGAAACCGGCAAGGCGGTGGGCGATGTACAGCAGACGGTGACGGTGGTGAACGACGGCGTGCTGCTGACCCAGCAGGCGGTGGCGAATATCCAGTCCATCCGCCACTCCATGCTGGAAGTGGTCGGCAAGATGTCGGAAATTTCCCATTCAACTCAGGAACAGCATAATGCCAGTACGTTGATCGCGCAGAGCTCGGAGCAGATCAACAGCCGGGTGCTGGAAAACGATGCCATGCTGCAGCAGGCCAGTGACACCCTGCAGGGTCTGGCTGGCAAGGCGGGGCAGATGAATGGAGAATTTGCCAAGTTCCGGCTGTAGCATGGCCGCGAAGGCGGCAGGGCCGTCAGGATAAGGGAGGAAGTCATGTTGTTGTCACCGCTGGCACTGCGTGCCGCCACGCTGCTGGCGGAGCAGGATCTGCCCGCAGCCTTGCAGGCCGCACAGCAGTGTCTGGAGGCGGAGCCGGACAATGCGCCGATCTGGACCCTGCTTGGTGTCTGTGCCGCCCGGCTGGCACGGCAGTCCCTGGCTGAACAGTGCTGGCAACAGGCGCTGCAGCTGGACCCCAGCGTGGTCGATGCCCATTACAACCTGGGCTGCCTGTACGGCGAGCGGAGAGAGCGGGGACTGGCGGAGCAACATTACCGGGCGGAATTGCGCCTGCAGCCCGGGCACGCTGGCAGTCTGGGCAATCTGGCGGTACTGCTGGCGCAGGCTGGGCAGTTGGCCGAGGCGGAAGCATGTTACCGGCAGGCACTGCAGGCCACGGCCCATACCCGGGATGGGCTGGATGTGCGGTACAACCTGGCCCTGCTGCTGTCGCAGACTGACAGGCTTGAAGAAGCGGAAGCACTGTTGCAGGTGCTGCTGCAGCAGCAGCCGGATGATGAAGCTGGCAATGCGCTGCTGGGAAGTCTCTATCAGCAGCAAGGGCAGGATGAAGCCGCCCGAGCCTGTTGGGAACGGATCTTGCAGCATGCGCCGCAGCATCCGGAAGCGCTGAACAATCTGGCACTGATTTGTCAGCAGCAACGGCGCTGGGATGAGGCCGCCAGTTTGTTGCAAAGAGCGCTGCTGCAGGCGGCACCGCCGCCGGACTTGCTGCTCAATCAGGCAAATGGCCTGTTGCAGCAGGGCAATGCCGCCGCCGCCCTGCCGTTGTTGCAGCAAGCCATTGCCCAACATCCCCGCCATGCGCCGCTGCATGATGCGCTGGGTGTGGTCTGCAGTGAGCTGCGTGAAGCGGAGCAAGCGGAAGCCGCCATGCGCCGGGCGGTGGAGCTGGCACCGGGCCAACCGCGTTTCCGGCAGAATCTGGCCTATCTGCACCTGGCACTGGGGCGCTGGAGTGCCGGTTGGGAAGCGCTGGATGCCCGCTTGCAGCGCCTGCCATTGCGTGGTGGCCTGCCTACCCTGTCATCACCGCGTTGGGAGGGTGAGCCATTGGCCGGACGCCACCTGCTGCTGTGGTTCGAGCAGGGGCTGGGCGATGCATTGCAGTTTTGCCGCTATCTGCCCTTGCTGCAGCCGGCGCGTCTGAGCGTGGTATGCCGCCCGGAACTGATCCGCCTGTTACAGGGCATGCGCTTGGCTTGTCCGGTTGAATTCCTGCCTTTGCACCGCCTGGACATGACCGTGCCGCCACATGACTGCCACGTATTCTCCATGAGCCTGCCGCGCTGGCTGGGACCGGACCCGGCCACCACGCCACCGGCACATTTCCCCCAGCATGCCAGGCCTCCTTTGCCATCGGCAGGTCGTCCGCGCCGGCTGGGGCTGGTGTGGCGCGGCCATGCCCGCCATCCGTTCGACCATCATCGTTCGCTGCCCGATATCCGCTTGCTGGCACCCTTGCTGGCCTTGCCCGGCATCCACTGGATCAGCCTGCAATTACCGGTGGATGAGCAAGAACAGGCATGGTTGAGCGCCTGGCCCACCCTGGTGGCGGGTGAGCAGGGGCTGGATGATCTGGCGGCAACGGCCAGTGTATTGGCCGGGCTGGACGGGCTGGTGACGGTGGACACCGCGCTGGCGCATCTGGCCGGCAGTCTGGGCCTGCCGTGCTGGCTGTTGCTGTCGGCCTGCCATACCGACTGGCGCTGGGGCTGGCAGGGGGAGGCCAGCCCGTGGTATCCCGCCGTGCGGCTATGCCGTCAGTCCCAGCCGGGCGACTGGAGCGGGGTGATCACCCGGCTGGCCAGCCGGCTGGGCGAGCAGTAACT
This sequence comes from Aquitalea denitrificans, assembly GCF_009856625.1. Taxonomy (GTDB): domain Bacteria; phylum Pseudomonadota; class Gammaproteobacteria; order Burkholderiales; family Chromobacteriaceae; genus Aquitalea; species Aquitalea denitrificans. The sequence continues at coordinate 341,933 of NZ_CP047241.1, forward strand.
ATCAGGGCGGTGACAGCCACTTGCCCGGGTTCATCAGGCCCAGCGGGTCCAGCAACTGCTTGATGCCGCGCATCAGCTGCAGGGCGGTCGGGTCCTGATAGCGTTGCAGCCAGTGGCCCTTCAACTGGCCGATGCCATGCTCGGCAGCCAGCGTGCCCTGATGGCGATACACCAGGTCGTAGACAATGGCGTTGACGCTGTCCTCGTCTTCAAACAAATGGGCATTGTCCGGCCGGGTATAGCTGATGTTGTAGTGCAGGTTGCCATCGCCGGCATGGCCGAAGGCGATAATGCGTACCGTGGGAAAGGCCCGGCTGAGTGCGGTCGCGCATTGTTCCAGAAACGCCGGAATGGCAGAGCTGGGCAGGCCGATATCATGCTTGATGCTGGGGCCGTCGCGCTTCTGGGTTTCCGACATGGCTTCCCGCAACTGCCACAGTTGCTGCCGGTCTGCCTCGCTGTGCGCCAGCACGCCATCTGGCAGGTTCTGCGTGGCCAGCCAGTCCACCAGCAGTTGCTGCAGCTGGTGGCTGTCGCCACTGTCGGACAGCTCGGCCAGCACCGCCCAGGGCTGGATGAAGGGCAGTTGGCCTGGGTGGTACTTTTCCAGCAGCTGCTGACAGGGCTGCGACATGATTTCAAAGGTGGTCAGCCGGTCGCCAAAGGCCTGGCGCAGTGCCGACAGCAGGTTGATGGCCGCCTGGCTGCTGTCTACCCCCAGCCAGGCGGTGGCATGCGCGCCAGGCAGCGGGAACAGCTTGAGCGTGGCCGCGGTGATCAGCCCCAACTGGCCTTCCGCACCGATGAATAGCTGTTTCACGTCCAGCCCGCTGGTGTCCTTGCGCAGGCCGGAGAGCTGATGCAGCACCCGGCCATCCGGCAGCACCACTTCCAGTCCCAGCGCCAGCTCGCGCATGGTGCCGTAGCGCAGTACCGCCAGCCCGCCGGCGTTGGTGGACAGGTTGCCGCCAATCTGGCAACTGCCCTCGCTGGCTAGCGACAGCGGAAACAGGCGACCGGCCTCTACGGCCAGTTGTTGCAGCACGGCCAGCGTCATGCCGGCTTCCACCGTGATGCTGTTGTTGGCGGTATCGATGGCGCGCAGGCGGTTCATCCGCTGCATGGCAATCACCAGCTGGCGGCCCGTGTTATCCGGGGTGGCTGCGCCGCAGGTGGAGGTATTGCCCCCTTGCGGCACCACCGCCACTTGCTGGTGCTGGCACAGCCGCAGCAGCGCGGCCACTTCTGCCGTGCTGCCCGGCAGCACCACGGCCAGCGGCTGGCCCTGATAGCGGCGGCGGTAGTCCAGCGTGTAGGGCGCGGTGTCTTGCGGCAGGGTCAGCACATGACCGGCACCGACAATGGCGGCAAGGTCAGCAAGCAGATCGGGCATGGCGTCTTCCTTGGGGCAGGTCAGTCGGGAATCTCGGCAGCCATCAGTTCATCCGGGTGCTGCCAGCCGGGCAACTGGCTGATGCGTTGCAGCCAGGCGGCAACGTGCGGCCAGGCGGCAAGGTCAAGCCCGGCATCGCCCAGCCACCACAGATAGGCACTGGCCGACAGGTCGGCAATGGTCGGGGTGCTGCCGATCAGGTAGGCATGCTGGCTCAGCGTGTTATCCAGTACCGCCAGATCGGCGCGTACCCGCTGTTCCAGCCAGGCGGTGACATCGGTCGGCTGCGGGAAGAACTTGCGCGCCAGGCGCAGGTTGGGCAGGGAGAAACCGATGCGGTTGCTCTCCCAGCACAGCCATTCACGCACCAGCTGGCGCTCGCCGGGCGCACCATCCAGCCGGCCGTAATTGTCGGCCAGCCATTGCAGGATGGCATTGGACTGGCACATGGCGGTGCCGTCGGCTACCAGTACGGGTACTTCACCAAAGCGGCTGACGGCACGGAAGTCTTCCGCCCGCTCTGCGCGTGGCAGGGCCAGGTCGACATGGACATAATCATGCGATACATCCGCCAGCATCAGTGCCAGGCGCACTTTGTAGCTATGTCCGGAAAAACAGTTGCCGTACAGGGTGAGAGTGGTCATGTCGTGGGTTCTTGTTGTGATGTTGATGAGGCGCTTGCTACGGCTGTGGTGGTCTGCTGCAGTGTCTGCGCCTCCGCGTGAGGCGTCAACGGGCTTGGCCTGCTGGTGCCGAGCGAGCCCAGCCAGGCAGCGGCAAAGGCCAGCGGAACCGAGAACAGCGCCGGATTGGCATAGGGAAACAGCGGGCCGGGCCGGCCCAGCATGCCTACCCAGACCGTGGGGCCGGTAATGATGCACAACAGGGCGGCCAGCATGCCGCCATAGCCGCCGGCCAGCGCGCCGCGCGCGCTCAGCCCGCGCCAGTTCAGTGCCAGCAGCAGGACCGGGAAATTGCTGCTGGCGGCAATGGCAAATGCCAGCCCCACCAGAAAGGCAATGTTCAGGTTCTGGAACAGGGTGGACAGCAGCACGGCCAGCAGGCCCAGTAGCAGCACGGCCAGTCGCGACAACTGCCATTCGCGGCGCGGGTCGGCAGCGCCACGGCACAGCCACAGGGCGTACAGGTCGTGGCTGACGGCACTGGCCCCGGCCATGGCCAGGCCGGCCACTACCGCCAGAATGGTGGCAAAGGCCACGCCGGCAACCAGCGCCTGCAGCCATGGTCCGCCCAGCAGGCTGGCCAGATGCAGGGCCGCCATATTGCCACCGCCCAGCAGCTTGCCGGCGGCATCATGAAAGCGGCCATCTGCAGCCACCAGCAGCAGCGCGCCATAGCCGATGATGATGTTCAACAGGAAGAACAAGCCGATTAATCCGGTAGCCCAACCCACCGAGCGGCGTGCCGCGCGGGCATCCGTTACCGTGAAAAAACGCATCAAGATATGCGGCAGTCCCAGCAGACCCAGGCTGAGGCCCAGGCCCAGCGACAGGGCATCCACCGGGTCGGCCAGCGCCTTGCCGGGTAGCAGTGCCCAGCCATGCTCCAGTCGGCGCACCGCGGCAAACAGCTGTGCCGGGCTGCCATCAAAGCGTTGCAGCACGCCGCCGGCCAGTAGCAAGGCACACAGCAGCATCAGGCTTGCCTTGAGCATTTGTACCCAGGTGGTGGCCAGCATGCCGCCCAGTGCCACCTGTAGCACCATCAGGCCGACCACCAGCAGCACGGCGGCCAGATAGGGCAGGCCGAACAGCAGTTGCAGCAGCTTGCCGGCACCGACCAGTTGTACGATCAGGTAGAACACGGTGACGGTGAGCGAGCTGATGATGCTCATCAAGCGTACCCGCCGGTCATCAAAGCGGCTGGCCAGCACATCGGCCACGCTGTAGCGGCCCAGGGTGCGCAGCTTGTCGGCCAGCAACAGCATCAGCAAGGGCCAGCCGGCCAGCGTGCCGACGGCATACACCAGCGAGTCGTAGCCCTGGCCCAGATACATGCCGATGGAACCGAGAAAGGCGGCGGCCGACAGGTAGTCGCCGGCCAGCGCCAGGCCGTTCTGCCAGGCCGGCAATTGTCCGCCGGCGGTATAGAAATCCGCCGCCGAGCGGGTGCGCCGTGCCGCCTGCCAGGTCAGCAGCAGGCTGGTGGTGACAAACAGCAGGAAAAAGATACTGGCAGCCGACATGATCATGGCTTTCGCTCTGCCGCGCGGATGTGCAGCAGGGTGATGAGGAAAAACAGGACAAACAGCAGCAAGGCCAGCAGGATCGAGCACGGCCAGCCGGCCAGCGTTAGCGCCAGCCACGCCGGTGCCATGGCAATCAGCAGGAAATAGCCAAGGCAGCTGCCAAGTACCAGCAAGCTTAGCCAGGCGCTATGGGAGATCCGGAGGAAGGGTTTCATGGCAGCGGACATCATGATATTGCGCTGGTGGAGGAGGCCGGTGCCGGCACATCCCCCCCGGCGTGGCGACTATTTCTGCCAGTAGGTTTTGACATTAACGAACTCATACAGACCGAACTCGGACAGCTCGCGGCCATAACCCGACGCCTTCACGCCACCAAAGGGTAGGCGCAGGTCCGAGCTGGTGTGCCGGTTGATGAACACACTGCCCACTTCCAGCTGGCGCGCCAGCGCCCAGCCGTGGGCGGTGTCGGCGGTATAGATGGATGCCCCCAGCCCGAACGGCGTGTCATTGGCCAGGCGGATGGCATCGGCTTCGTCGCGGGCGCGCAGAATGCTGGCTACCGGGCCGAATACTTCTTCGTGATAGACCCGGCAGCGATCCGATACATGGTCCAGCACCGTGGCCGGATAGAAAAAGCCCGGTGCTGGCGGCAACTGGCCGCCCAGCAGTAACTGCGCACCCTGATGACAGGCATCCATGACTTGCGCATGCAATGCCTCGCGCAGGTCGGCACGCGTCAGCGGTGACAGGGTGGTGGCCGGGTCGCGCGGATCTCCTGGCTGCAGCTTGCTGGCCGCTGCGACAAAGGCTGCGACAAAAGCTTCGGCAATTTCCGGGACCACGATCATGCGCTTGGCGGCATTGCAGCTTTGGCCGGCATCACGGAAACGCGAATTGACCGCGTCCTGCGCGGCGGCCTCGATATCGGCATCGGCCAGTACGATGAAGGGATTGCTGCCACCCAGTTCCAGCACGGTCTTTTTCAGATGCTTGCCGGCCAGGCTGGCGATGATGCGTCCGGTATGCGTGGAGCCGGTAAAGGCCACGGCGTCGCTGCGGCGGATGGCTTCCTCGACCAGGTCGTGGTCAATCCAGGCAATATCCAGACAGTCCAGTCCGGCGGCATGAACCAGTTCCAGCAGGCGCTGGGTACATTGCGGTACCGATGGTGCGGGTTTGACCAGGCAGGTATTGCCAGCCATCAGTGCGGGTACGGCAAAGCGCAGCAATTGCCAGATGGGATAATTCCACGGCATTACTGCCAGTACGCAACCCAGAGCCTCGAAAGCCACCCCGCTCTGACTGGCCTGGGTCGGTATGGATTGGGGTGCCAGCAGGGCTGGTGCCAGTTCGGCGTAGTAGCGGATCAACTGGGCTGACTTGTCGATCTCGGCCAGGCATTCAGCCGTGCGCTTACCTACTTCCAGTGTAACCAGCGCGGCCAGCTCTTCGCGCTTGGCTTCCAGTTGCATGGCCAGCTGCAGCAAGCGCTCCGCTCTTTGCGATACGGATAGCGCGGCCCAGCGGATTTGTGCGTTTTTAAGTTGTGAGAGGGCAAGATCCAGACGATCCCGGCTCCAGCCCGGACGGGTAAAAACCACCTCGGCGGTGGCAGGGTTGCAACTGGTGAAGGCATTCATGGCCGGCAGGCAAAGGAATCAGCAAGAGCAGCGACTGTAACAAATCGCCCCGGCTTGTGACAGGGTCTTGTCAGGCGATTGCCGGTTTTATGCCGGGCGGACTGAATGCAGGGAAGGGTGAAACGATAAAAAAAGACCCCGTATTAACGGGGCCGAATATTTCAGGTGAGTGCATGGGTCAATCAAGAAGAGACTTGCAGATTGAAACACCGCATGCGCTTGTACTGGCCTTTGCACAGCGACAGCGCAATTGGTGAGGCGATTCTAGCGGCAAGCCAGCTGCGGCGTTACTGGCTGTAAGGCGTGCTTTGCCGTCTTGCCAGCGACTCATGTCACACCTGCCACGGTAGTCAATCCCAGCTGCAGGCCAATCACGATGGCATGCGTGCGGTTGTTGGCATTGAGCTTGCGGATGATGTTGGCCACGTGGAATTTCACGGTCCGTTCGCTGATGCCAAGGATGGTGGCGATTTCCCAGTTGGTTTTGCCGTGGCTCATCCAGTGAAAAATGTCGAATTCGCGTTGGGACAGCGGCATGGTGGCGGGTGCGGCCGGTGCCAGGTTGGCCACGCGACCTGCTGCCTGACGCAGATGCAGCAGCAGGCTATTAAGCATTTCGGTCAGCTGGCTGTCCTTGCCGATCTCGCTGCCGGAAACGGATAGCACGCAGACCAGATTCTGGCGTTCGGACAAGGCGCTGAAACTGACGCCGGTTCCCATGCCGATGGAGTTGAGTTCCTGGATGAACTGTTTCTCCTGCAACCCTTTGGCGCGGGAGAACTTGTCGGCCCAGTGGATGGGGCCCTGTCCCATCACCGAACGCAATACCGGATCGCAGCTGATGTAGTTGTGGCTCATGTAGTGTTCGACCCAGTCTTCCGGGAAGCTGACGTTCACCACTTTTTCCACCCGCTGTAATTGCTGGTGCTGGTTGATGCGCCCAAGGGTGATGACCATGTGCTTGGTGGGCAGTTGGGATTGCAGATGATCCAGATAGAGTTTGAATTCGTTCTCGGTTTCTATCTGGCCTGCGCTGTGTATCCATTCCAGCAAGGTTTTCTGACTGGCAGGAGTCAGATTGCCGGGTAAGGGCTGGGCAAAGGGTAGCTTGCTATGCATGATGACAGGACCTTGAGTATCGGGTGGCCAGGGCGGTGATCTGCTTGCAATGTTCCAGCGTGGTTCATGAAGCAGCGGCAAGGTGACCGTGCCCGACTCCATTGTGGTGCTGGTTGGTCTGGAGTTTATTAAGCACTTGGCAAGCGAAACCAGTAGCTAACACACCAAGTAGAGCGATCGGCATGCTGAATAAGTAATTTCTTCGTGGTCGATAAGATTTGTCAGAAATTTCTTCCAATTTGCATTGGATTTTCCTGCCCAAAGGGAAGATTCCTGTGAATTCGTCTTTCTGTTTTCCTTGAGCTTGCGGAGTGATTGGTGATGGTGGCCAGGATCGCTACGCTGGCTGCTTATGCCTTGTCATGGAGTGCAAGGTGATCTGTCTTGATAAAAGACATGGTCATGCCAGGTGCCGCCGATGCAAGATGGCATGTGGTGTACGGCATTGCTGTCTTGCTGTCTTGCTGTCTTGCTGGTTTGGCGGATGGGTTGTGCACGGCAGGATGGTTTGAGGTGAAACTTTCTTTTATGCCCTGTTTGCACAATATTGATCATTGAGCCATAGGTGCAACAGCCTGGTTCTGGGCCTGTCTTGCGTAAGCATTGTGTCTGACGCTGTTGTGTCTTCTGCCTGTAAGGCCTGCACCTTGGCCTATGTGGCGCTTCCAGCAGGGAGCGTTACCTGTTGAAACTGGTATAACATGACATTGGCAATGCCCTGTCTGCTTTCGGAAATGAATGGTTTTTTTGTCTTGTACAGATAGTGGCGGCACCGGTTTGTGAAATTTGAAACAGATTGCTGGTATTTAAGGCCAGAAACATAAGTCAAACTTCATTATTCGCTGGAACTGGTGTACGCTTTTTAAAGAAGATCTACTTAATAATGAAGCTGGCAAATCGTGTGGCTGGGGCGGGGATGTCCTACATCAAGTCAGCTGCATGGGTTTAATGCCGCTCAGGGAACGTTTCAGCTATGGATACTTTAAAAGCCTTGATGGTCTTCATGACCACCGCCGAGAATGGCAGTTTCTCGGATGCTGCAAGAAAACTGGGGGTGTCTCCGGCGGCTATCAGTCAAAGCATTGCCCGACTGGAGCAGGAGCTGGAAGTGCGCCTGTTCAACCGCACCACCCGGCAGCTGACGCTGACTGAGGATGGGCGCCGTTTTTATGCCCAGTGCCGCGGACCGGTGAACAATCTGGACTCGGCCATCAACCAGCTCAAGGCCAGTCGTGACGAACCGGCCGGGCATCTGCGTGTGAGCATGCCCAATTCCTTTGGTCGGCGTTTCATCCTGCCCATCATGGGTGAGTTCTGCGAACGTTATCCCAAGGTACGTGTGTTCTTTGGCCTGGATGACCATTTCAGCGACCTGATCGAGGACGGCTACGATGTCGGTGTGCGTATCGGCATGATGCCGGACAGTCGCATGGTGGCTCGCAATCTGGCGCAGATTCCGCAATATGTGGTGGCATCGCCGGACTACTGGGACAAGAATGGCCGCCCGGAAACCACGGAAGAGCTGAGCAATCATGATTGCATCAACTTCCAGTTTCCGACTTCCGGTCGTTTGTACAAATGGGAATTCGACCGTCGCGGCGAGCGTATCCCGCTGGAAGTGACCGGCACCTATACCCTGAACGAGATGGAGGCTGTGTGCGAGCTGGCGCGTCTGGGCATGGGTGTGGCGCAGTTGCCGGGGCACGAGGTGGTGCACCTGATCCGCAGTGGCGAGCTGGAACCGGTGCTGACCGATGTGGTGTCGCTGGAGCGCTCCATTTACATCTGCTTCCCGCACCGCGACCATATCGCCCCGCGAACCCGCGTGTTCGTGGATTTTGTGGTGGAAAAACTGGCGGATCACCCGGATATCATGGCGGATCTGCCGGGGCTGGATCTGTCGGCCAAACGCAAGGCTGCTGCCCAGCTCATGAGCTGAGGTTCAGCCGCTACTGCATGTAAAAGCCCGGCCAGATGCCGGGCTTTTTGCTTGCCGGTGCGGGGGCGGTTTATACCGCCATAAAGCGTTGTAGCGGAGTAGTGCTCCAGTCCACGCTGTCCAGCAGGTTTTTCACGATCAGCCCCAGTTCGGTATCGCCTTCGATAATCAGCTTGCGATTGAAGAACAGGGTGTCCGGGTCTTCTTCGCGCAGCATCATGCGGGCAAAGTCGGCCAGATTGGCGCTCAGGCGCAGATCAGGCTCCCCCGTTGTGCTGCCTACGCTGAAGCGTTCCATGTCAGCAACAAAGTGCAGACGCATGTCGGCGTCCAGAATGTGTACCTCGAAGCTGTGCCCGGCCAGCAGGCTCATGTCCACCGGCAGGATCTCGCGCTTTTTTAGCTGGTTCAGGGTGGTAACCAGTGCCCAGCAAGGTGGCGAGCTGGGCAGCTTGCCCAGGACGCTGGCAAGGCTGGGGGGCAGGGTAAGGTCAGGAATGCGCATGGTGGGTTTCTCCTATGGCGGCAATGCCGGCAGTGCCGCGCCAGTAGCCGTCAACCAGCCGGCTGTCGGAATACGGACTCAGGTCCACCGCCGGTTTTTGCTGGGCGGTAATGGCGTCGATGGCCTGCCGGTAGCCGCTGACTACATTGGCGGTGTGCTGCCATTGCGGGCTGATGCGCAGGGCGCTTATGCCCATGGCGCTGATGTCGGCCAGGTGCGGCAGCAAGGAGTGGCAGCCATCGGACATGGTCTGGATGCCGTTGATGGTGAGGAAGGCCTGTTGTTCGCGCGTGTTCAGGCGCAGGCCGTCCGGGTGCTCCATGCAGCGGAACTGGCAGTCGTCCTTGGACAGGTTGTAATGCCGCGCGGTGAAGCAGCGGGCGGAGAGTGCCAGTGGCAGCCTGCCCCAGGCAAACAGCTCGGTTTCGATCTGTACGCCATTGAACGCCGCCTGGCCCAGCACGGCTGACAGCGTGTCGCGGTCCATCTCCACTGGCGGAATCCAGCGCCGCGCTCCCAGTGAATGCATCAGGGCCAGGGTGTCGGCGTTGTAGATGTTGAGGTGATGGCCGGCAACAAAGGGCTGGCCTTGCTGGCGTGCCAGCCGGGCGGCACCCAGATCGTTGGCTTCCAGTTGCAGTTCGCCGTTTTCCACCAGCTTGCGCAGGCGGCGCAAATCGGATTCGCTTTCGATCAGCGCCTGGCTGGACAGCACTACCTGGCGTCCGTTCTGGGCCAGTTCGCGTCCCAGGCTGATCCAGTCCTGGCCGCGCAATTGCTGGCGGCGCGAGCAGACTGCCTCGCCCAGATAAATGGTTTCCAGCGGCCAGTCGGCGGCTTCGCTGTAAAAGCGCAGGATATCGTCGCGGGACCAGTAAAACAGTACCGGGCCCAGTGTCAGTTGCAATGTTTTCATGTCAGGCCTGCTTGTGAGTCCGGCACGGCGCTTGCCTGCCGGCACACGGTGTGTCATTTCCAGGGCCGGTTGTAGGCACCCAGCGTCTGTTGCTGGCCTTCCGCCAGCTTGGACAGCGCCTGGGTCCAGGCCGGTTTCACGGCAAAGCGCTGGCTTTCGCGGCCGGCGGCATCCAGCGCCTCGCGCAGGGTGCGGGTGACCTGGGCAACGTAAGCCGGGCTGCGCTGGCGGCCTTCCACCTTGATGGCGGCCACGCCGATGTCGATGATCTGCGGCAGCATGCTCATCACATTGAGGCTGGTGGGCTCTTCCAGTGCGTAATAGGTGTCGCCTTCCACTTCGAAGCGGCCCTTGCACAAGGTGGGATAGCCCGCCGGTTCGCCCTGCTGGTATTCGTCGATCAGGATGCCGTTCAGTCGTGCGCCCAGTGCCTGCTGGCCATGTTCCCAGCGTACGAACTTGGCTGGCGAGCACACACCGTGGCTGTTGGGCGATTCGCCGGTGGCATAACTGGACAGCAGGCAGCGGCCCTCCACCATCACGCACAGGCTGCCAAAGCCGAATACCTCGATTTCCACATTGGTGTGGTCGATCACCTGCTTGACCTGGTCCAGCGTCAGCACGCGCGGCAGTACGGCGCGGCGGATGTCGAACATTTCCTGGGCCAGGTTGATGGCTTCGTAATTGGTGGCGGAGCTTTGCACCGACATGTGCAGGCGCAGGTCCGGGTAACGGTTGCGTGCGTATTTCATCAGGCCGATGTCGGCCAGGATGATGGCATCCACTCCCAGTGCCGCGCCTTCGTCGATGGCGCGATGCCAGCGGCTGATGTCACCGCCCTGGGCATAGGTGTTGATGGCCAGCAGCACCTTGCGACCATGCTGGTGTGCGTAGTGGATGCCCTCGCGGGCGGTGCGGTCGTCAAAATTCAGCCCGGCAAAGTTACGGGCATTGGTGTCGTTTTTCAGGCCGAGGTAGACGGTGTCGGCACCGTTATCCACGGCTGCCTTGAGGGCAGGCAGGCTGCCCGCCGGACAAACCAGCTCCGGCAGGGGGCGTGTGGCAGGCATGATGGCAAGATGTCCACAATTGAAACCGCCAGACATTAGCAGAGCGTTGCAGCGCGGGACTTGTTCTGGGTCAAGCGGCTGGATGGGGGGACGGGGGAGTAGGGAGTGGGGCGTTGCCGGGACGGCGCAGGCCGTCCCTCATCCGGGAATCCGGGTCAGAACGGCAGCACCAGCTTGGTCTTGGCCACCAGCACGATATACGCCACCACCAGCAGCGCGGCCAGCAAGGCGATGCTGCGTATCTGCTTGGTGCGTCCGCGTTTCAGCGCGATGGTGCCCAGCGCCACATAGGCCAGCAGGCCGGCTATCTTGGCCAGCAGCCACGGCGTTTGCAGCAGCGGCCAGCCGCCCACCACCACCAGCGTGATGCCCAGTACCAGTAGCGCGCTATCAATCACATGCGGCAGGATGCGCAGCAGCTTGCTGGCCAGGATTTGCTGTTTGTCGGCCAGCATCAGCCCGCCACGCAGGGCGAACAGGGTGATGGTGAGATAGGCCATGCCCATGTGTGCATGCTTGAGAATCTGATAAGTGTTCATGCTTCTGCCTGCCGGTTATGCCTTCAGCATGGGGTGATGAGGGCCAAAGGCTGATGGTACACTGAAGCCTTCGTTTCATCAGCGTTCCTGACCATGCTTTTTCTCTATCAGTCCAATCGTCTGGAGCAATTGGGCCAGCTTTATGCCGCCATGTTGCAGGCACAGCCGCTGAGCGACCCGTTTGCCGCCGAAACGGTGATCGTGCAAAGCCGGGGCATGGGGCGCTGGATGACACTGGACCTGGCGCAGCAATGCGGCATTGCCGCCAATACCGACTTTGTCTTGCCGGCTGCCTTTGCCTGGCGGCTGATGCAAAAGGCCATTCCCGGCTTGCCGCGCAAATCGTCATTCAGCCCGGAAGTGCTGAGCTGGCGCCTGATGGAACTGCTGCCCACCCTGCAAGGCGAGGTGTTTGCCCCCTTGCAGCGCTATGCCGCCGGTGGCGAGGCGGCTGCGTTCGAGCTGGCCGGCAAGGTGGCCGACATCTTCGACCAGTACCTGGTGTTCCGCCCGGACTGGATTCGCGCCTGGGAAGCCGGAGAGCGGCTGGATCTGGGCGATGACGAAGCCTGGCAGGCCGCGCTGTGGCAGCAATTGGCCGCGCAGGACCCTGGCCGCCACCGCGTACGCATGCTGGACGAGTTCTTTGCCGCCTTGCGGCCGGAACACCTGCCGGAGCGCATCACCCTGTTTGGCATTGCCAGCCTGGCGCCGATGTATCTGGCGCTGATCAAGCGCCTGGCCGAACTCACCGATGTCTGCCTGTTCACCCTCAACCCCTGCGAAGCCTACTGGGGCGATATTGTCGATAACCGGCGCAAGCTCAAGCTGCGTGAAAAGGGCGATCTGTTCGCCACCGAAGGCCACCCGCTGCTGGCCTCGCTGGGCAAGCAGGGGCGCGACTTTTTCGAACTGATTGCCGCCGATGCCGAGCTGGACGCCCGGCCCTTGTTTGCCGAACCGGCCGGTGACAGCCTGCTGGCCCGCTTGCAGCGCGACATCCTGCAGCTACAGATGCCGGGCGAGGATGGCCAGTGGCTGGCGGCGGATGACGGCTCGGTGGAGCTGCATGCCACCCACGGCCCGATGCGCGAACTGGAAGTACTGAAAGACCGCCTGCTGGCCATGCTGGCGGATGACCCCTCGCTCAGCAGCGCCGACATTGCCGTGCTGACGCCGGACATCAACAGCTATGCACCGTATATCGACGCGGTGTTTGGCAAGCGCGACGATGCGCCCAGCCTGCCCTATGCCATTGCCGACCGGCAGGTGGAGCGCGAAGAGCCCTTGCTGGCCGCCATCGGCACACTGTTGCAGTTGCTGGATTCGCGCTTTGCTGCCGATCAGGTACTGGCCTTGCTGGACAGCCCGGCCCTGCTGCAACGCTTCGGCCTGCAAGCCGAAGACCTGCCCTTCATCCAGGACTGGGTGCGGCAGAGCGGCATCCGCTGGGGCCGCGATGCCGCCCACAAGGCAGCGCTGGGCCTGCCCGCCGATCCCTTGTTTACCTGGCGCTGGGGGCTGGACCGGCTGTTGTTGGGCAGCATCCTGCCTCCGGCGATGGCCGGGGACGATAGCGGCCTGTTTGCCGGCCTGCTGCCACAGGGCGGGGCCGGCGGACAACTGGGCGAGGTGCTGGCTCGCTTTGCCAGCTGCTATGCGGTGCTGGACGCGCTGGCCACTGGCTGGGCCATCCCCACCGATGCCGCTGGCTGGGCGGCACGCCTGCTGGAAGGCATCGACCAGCTGTTTGCGGTAGATGATGAGGCGGAACTGGCGCTGGATGTGGTGCGCGACGCCCTGCAGGAACTGGTGGATGATGCCGCCATGGCCGGTTTCACCCAGCCCTTCAGCCTGCAGGTGCTGCGCGACTGGCTGCAGCGCAAGCTCACCGTGGCCTCACCGCTAGGTTTTTTGTCTGGCGGCATCACCTTCTGCGCCATGGTGCCGATGCGTTCCATCCCCTTCAAGGTGCTGTGCCTGATCGGCATGAACGATGGTGCGTATCCACGCGATGAGCGTCCAGTCAGCTTCGACCTGGTGGCACGTCACCCGCGCCGGGGCGACCGTTCGCGCCGCTTTGACGACCGCTACCTGTTCCTGGAAGCCATTCTGTCAGCCCGCCAGCGGCTGTATCTGTCTTATGTCGGCCTGTCCGCCCGCAATAACGAGCCGTTGCCGCCATCTGCACTGATTGCCGAACTGCTGGATTGCTTCCAGGCCATGTGTGGCGATGAGGCCGCGGGGCAACTGCTGGTACGCCATCCCTTGCAGCCCTTTTCACCGCGCAGCTATGACGGCAAGGATACGCAGCTGGCCAGTTTCGACCCCAGCTTTGCCTCCGCCCTGGCGGCACCGCCTGCTCAGCCGCAGCCGTTTGCCGGTGTCTTGCCGCTGGCTAAGACCAGCAGTGTGGTGCATGTAAATGACTTTATCCGTTTCTGGAAAAACCCACCGCGTGCCTGGCTGGCCGAGCGCCTGGCCATACGCCTGCATGGTGAGGCAGAAGAGCTGCCGGTGCGCGAACCCTTCAGTGTGGACCGGGACGCCAGCCGCACCATCCGTACCCAGTTGGTGGAACGCATGCTGGCTGGCAAGCCGGTAGTTCCTGTCCGGCAGCGGCTGGTCGGTGCCGGCTTGTTGCCACCGGCACAACTGGGGCTGGCCTGGCTGGACAGTGAAACCGCCAGCTCAGCGAGACTGGCGCACCGCCTGCCCGCGGTGCTGACCGAAACTACCCTGCCACCGGTGCCAGTCAGCCTTACCTTGCATGGCACCACGCTGGCTGGTGAGCTGGGTGGCCTGCGGCCGGAAGGGCAGATCCGGCTGGTGATCGGCAAGATGAATGCAGCCGAACGACTGGAATGGTGGCTTGTGCACCTGCTGTTGTGCGCAACGCGTCCGGCTGGCATCGCCTGCCAATCAATATTGTATGACGACAGCGGCCACTATCATCTGGATGATGAGCCGGATGCCACCATGCTGCTGGAAGCCTGGGTGGTGCGCTGGCAGCAGGGGCAGCAGCAGCCACTGCCATTTTTTGGCCGTACCAGCTGGGCTTATGCCGAGCAGCTGTACAAGCAGGAGGATGCCCCGCAACTGGCGCTAGAAAAGGCGCTGGACAAGTGGGACCCTAGCTTCGTCGCTGACTTTGCCACCCCGCAGGGTGAAGAACCGGTTAACCGGCTGGTGTTCCGTCATCTGGACCCGCTGGCAGATCCGCTGTTTGCCCAGCTGGCACAAACCCTGTTGCTGCCGCTGGTAGCCAGGCTGGAGGGGCAGGCATGAGTCTGCAAGCACTGGACGCACTCAACTGCCCGCTGGCGGGCGTCAACCTGATCGAAGCCTCTGCCGGTACCGGCAAAACCTGGACCATCGCCGCGCTTTATCTGCGCCTATTGTTGGAGGACGTGGACAACGAAGCACCGCCCGGCATCGACAGCCTGCTGGTGGTGACCTACACCAAGGCTGCCACCGCCGAACTGCGCGAGCGCCTGCGTCAGCAACTGAGTGACTTTCTTGCCGTGTTGCAGGGCGAGCCCACTTCCAACCCATTCCTACAGGCCCTGGCCGCCCGTTTTGTGGCGGGCAGCGGGCGTGATCTGGCGGTACAGCGGCTGCAGGCGGCCATCAGCGGCTTTGATGCCGCCGCCATCTACACCATCCATGGTTTCTGTCAGCGCGTGCTGACCGATGCCGCCTTTGAAAGCGGCCAAACCTTTGCTGCCGAGCTGGTCAGCGACGACGACCGCCTGCTGGTGGAGGTGGTGGATGATTTCTGGCGGCAGCGGGTGGTAACCAGCCCCTTGCTGTCGCAGGTACTGGCCGAAGCTGGCGAAACGCCGGATGGCTGGCTGACGGAGATCCGCCCCTGGCTGGCCAAGCCCTACCTGCAGCTGGTGCAGCCCTCTGCTCACGATCTGCAGCAGGCACTGCAGCTGGTGCAACAGCATTGGCACAGCCTGGCCGGCGATGCCCTCACCATCCAGACCGGTTGTGAGCTGCTGTTGGCGACGGAGGGCTTCAAGGCCACCAGCCACAGCCCGGCCCAGCTTGAGCGCAGTCTGGCCGAGCTGCAGCAGTGGCTGGCCGAGCCGGACAGCCTGCCCATTGTCGGCAAGGACGCACTCAAGCAACTGACACGGCTGACCCCGGCCGCACTGGCCAAGGGCATGAAGAAAGGTTTTGTCGCGCCGGAACATGCGCTGTTCCAGCGCATCGGTGACTGGCTGGAGGCCTGGGACGGCTATCTGGCGCAGCTGCAATTGTCGCTGGCCGGGCTCAAGCTGGAGCTGATTGACTGGGTCAACCAGGAACTGGCCCGCCGCCGCAGCCAGGAGCGGGTGCGCAGCTTTGACGATCTGCTCACCGAACTGGGCAATGCGCTGGCCGACCCGGTTGGCGGGGCGCAACTGGCTGCCGCCGTGGCACGCAGCTTCCGCGTGGCGCTGATCGACGAATTCCAGGATACCGACCCCATCCAGTACGACATCTTCCGCCACTGCTTTGCCCTGCAACAGCGGCCACTGTTTCTGGTGGGCGACCCCAAGCAGGCCATTTACAGCTTCCGTGGTGCCGACATTTTTGCTTATCTGGATGCACGTGGCGATGCCCCGGCTGCACAGCAGTACTCACTGGACACCAATCGCCGTTCCGATGCGCCGCTGGTGGCTGCCGTCAACCAGCTGTTCAGCCGCAGCCGGCCATTCCTGCTGGATGATATCGGCTACCAGCCGGTACATGCTGCACCCAGCTCCGGTGCAGTGCTGGAGGTGGACGACGACGACGCAGCCTTCACCGTACTGTGGCAAGCGCCTGAGAGTGAAAAACCGCTGAACAAGGACAGTGCCGCCCGCGCCAGCGCCCAGGGCTGCGCCCATGAAATTGCCCGCCTGCTGACCCTGGCCGCACAGGACCGGGCGGCCATCATCAAGACCGAACAGCGCCGCCCCTTGCGCGGGGGCGATATTGCCGTGCTGGTATCCACCCACCGTCAGGGCGACCAGATGCGCCAGGCACTGGCCGAGCGCGGTGTGCCCAGCGTGGCACTTACCCAGGAAAGCGTGTTTGCCAGCCGGGAAGCCGGCGAGATGCTGGCCCTGCTGCGCGCCTGGGCCGAACCGGCCAGCGAAAGCCGCCTGCGTATTGCGCTGGTTACCGAACTGTACGGCCTGGATGCAGCCCGGCTACTGGGCGATGTAGAAGACGAAGCCCGCTGGGAAGCCCGGCTGCTGGCCAATGCTGCCGACCACCAGTATTGGCTGGAACATGGCTTCATGCGTGCCTGGCGGCAGTTCATGGCGCGCGAGCAGCTTGCCCTGCGCCTGCTGCCCTTGCCTGATGGCGAACGGCGGCTGACCAATCTGTCGCATCTGGCCGAGCTGCTGCAAAGCGAAAGTGACAGCCGCCACGGCATGGCCCCCTTGCTGGCCTGGCTGGAAGCCAGGGTTGCCCGCCCGGCAGGAGGCGAGGACGCCATGCTGCGGCTGGAGAGCGATGCCGCTCTGGTGAAAATCGTCACCATCCACACCTCCAAGGGTCTGCAATACCCGGTGGTGTTCTGCCCCTATCTGTGGGATGGCGCACTGGAGCGCCGTAATACCAGCTTCTGGCGCTATCGCGCTGAAGACAGGGCCATGCTGGCTCCGGACGTACTGGCTGATGCCGCAGTGCGCCAGCAGGCCGGCAGTGAAATGCTGGCGGAAAAACTACGCCTGCTGTATGTGGCGCTGACGCGTGCCCAGCATCGGCAGTACCTGGCCTGGGGCTGGGTCAAGGACATGCAGACCGCAGCACTGTCCTGGTTGCTGCATGCGCAGGACTGTCCCGATCTGCCTGCCTTGCGTGAGCTGGATTTCAATGCCGCCCAGCTGGAAAGCCAATTGGCACAATGGCAGCAATCCCTGCCACAGGCGCTGACAGTGCGGGCGCTGCAGCAAAGCGTGAATCCACTGCCTCTGGCGCAGGAGGCAGAGCAGGACTATAGTGCGCGCCTGTTCTTGCGGACGGTTTACAGCCCGTGGCGTGTTGCCAGCTTTACCTCACTCACCCATGGGCAGGCCAGCAAGGCCACGGAACGGCCAGACCATGACCGTAGCCAGATTGCATTGGCGGAGGAACAGGATGAGGTACCGCCGGCCGACAGCCCGTTTGCCTTTCCGCGTGGTGCACGGGCCGGTACTTGCCTGCATGCCATGTTCGAGAACATCGACTTCGGCATGAGCGATGCCGAACTGCAGGCCCCGGTGGCCGAACAATTGCGCCGGCACGGCTTTGCCGAGCAATGGCAAGCAGCGGCCATGCAATTGCTGCGCCAGACGCTGGATGCCGAGCTTGACCCTGGCGTTCGCCTGTCCGCAGTAAGGCCGGGGCAACGGCTGGTGGAGATGGAATTCACCCTGCCGGTGCAGCAGCTGGATGTGGCCCGCCTGCGCGCGGTGCTGGCCGATCCCGCCTACGGCCTGGCCGAGCCCTTGCGCCAGGCGGCTGCCGGGCTGGATTTCTACACGGTGCATGGCTACCTCAAGGGTTTTATCGACCTGGTATTCGAAGCCAGCGGCCAGTTTTATCTGGCGGATTACAAGTCCAATCACCTGGGTAACCATGCAGAGGACTACGCCCCGGCGGCGCTGCTGCAGTCGGTAGCGCGTGAGCATTACTATTTGCAATACCTGATTTACTGCGTGGCCCTGCAGCGTTATTTCACCGCCCGGGGTCAGGATTTTGCCAGTCGCTTTGCCGGTGTGCGCTATCTCTATCTACGCGGCATGGGTCAGCCAGGCATGGGGGTGTGGCACGACCGCCCCTCGGCCGGTTTGCTGGCAGCGCTGGATGCTTTGCTGTGTTGAGGATGCTGGGCATTGCCTTGCCATTGGCATAGAGTAGACTGCTAAAGATCAGACCTGCCCGGCGTGGCAGGATCGCATAATGGCTGCGGGTCAGCCCAGGAGACAGGAATGTTTGAATCGGCAGAAATCGGCCATGCCATCGACAAGGACAGCTACCGCGAACAGGTACCGGTATTGCGTGAGGCGCTGCTGGATGTGCAGTACGACCTGAAAGAAAAGGCCGATTTTCCGGTGTTGATCCTGATCCACGGTTTTGACGGTGCTGGCCGTGGCGAAACCATGAACTTGATCAACGAGTGGCTGGACCCGCGCCTGATCGACACCGTGGCCTTCTCCACGGCCAACGACGAAGAACGCGCCCGGCCCTGGATGTGGCGCTATTGGCAGAAACTCCCGGCCAAGGGGCGTATCGGCATGTTTTTTGGCTCTTACTACTCGGATGCCCTGTTCGATCGGGTGTATGAGCAGATCGACCACGACGCCTTCGACCGTGAAATCTTCGACATCATGCGACTGGAACGCATGATCAGCCAGGATGGCGCGCTGATTCTCAAGTTCTGGTTCCACCTGACCAAGGACAAGCAGCGCAAGCGCCTGAAGGAGCTGGAAAAAGACCCGGCCACCCGCTGGCGCGTGACGGCCGACGACAAGGCCAATATGGAGCGCTACGACACCATACGCAAATATGGCGAGCACATGATCCGCCTGACCAACACGGCCTATGCGCCGTGGATCGTGGTGGATGGCGAGGATGCCAATTTCCGCAGCCTGACCGTGGGTCAGACCATCCTCAAGGCCATCCGCAACCGCATGAGCCAGAACGGCCATACGGCGGATGCCTCCGAAGCGCCGCCGCTGCTGGCACCGATCGACGACAAGGTGATTCTGGACACGCTGCAGCTGGACCAGAAAATGGACAAGGTCGAGTACAAGAAGCGGCTGGCGGAACTGCAAGGCAGGCTAAACAGCCTGACTCGGGACGAGCGCTTTCGCAATCACTCGCTGGTGCTGGCCTTTGAGGGCAATGATGCCGCTGGCAAGGGCGGTACCATCCGCCGCATTACCCAGGCACTGGATGCCCGTAGCTACCGGGTGATTCCGGTTGCCGCCCCCACGGAGGAAGAGCGTGCCAAGCCCTGGTTGTGGCGTTTTTGGCGCCAGGTACCGGGCAAGGGCGGCATCACCATCTTCGACCGCACCTGGTATGGCCGCGTGCTGGTGGAGCGGGTGGAAGGTTTTGCCCGCGAACCGGACTGGATGCGTGCCTATTATGAAATCAATGACTTCGAGCACCAGCTTAGTGAAAACGGTGCCATCGTGCTCAAGTTCTGGTTGGCCATCAGTAATGAAGAACAGATGGCCCGCTTCAAATTGCGCGAAGAAACCGGTTTCAAACGCTTCAAGATTACCGAGGAAGACTGGCGCAACCGTGAAAAATGGGATGCCTACAAACTGGCGGTCAGCGACATGGTGGATCGCACCAGCACCAGCAAGGTGCCGTGGACGCTGGTGGAAGCCAACAACAAATATTACGCCCGCATCAAGGTGCTCAGCACCATCTGCGCCGCGCTGGAGGCCAGGCTTGGTGCGTAGTTTCCTGTTGCTGCTGTGCTGCCTGCTGCTGTCCCCGGCGCAGGCTGCCGAGGTGAATTTGCGGGCAGGCGTGGTCGTGGACAATGCCGGTCCCTACAATTTCACGCCGGACAGCCCGATGGCTGGCATCTACCGCGAAGCGCTGGAGCAGATCGGCAAGCTCAGCGGCGTGCGTTTCGAGATCGAATACTATCCGGCGCTGCGAATCCAGCAGCTGTTTGAAATCGCAAGGCTGGATGTGGAGGTAGGGGTTAATCCCGCCTGGCGCAGTCTGTCGCCGGTGGGCGGTTTTTATACCCAGCCCATCGGTACGCTGGACTACCAGCTGTGCACCCGCGCCGGCAGTAGCCGTGCCGCGCGCACGCTGGAGGATATGCATGGTCAGACAATTGGCCTGCTGCAAGGGCAGCCCTTGGTGGCATTCGAGCCCGACCTGCAGCGTAATGGTGTGCGCTACGAACTGTCGCAGGGTGAAAACGAGGCGCTGGGCAAGTTGCGGTTGGGCCGCTTGCAGGCCGTGGTGCTGGAGCGGCGGCAGATTGAACGGCTTGGCATGCTGCCGGAAGAGTTGCGCTGCGAACCGGGTGGCATGATCAGCGTGCAAGCGGTGATGCTACGGGTTCACCCGCAATATCGCCACTGGGTGCCGGCCCTTAACCGGGCCATTAGCCAGTTACAAGCCAATGGCAAGCTCAAGGCCATTTTCCAAAAGCCGCGCGGATGAACCAGCCAGCCAGCGAACCATTGCTCCCATCCCAGCTGGCACAGCTGTTTTTGCGGCTGGATCCGTCTCTGGATGACAATACCCTGGCTCTGGTGAGCGAACTGACAGCAGCCAACCAGTCCGGCCATGTCTGTCTGCCCATCGGCCACCGTCCGGAGCGGCGGAACCTGCAAGCCTCGCCCTTGCTGGGTGCGCCGGGCAGTTATGCCCCGCTCATCCTGGATGCGGCTGGCCGCCTGTACTTTGCCCATCACTGGTTTGACGAACAAAACCTGGCCCGCCGCCTGGTTCAGCTGGCCTCAGCCACTTTGCCACAGGATGCCGCCAAGGTCGGGCAGGTGCTCGATACCTTGTTTCCCGCCAGTCAAAACCTGCAGCCAGACCGGCAGAAACAGGCCGCGGCACTGGCAGCCCGGCAAAGGCTGCTGGTGGTATCTGGCGGGCCGGGAACCGGCAAGACCACCACCGTGGTGCGCTTGCTGGCCATGCTGGCCACGCTGGCTGAACGCCCGCTGGTGATGGCCATGGCAGCGCCCACCGGCAAGGCTGCCGCACGTATGAGTGAGTCGGTTCGCAGCGCGCGTGACACACTGCCTGTGGCCGATACCGTCCGCAGCCAGCTGCCGCAGCAGGCACAAACCCTGCATCGCCTGCTGGGCCTGCGGCCTGGTGCGGCACAGGCCCGTTTCCATGCCGGCCAGCCCTTGCCACTGGATGTACTGGTGGTGGATGAGGCTTCGATGATAGATCTGGCCATGATGGCGCGTCTGCTCGAGGCCCTGCCGTCACAGGCCAGGCTGATTTTGCTGGGTGATCGCGACCAGTTGGTCTCGGTGGATGCCGGTGCGGTGCTGGGAGATCTGTGCAGCCAGCTGGCCTACCTGCCGGCAACACGGGCCTGGATGGAGCAGGCTGGTGCCGGTACGCTGCCGCCTGATGAAGGGCAAGTTGCTGCACTGGCCGATAGTGTTGTGTTACTAACGCACAGCCACCGCTTCCGTGCTGATTCCGGCATCGGTGCGCTGGCCGGCCTGGTCAACCGCGGTGCCGCTTTACCCGCTTTGCAGTTGCTACAGGCTGGCCAATATACAGATATCTCGCAGCTGCAGGAGCTGGCAGAGCATGCCTTGTGGCAGCAGTATCGGCCTTATCTGGATGCCATTGCGGCAGACAGACCGCTGGATGAAGTGCAGGCTGCGTTTTCCCGCTTCATGCTGCTGGCAGCCGAGCGCAGTCAGGTGGCACAGGTGAACCTGTGCATGGAAACCCAGCTGGAACAGCAAGGACGCAAGCAGGCCGGGCGCGACTGGTATGCCGGCAGACCGGTGATGATTACCGCCAATGATTACGGTGTCGGCCTGTTCAACGGCGATATCGGTTTTGCGGTGGAACGTACCCAGGGCTTGCGGGTGGCTTTTCCTGCCGCAGATGGCAGCTGGCGCGAGTTTGCTCCCGGTCGTCTGCCACAGCATGAAACCGTGTTTGCCATGACCGTGCACAAAAGCCAGGGCTCGGAGTTTGATACCGTGTGGCTGCAATTGCCGGCCAGCCCCGCGCCGGTACTTAACCGGGCACTGGTTTACACCGCCATTACCCGCGCGCGCAGCCGCTTTGCCGTAGCAGGCAGCGATGCGGTCTGGACCCATGCCGTGCAGCTGGCGCCGGAGCGTCATTCCGGGCTGGCAGATTTGCTGGGTGCAGTGCGCAGGTGAATTTCTGCAACACTTCCAAATGGAATATCCGTTTTCAGCACGCAAGATGCTGAAAAAGTTGGGCAAAACCGGTTCTGCATCCTATGATGGCGCCTTCCCGCAATAGGCAGTCTGTTCGGAGTCATCATGCAAGTGGATGGAGTTCTGGGGTATCTGGCCAAGATCACCCGTTTCGATCGCAGCGCATTCACCCCGTTGTTTATCGCAGGCCAGCATATGGGCTGTGTCAATCAGGTCTGGCTGGCGCGTTTGCTGGAAAGCGAAGCCGATTTGTTCGGTTTGCAGCCCGAAGGACTCGTCTGCAAGGTGGCTGGTGACTATGCCGCCATCAGCATCCAGTTGAACCAGGCCGCACGGCGCTGGCAGGCTGCCGGTTGGCTCAATGGCTGGCGTAATGAAAACTTCACCGCCTTCCTGCCGGATTCCACCCCCCTGTTTGAACTGGAGCGCGCCGCTTTTCGTCCGCTGGGGCTAACCAGCCGGGCCGTGCATCTGAATGGCCTCACCCGCACCGCTGCCGGTGAGGTGAAAATGTGGGTGGGACGCCGCAGCCCGGACAAGGCGGTTGACCCCAACCGCATGGACAATCTGATGGGCGGCGGAATTGCCGCAGGCGAATCGATTGAACTGGCATTGGAGCGCGAAGGCTGGGAAGAAGCCGGCATTCCGGCAGATAGGCTGGAACTGCTGCCGCAAACCGGTTTGCTGCTGGCGGAAAGACCGGTACAACGTGGCCTGCATCGCGAATGGCTGCATGTCTACGACTTGTGGCTTTCCGGCAGCGAACAGCCCTGTAATCAGGATGGCGAAGTGGCCGAGCATGTTTGCCTGTCTCTGGCGGAGGTCGAAGATCTGCTGGTGGCTGAGCGTTTCATGATCGATGCCGCCCTGGTAGCGATTGACTGTCTGCTGCGGCTGGGTTACTGGGCTGGGCGTGAAAGCGAGATTGCCGCGGCAATGGCTGCGGTCCGTTTCCCGCTGAACCATTCCATCCACGTGCAGAGCTGACTGAATCCTTGTGGCAGATATGACCAGAAAGCCGGCATTGCCGGCTTTTTCTTTGGCGTTTTCCCGCGTGGCAGGGGTTTTCTGGCATCATGCAATCAAATGCACGCATGAATACGTAAAGTTGAGTAAACGGAGGCAAAATGTATCGATTACGCCTGATTTCACCGGAATTCGGCGTTGATGACAGCGGGCCATGGCATACCACGCACGACCAAGCTCGCAAGGCAGCAAAGCTGATGTATCTGTTGTACAAGAAAGAAATCCGGGTAGAAATTCACCGGGTAGTGGATATCCGAACCCGCAAAATGGAAAAAGTGGAGGATCTGCAGTAAGGCTGTTGTCGTATCCTGTAAGAATCATTTCTTGATTCTGCCTTTCCCCTCTTGAAGTTGCTCCCGAGCCTGACGCCTCCCACGGCAGTACCGACCCCATCTCGCTGTCAAAATGCAACTGTCTAAAAGTCATACTTAGTGTTTTTGGGAAATTTCACCAATACTCTCCAGAAGATGTTTGCTAGAAAAATACTAGCGTCCACGTATCTTTTGCAGGAAGGCCAGATTGCCTCTATCTGGTCTTCCCGATCGCAGAGCCCCGGGCTTTATGGGCACTACACACGGATGAATAAAAACAGACGGGGGCATTCCAACCCCTAGGCAGCGGGAAATTCATGCACTTATTTTTACGCGGGTTTATCGTGTGGTGTTGTCTGCTCGCCATTCCTGCCATGGCCGCTGCAGTGCTTGCGCCGCAGTCATTGTCATTGCAGGCCCAGCCACTGAATATTCCTGGCAACCTGAGCCTGACTGTGGAAGATGAGCAATGGCTGCAGTCGCGGCCAAGCTTGCGACTGGGTGTTGCCAGGGATTTGCCGCCCCTGGATATCAGCAGCCCGAGTGGCACATTTCAGGGTGTCAGTGCCGATGTTTTCGGCTATCTCACCCGCACACTCAAGCTGAAGCCGCAGGTGCTCCACTACGCCAGCCGTCAGCAAGCTCTGGAGGCGCTTGCCCGCGGGGAAATTGACCTGGTCAGTGCAGTTACGCCCTTCGAGTTGCAGCTTCACAAAATGCACCTGAGCAAACCTTATCTGCGCGATATGCCGATCATGGTGGGGTATGAGGAACCTAACCCGCACAAGGTACGCATTGGCATGCGGCCGCTATACCATTCCCCAACGCTTGTGCGGGAGATTTATCCCGAAGCGGACCTGGCCTATTTCGACTCGGTAGCCAAAGGATTGGCCGCACTGCAGGCACACCAGATCGACCTGTTCATGGGTGATGCCACCGGTGTCAACTATGAAGCCAACCAGAACCTGGTGGATGACTTGCGCATCATCCGGCGTGCACGCTGGGACAGCAATTGGTCGTTTGCCATGCCGGAGGGCCAAGGCCGGCTGCAAAGCGTGGTGGACAAGGTGTTGGGGCAATTGGGCGAGCAGCAACAGCAGCAGTTGATCCAGCGCTGGAGCGGTGGGGCCATGTTCTTGCAGCCTTACGCGTTTCCCATCGCCTTCACCGCAGAAGAGCGGGAGTGGCTGAAACAACATCCGGTCTTGCGGGTGGCCGCCAGTCATACGCTGGCACCGATTTCGTTTTTTGATGATCAGGGCGTATGGCGCGGGGCGACAGCCGAACTGCTGGATCTGATTGCGCCGCGTATCGGAGTGCGTCTGGAAGTAAAGAAATCCCATTCGCTGGAGAATACCCTGGAGTTGATGCTGCATAACCAGGCTGACCTGGCGATTGTGTCCGTCCATGGTAGTGGCAGCCGCAATAACTTGTTGCTGTCCGAGCCGGTAACGCCGCTTTCATACAATCTGGTGGTCCGGGTAAATACCGATGCACCCAGAGATGTATCTGACCTGCGCAACAAGGTTATCGCAGTAAGCCGAGGGCTGATTGCCAGCATGGATTGGGAGAAGGTTCTGCCGGGTGCCGTTTTCAAGGAAGTGAACAATCCGGTTTCTGCTTTTGACATGGTGGAAAATGGTAAGGCAGACATGGCGCTGGTGGCCACCATGAACAGCCGCTACTACCTGCCCTTGTTGTTCAATGGAAAATTGCGAGAGGTAAACATCACCGGTCTGCCCACCAATGTCTTGTCACTGGCCATGCAGACGGACGAGGTCATTCTGCGTTCCATCATCAACAAGGCCCTGTTCAGCATCGGCCCGGAAAATCTGGATAACCTGTTCAACGAACGCTGGCGTACCAATGTTGGTGCCAGCAATCAGAGCTGGTATGACTACAGCCTGGGACTGATTTATCTGGTCATCGCCGTGGCCAGTATTCTGCTGCTGGTTTCACTGGTATGGAATAACCGTTTACGCAAGCAGATTGCCAAGCGGCAGACTGCGGAAAAGGCCCTGAACGACCAGCTCAACTTCATGACCACGCTGATTGATGTCACACCCTATCCCGTTTATGTGCTGGACCGGAAAGGCCAGTTGCTAAGCTGTAACGAACACTATCTGCAAGCGCTGGCCCTGACGCGGGAAGAGGCCATGAGCCATCGCGACAATATTGGCGGCCTTATCGATATTGACGACAAGACCCGCACCACGCTGGCACAGGATTATCAACTAGCGATCGAGTACGGAGTGCCGATCCAGCGTGACCGGGAGGTAATGCTTAACAGGCAGCATGTGTCGGCCTTTCACTGGATACAACCATTCCGGGATACCGAAGGGGTGATCCGTGGTGTCATCTGCGGCTGGATAGACATCAGCGAGCGTCGCCAGCTGATTGAAGAACTGCAAGCCGCCAAAGAGCAGGCAGACAAGGCCAGCCAGGCCAAAACCACCTTTCTTGCCACCATGAGCCATGAAATCCGTACGCCGATGAGCGCCGTGATCGGCATGCTGGAACTGGCCCTGCGTCAGGCCGACCATGGCGTGGTAGATCAGCCCTCGCTGCAGGTGGCTTATGATTCGGCGCAGGGCTTGCTGGGGCTGATCGGCGATATTCTGGACATTGTCCGCATCGAGTCCGGACACCTGAGCCTGAATCCCGAACCATGCAATCTGCTGGAGCAGGCCAACTCGGTGGTGCGTATCTTTGATGGTCTGGCACGGCAAAAGCAGCTGGGCCTGTTTCTGGATGTCGATCCGGCTACGCCGGTTCAGTGGCAGGTCATGCTCGATCCACTGCGCTTCAAGTAGATTCTGTCCAATCTGCTCAGCAATGCCATCAAATTTACCTCCCAGGGCAGCGTGACGGTACGAGTCCGCCAGAGCGTGCTGCCGGATCAGCAGCTGCTGGTGCAGATCCGGGTTACTGATACCGGTATCGGTATTTCCGAGGAGGATCAGCAGCGTCTGTTCCTGCCCTTCGGCCAGGCGCGCGGTGTGGCGCGCGATGTCCACAGCGGTACCGGGCTGGGACTGGTCATCAGCCGTACGCTGTGCGAAATGATGCAAGGATCGCTTGCGCTTAGCAGCCGACCCTATGATGGAACCCGGCTGGACATCGAATTGCGCTTGCCGGTATCCGATCACCCCTATGTCGAACCGGTCGCTCCGGATGCCGGAGTCGCCCAATCGCAGGCCGACAAGCTCAGGCTGCGTATCCTGGTGGTGGACGACAATGCCGCAAACCGTCTGCTGCTATCCCAGCAGCTGCGCTACCTTGGGCATCAGACCGCGGTCGCACCGCATGGCAGGGAAGGGCTGATGATGTGGCAACAGGGTAGCTTCGACGTGATATTCACCGACTGCAACATGCCAGAGATGAACGGCTACCAGCTGGCGCAGGCAATTCGCCAGCAAGAGGAACAGGAACAGCGTTCGCCTGTTTTGTTGCTTGGCTTTACTGCCAATGCCCTGCCTGACGAAAAGGAACGCTGCCGCGCTGCCGGCATGGACGACTGCCTGTTCAAGCCCATCAGCCTCTCCGGTCTGCGTGCCTGTCTGCAGCAGCATATGCTCGGGCGCGACAATAAAGTGGCTGGGGAAGGCAGCATCAGCTATAGCCTGGATGAATTGTCCTTTATGGAGGACGAGCAGCTGCAGCAGCTGCTGGAGCACCTGCTGCAGGGCCTGCGCGATGATATGGAGTCATTGCAGTCCCTGGTATTGCTGGGCAATGCCGCCGGTGTTGCGCGTGTGGCGCATCAGATAAAGGGTGCGGCCCGCATTATCAACGCCGGCCAGCTTATAAACAGTTGCCAGGCACTGGAGGATTATTGCCGTCAGCATGAGGACATCAGCGAGCAGCACCCGCTGGTTCAGGCACTTTGCATGGCAGTTTCCGAGCTGCAGACCGCGTTGATTCGCCTGATGGGCAGTCCACGGTTATCCTGAGCGGCTGCGCATGGCGGATGCCTGCGTGGTAAAACCCTGCGAAAATGGCTTACTTTCCAGTATTTTCCGGCTAGGCTGACAGGGTAAAACCACCCGGCAAATATCGGTAAATACTGGCATGCAAAATTGATCATGTAGCGGCCATGCACAGCGCGCTGTCATCGCCGCTACAATTCATCTTGACGCATCAAGGCCGGGAAGAGGCCAGCCGACCGGGCTGTGATGCCGGACCCACCCCTGCCACTTCGCGGTGCTGTCATATACAACTATTGGAAGGATTGTTCACATGCAAGGCAAACAAGACATTATTGATCTGCTCAATACCCTGCTGGCAGGGGAGTTGACTGCCGTCGATCAGTACCTGCTGCATGGAGAGATGTATGCCGACATGGGCTTGCAGAAGCTGGCTGAGAAAGCACTGCACGAATCCGCCCACGAGCGCGAACATGCCCAGGCCATCATCCAGCGTATTCTCTTTCT
Source organism: Aquitalea denitrificans (assembly GCF_009856625.1). Lineage (GTDB taxonomy): Bacteria > Pseudomonadota > Gammaproteobacteria > Burkholderiales > Chromobacteriaceae > Aquitalea > Aquitalea denitrificans. The sequence continues at coordinate 369,931 of NZ_CP047241.1, forward strand.
GGAAGGCAAGCCGGATCTGAGCAAGCGTGAAGCCCTGCAAATCGGCAGTACTGTGCCAGAAATGCTCAAGTCCGACCTGGCGGTGGAGTACAAGGTAACGCGCGAACTGAAAAAAGCCATTGCCCAGTGCGAGCAGGCCGAAGACTATGTCAGCCGAGAAATGCTGGTGGTCCAGCTGGATGATACCGAAATGGATCATGCCTATTTCCTGGAAAAACAGCTGCGACTGATCGAACTGACCGGCCTCCCCAACTACCTGCAAAGCCAGATGGCGTAAGGAATATCCATGAAAGCAGACAAAACCGTCATCAAACTGCTCAACCATGTGCTGCGTAACGAGTTGACCGCCATCAACCAGTATTTCCTGCATGCGCGCATGTTCCGTAACTGGGGCTTGGAGCGGCTCAACGACTATCAGTACAAGCAGTCGATCCGGGTGATGAAAGAAGCCGACGAGCTGATAGAACGCATCCTGTTTCTGGAAGGGCTACCCAATCTGCAGGACCTGGGCAAGCTGCACATCGGTGAAACCGTGGAAGAATGCCTGCGCAGTGATTTACGCTACGAAGAAGAAGTACAGCGCCCGCAACTGGTGGATGGCATTGCCCATTGTGAACAGAAGCAGGATTACGTCAGCCGCGAACTGCTACAGGAACTGCTGGAACACTGCGAAGAAACCATAGACTGGCTAGAGACTCAGCTTAGCCTGATCAAGGATGTCAGCCTGGCCAACTATCTGCAAAGCCAGATTCAGTCCTGATACGGCGCACGAATGCGCTGACAGGGTTTTGTTGCACATATCAGGGCTTGCGTCCAATCGGTAGAATAACCGCATGAGCAAGCCCCTCCCTCCTTCCCAAGTATCAAACCATCCACTGGCAGGCCTGCAGCCAGTCCTTCTGCGTCAACTTTCGATTACCCACCCATGGTGGTTTGTATGCCTGGGCACTGGAGAGGGACGGCCATGCAGTCAAGGTGCATGTCAGTGGGCAGCTCATGTTGATCTGCAGCAATTGCGCCACCGTCGACTACTGGGCTATGCCGGAACAAGGGCCTGCTTCTATGGCTGCATTTTTGCCTACATCACCGGCTATGGCATCTCGCCACCGTTGTATGGCCTACTATTCGGCATAGCGATGATCGACATCATGCTGACCAATCAAATCAACGCGCGATTGCTCAGTCGGATTGGCAGCGACCGGCTGATGTTGCAAGGAGCCATGGTGGCCGCCGTAGCCGTAGTCGTGCTGACCATTGATGCGAAAACCGGCCGGGGAGCATTGCCTGGCCTGGTTATTCCGCTTTTTCTGATCATTTCTTCAACAGGCTTTATTGTGGCCAATGCGATTGCCGGTGCACTGGGTATTTATCCTGAGCAGGCTGGTACTGTGTCCGTACTGACTGGCGCTAGCCAGTATGGTGCTGGAACCATTGGATCGGCGCTGGTGGGCATCTGTGCTGATCAAACACATGGCCAATGGGAGCCATCATCGCGACTTGCACAATCGTTAGCATGCAGTGCGCCCGCTCTGTGACCAGACTGGTCGTTATCAATAGCACCGCCGGTAAGGCGGATGCACTCCTGCGCGCTTGGATCTGCGCGGCTTCATGCATTCAGCAATTGATGCAGTACATAAGGCAATACCCCGCCATGCAGGCAGTAGTCGACTTCGGTCGGCGTATCAACACGTAATTGCAAGCTACAGACCCGGTGGCGACCATCAGGGTAGTCGATATGCAGTTGCACCGGCTGTGCAGGGGTCAACTGATCCTCCAGCCCTTCAAGCGTGAATAATTCACGGCCAGTCAGACCGAGGGAGCTGATGCTGTCGTCTTCCCGAAATTGCAGTGGCAAGACGCCCATGCCAACCAGATTGGCGCGGTGAATGCGTTCGAAGCTTTCGGCAATGACAGCACGTACTCCCAGCAGGGCGGTGCCTTTGGCTGCCCAGTCACGGCTTGATCCGCTGCCGTATTCCTTGCCGGCAATCACCAGCAGTGGCACGCCTTCTGTCTGATAGCGTTGGGCCACGTCGTAAATGAAACCTTGTATGCCATCAGGCTGATGCAGGGTATAGCCACCGGTGATCGGCCTGCCGTCGGCATCTGGCGGTAACATCAGGTTGAGAATCCGGATATTGGCAAAGGTGCCGCGCACCATAACTTCGTGGTTACCCCGACGCGATCCGTAGCTGTTGAACAAGCGGGGCGTGATACCCAGTTGTTGCAGATAGCCTCCCGCACAGGAGTCGGGAGCAATGCTGCCGGCCGGGCTGATGTGATCGGTGGTGACTGAGTCGCCCAGCAGCGCCAGGGCTCTGGCTTGCCGTATCGGTGGCAAGGGTGGAAGGCGGTGTAGCGTGACATCATCCAGAAATGGAGGGCGGACAATATAACTGGAGCGTGGCCAGTTATATGTCTGCTGTGTCTCAAGCGGCAGGTCCTGCCATAAGGGGTCATCCGCTATCTGGTACAGGCGTGGGTAGCTGGTCGGATTTTCCGCCGCGTGAACGGCCCGGTCTATTTCCTGCGGACTTGGCCACAGCATGGACAGATAGACTGCATTGCCCTGTTTATCCTGACCGAGTGGCTCACGAGTCAGATCTATGTCTATCCGCCCGGCCAGCGCAAAGGCCACGACCAGCGGTGGGCTCATCAGGAAGTTGGCGCGTAGTGCCGGATGAATGCGCGCTTCAAAATTGCGATTGCCGGACAGGACGGAAGCGCAGATGAGATCACCCTCGGCAATTTGTTGCTCCAAGGCCAGATCCAGCGGTCCCGAATTGCCAATGCAGGTGGTGCAGCCATAGGCGACCAGGCGAAAGCCAAGCTGTGCCAGTGGCTCCAGCAGCCCTGCACCTTCCAGGTAGTCGCGCACCACTTGCGAACCGGGGGCCAGCGAGGTTTTGATATGAGATGGCACCGCCAGTCCCAATGCCACCGCCTTCCGGGCCAGCAAACCCGCAGTCAGCATGCTGCCCGGATGCGAAGTGTTGGTACAGGAGGTAATGGCGGCAATCACGATGTCGCCATGAGTCAGCTGCTTGTCTGCCGCCGATCCGGCTGGCCGGACCGGGGCTGCAGCGCCCTTGCCGAAGCCGCCACGCTCGGTGGGTGCGGACAGGGTGGTGATGAAACTTTGCTTCAACGCGTCCAGTGGAATGCGATCCTGCGGCCGGCGCGGGCCGGCCACGCAGGGCTTGATGTCTGCCAGGTTTACATTGATGACGCGACTGTAGTCGATCTCTCCCAGTCGTGGCATGCCAAACATTTTCTGTGCCTGGAAATAGGCCTGAAACGCGGCAACCTGTTCGCTGCCGCGGCCTGTGGCCGTCAGGTAGGCCACCGTCTGGTGGTCGGGAGGAAAATAAGCCACGGTGGCACCGTATTCCGGAGCCATGTTGGCAATGGTGGCGCGGTCCGGAACGGTGAGCCGGGCGGCCCCGTTGCCAAAGAATTCGACAAAATCCCCCACCACATCTGACTTGCGCAGCAATTCGGTCAGGGTGAGGACAACATCGGTGGCGGTAACTCCCGTGGACAAGTGCCCGTGCAGGTGTACGCCAAGCACATCCGGCTGTAGCAGGAACACCGGTAAACCCAGCATGGCTGATTCCGCCTCGATGCCGCCCACTCCCCAGCCCAGCACACCCAGGCCATTGATCATGGTGGTATGCGAATCGGTCCCGACCAGGGTGTCGGGACAGTAGATTTTGCCTTGTCGGGTCAGGCCGGGTGCCAGGTACTCCAGATTGACCTGGTGGACAATGCCCTGCCCCGGCGGGGTGACGTGCAGATTGGCAAAAGCGTGCTGGCCCCATTTGATGAAACGGTAGCGCTCGGCATTGCGTTCGTATTCCAGTTGCAGATTGCGCTGCAAGGCATCGGGCTCACGGAAAAAATCCACCTGCACCGAGTGATCCACTACCAGATGCACCGGAGTTTTCGGTGTGATCAGCGCCGGGTCCCGGCCCAGACGAATGGTGGCATCGCGCATGGCGGCCAGATCGCATAGCAGGGGCACACCGGTGAAGTCCTGCAGCAGAATGCGCGCCACCACAAAGGGAATTTCCGTCTCGCGTGGTGCTTGTGGCTGCCAGCTGGCGAGCTGGCGCAAATGGGCCTCGCTGACATATTGGCCACCCACATGCCGCAGCAGAGACTCCAGCATGATGCGCAAGGAAACCGGTAGTCTGGAGATGGCACCGAAGCCCTGCTGTTCCAGCAAGGGCAGTGCGTAATACAAACCAATCTGCCCGTTGCCAAAGGAGAATTCACGTAAATAACTGGCGCTGCGCATGGTGTGGCCTCCTGCAGATGGGGCTTGCCGTTCCGAACATGGAAAACAATCTTGGCAACGGCAGTGCGGATGTACTGTGCGCAAGCGCACATTCGGCACGATAGTGTTACCAAGCACTTACACCATATTGCCAGGCTGCACCCAGCTATCGAATTGGGCCTCACTGATGCTGGCCAGTTCCAGCGCTGCCTGCTTCAGCGTACAGCCGGTCTGTTGTGCGTGGCGGGCAATACGGGCCGCCTGGTCATAGCCGATGTGAGGGCTGAGGGCGGTGACCAGCATCAGTGAGCGCTCCAGCAACTGGGCGATGCGTTCGCGGTCGGGCTGCATGCCGGCAATGCAGTGTTCACCCAGGCTGTCCATGCCATCACTCAACAGACGCAGGCTTTGCAGAAAATTGTAGGCAATCAGTGGCTTGAAGACATTGAGTTCAAAATTTCCCGAAGCGGCACCGATAGACAGCGCCACATCGTTGCCCATCACCTGGCAGCACAGCATGGTGACAGCCTCGCACTGGGTGGGGTTTACCTTGCCCGGCATGATGGAGCTGCCGGCTTCATTGGCCGGCAGGATCAGCTCCCCCAGCCCGCAGCGCGGGCCGGAAGCCAGCCAGCGGATATCGTTGGCGATTTTCATCAGCGTCGTGGCCAACATTTTCATCGCACCATGCGTCATCACCATGGCATCGTGTCCAGCCAGTGCGGCAAACTTGTTGTCTGCGCTGCAAAGTGGCAGGCCGGTTTGCGCTGCCAGGATGGCAGCCACCCGGTCGCCAAACTGAGGATGTGTGTTCAGACCGGTTCCTACCGCAGTCCCGCCGATTGCCAGTTGGCACAATGCGGGCAGGCTGCCCTGCAAGGCTTGTTCGGCATGGTGTAACTGGGCGACCCAGCCTGATATCTCCTGGCCCAGCGTCAGGGGGGTGGCATCTTGCAGGTGGGTACGGCCAATTTTGATCACCCCGGCAAAGGCCTGCGATTTGGCAAGCAGCTGTTGTTGCAGCCTGCCCAGTGCCGGCAGCAGTTGGTGGCGGATGCCTTGGGCCGCGGCCAGATGCATGGCGGTGGGGAAGACATCGTTGGAGGACTGCCCCATATTGATTTCATCATGTGGGTGCAATAGCGCCTGCTGGCCAGGATGGCCACCAAGCAAAACGCTTGCCCGGTTGGCCAGCACTTCATTCATGTTCATATGGCTTTGCGTGCCCGAGCCGGTTTGCCAGACTGACAGCGGAAACTGCCGCTCATGCTGGCCAGCGGCTATTTCATCACAGGCCTGCACAATGGCCTCTCCCTTGGTGGCATCCAGCAAGCCCAGTTCCATATTTGCCTGGGCCGCCGCCCGCTTGACGCTGGCTAGCGCGTGGATCAGTGCTAGCGGCATCGGCTCGTTTGAAATGGCGAAATGTTGCAGTGCACGCTGGGTCTCGGCTCCCCACAGTGCATCGTCCGCTACGGCGATGCTGCCAAAACTGTCGCTTTCCATGCGTTGGGACGTGATCATCAAGCGGACTCCATCCGGGTTGGTTGACGGCAGGTGTGCTCACCATGCCCGTTCATCATGCAAAATGCCCATCAACTCGAAGCGAATTGACAGGCAACACATCAACGCCAGGCTGCTGCCGCAAGGCAGTCCAGGGTGTTTCGGGGGGAAGGCCCTGCCGTAAAGGTAGGCTTGCCCGCTGGTACGCTGCGGCTATTCAGGACTTGGCTTGGTCCGTGGTCTTGTCCTGCATGTTTCCGGGCGCTTTGCCTGCTGAGTCCCTGGCGGCATCCTTGCCGGATTCAACGGTGTTGCCCTTCTGGCTGAAGACCGGGCCGGTGCTGGTGATGCCGGCATTTGCCTTGCCGTTGCTGTCTTCCGGTTTTGCGGTGTCATGCTTTTCAGTGATTGCAGTCATTGCGTTTACCTCTGGTCTTGCTGATTGCGTCGGGTGGATTCACTCGACATCAATCACACGATGCGCGCTGCTCCCCGCCGCGTCTGTGCGTTAACCGGCATAGTGCAATTTAATTTCCGAGGGTGGACTGGCGGCCAGCCTGTTCAGGCGATGACGGAAATCTTGTCGATGACATCGCGCACGCCGGGCATGCCGGCAGCAGCATGGTTGGCCAAGGCGCGCTCGGACCAGCTATGGACGCTGCCGGAGAGAATCACGTCCGGGCCATCAATGTTGACGGTAATGCTGTTGATGTCGCTTATGGCCCGGCGTTTGAGTGCCGCTTCCACTTCTTCCTTGATGGCGTGGCTGACCAGCTTGCTGCGCAGCGTGATCTGGTTGCTGATACCGGTAACACCAGAGAGATGGCGTAGCAGACTGATGGCCGTCTTGCGCTGGAAGTCCCACTCGACATCGCCTGTCAAGGTGATCCAGCCGTGCTCGACCATGACTTTGATATTGTGGTCTTTGAGCACGGGTATCATTTGCAAGGCGTTGGCTGCTGCGGCCGAAATCTCACTATCACCACGCTGTTCCTGCCAGGGCAGGGCCACTGTTAATTCGATAGCAAGGGCCTGCACGCCACCGACCCGCAAGGCGGCCCGTTCTGCTGCCCACTTTTGCGTAAAGTCGGCCACCTGCCCGCTGAGAGTGATGACGCCGTCCTTGGCCTGCACGCCGATATGGCTGGCATAGATCTGCGGATCCCATGCCAACTCTGCCATGACATCTGACTGCAGTGTGGTATCGGTTTTTAGCATGATGCGACTCCTTGTAGTCTGGATCGCCATGATCTGTCACCACTGGCACGGCGTCTGTCTGTTGGGACACACAACGATGACCAGACCGCAATGCATACAGGTACACCGCATTTGTTCTCAGTGTACATACACCAGCAAATTTATGGTTTATATTAATAGAGATTGAATCAATTGATTTAATATTGGGAGGAGATACATGGTAGAAGTATGCCCAGCCAATGGTCTGCTCTCAGCCTTGCCGGAGGCAGATTGGTTGCAAATCAGGCCCTTTCTCGAACAGGTGGAATTGCCGCTGGGCAAGACGCTTTACGAGTCAGGACACAAACTCAGCCACGTCTATTTTCCCGTGACGGCCATCGTATCGTTGCTGTACGTCATGGAGAACGGCGACTCTGCCGAGATTGCAGTGGTTGGCAATGAAGGCATTGTCGGCATTGCCCTGTTCATGGGAGGGGAGTCCACCCCAAGCCGGGGAGTAGTCCAAAGTGGTGGCTACGGTTACCGCCTGCCGGCACACGTGATCAAGCAGGAGTTCGAGCGTTCGCTACCGTTCATGCATCTCTTACTGCGTTACACCCAGGCGCTGATTACCCAGATGTCACAGACAGCGGTATGCAACAGGCATCACTCGCTGGATCAGCAGCTATGTCGCTGGCTGTTGCTCAGCCTGGATCGGCTGCAAGGCAGCGAGCTGTGTATGACGCAGGAGCTGATTGCCAACATGCTGGGCGTGCGGCGCGAAGGGGTGACCAATGCAGCATTGAATTTGCAGCGTGAGGGCATCATCAGCTATGCCCGCGGGCACATTCGGGTACTGGACCGTCCGGCACTGGAAGCGCGCACCTGTGAGTGCTATGCCGTGGTGAAAAAGGAGTATCAGCGGCTGTTGCCGCCTTTCCGGGCGAAGTGAACAGGTCCCGGGTCCTTGCGAAGCCCGGAACAGGATGAACCGGGCGGCGTATTGTGAAGCGATTACGGCGTGGTGCCGGCTGCTTTCCTTTTGCTCTCCTCAGTGACAGTCAGGTCGGACAATGCGGTGTGCAAAATGCCGAAGTGCTGCTCTGTCAGCGAGCGCAGGTTTTCATGGTTTTTTGACAGGTCGTTGCACAGCTCGTTGGAGCAGTGCATCAGTTTGCTGGATGCATGACTGGCTATGTGGTTGATCTTGCTGATTGCGTCCCCCGGTGTGGTGGCAGCCATCAGTTCTTTTACCGACAAGGCGCAAGTATCCAGCCCTGCCTGGCCCAATGCCAGGTTGAAATGGACGATTTTTTCAGCGCAATCCAGAGACAGTGCCATGAGCTTGATGCCCAGTCGCAAAATCGGCTGGCTTTGTGCTGACAACTCCTGATGTGCAGTATTCATGTTTGCTCTCCGCGACAAGTCATGTGTAAGGGCCGGAAAGGAAGACTGACCTCCTGCCGGGCCGTTCAAACCGGGTCGTACTTCTATCCGGACGCATCAACCGCAACCGCTAAAGCCGGCTGGCCAGACGGAAAAGTGTCTCCGCCAGCGGCATCTTCCGATAGCCGCCATACTTCCGTATGTGCGTTGGCAAACATAGTCGCTACTCGCCACAGGCCATGTATGCCGTGTTACGTCGCTAAGCGCGTTAACACACAGTCAAGGCTTGCTGTAATGGAGCAGGGTGGCAGTGGCACTCTATATCGGGCTGCCTGATGACTACCGGACTGCCGGGGTGGGGAGTGGATATATGAAGCAGCCGCACAATTGCATTCTGCAGCGTTTGCCGTCAGCCGATCGCCATCAACTGCTGGCGCGATGCGAGCAAACAGCTTTGCCGCTGGCTGCCCGCCTGGACGGCCCCGGACAAGGTGGCCATCAGGTTTACTTCCCCCTGTCCGGGCTGGTGGTGCTGCAGTCAGGCAGCGGCAATCATATTGTTTCGGCCGGCATGCTTGGCAATGAGGGTATGCTGGGGGCTGGCTTGGTGCTGGGGCTGGCCCGGTCGCCCTTGCAGGCCACGGTACTGGAAGCCGGACAGGCCCTGCGAGTTGATTCTCTTGGTTTCTGGCATGCATTGCGGCATAGCCAATCCTTGACACGGCTGAGTCGGCATTATTTTTATTCCACCCATGAACAACTCGCCCTGTCTGCAGCGTGTGCCCATTTTCATGACATCATTCCACGGCTGGCGTGCTGGTTGCTGATGGCTCACGACCGCCTGCAACTTGATGAAATGCATTTCACCCAGCAGGATATGGCCGGCATTCTTGGCGTACGACGCGTCGGCATTACCCGCGCAGCAGGCTGGCTGCAAGGCCAGGGGCTGATTTGCTATCACCGTGGAGCGATCAGCATCCTGGATCGGCCAGGTTTACAACAGACGGCATGCAGCTGTTATGTATTGTTTGCTCGCAATCATGCACTGCTGGTTTGTCACCCCTGAACCGACTTTCCGGCCTGGATGCGGTGGCAGATAGGGCGGTGGTGGTCAAACTGCTTGGGCCGGCAGATGGACCATTCTGATGTTGCAGTGCAGTAAATTCTTGTAGTCAGCGCAATAGCATGTAGGGTACAAGTCACAGTCTGGCATCATCTTGTCCGGGACTGTCTGGCGTGCAGAGCACTGCACAGAAAAGCGTGATGAAAAATACTCCTCCTGATATGCACAAACATGCGGAATCAGCACGCTCGGACCATGCCGGTTTGCCGTCAGCCATTGTTGGCATTGGTTGCTCTGCCGGTGGGCTGGAAGCGCTGGAGGCATTTGTGGCGGGCATTACACCAGGCCTTGGCGTGTCGCTGGTGATTGTTCAGCATCTGGCACCCGACTTCGCCAGTATCCTGCCGGAATTGCTGGCCAGCCATACCCGGCTGGCTGTGCATGAGGCCCGGCACGGTACGCCGATTCTGCCCGATTGTATTTATGTGATTCCACCCAACAAGACTTTAAGCTTTGATCGTGGCTGCCTGTATCTTTCCACACCTCCGGCGGGGCTGCGCTTACCCGTCGATCACCTGTTTCACACGCTGGCCCATGGGCTGGGAAAGCGTAGCATCGGTGTCATCCTGTCCGGCATGGGGGAGGATGGCATGCTGGGTGTGCAGGAAATGAAGGCCTGTGGGGGGCGTACGTATGCGCAGGACCCGCTGACCGCACGTGCGGACAGTATGCCGCGCAGTGCAATAGAACGTGGTGTGATCGATTTCATTGCCAGCCCGGAACGCCTGGCAAGACTTGTGCTTGAGCAATGTACACAGCAGGAGGATGAGCGCCAGTCAGCAGCGCTGGCCGAGCCTGCCCAGCAAGAGGCCATGCGGGAAATCATTGCCTTGCTGCAACAACATACGGGCAATGACTTTTCGCATTACAAGCCCAATACCCTGAATCGCCGCATCGAGCGGCGCATGGCGCTGCTGCGACTGGACAGCATGCAAGCCTATGCCGAACATTTCCGCAGCAATCTGCAAGAGCGCGACTGGTTGCTCAAGGAATTGCTGATTGGCGTCACCCGGTTTTTCCGCGACACCGCCATGTGGGACTACTTGCGTGACATTGCCATGCCGGCGCTGTTTGCACAGTATCCGGCAGGCAAGGCATTACGCGCCTGGGTGCCTGCCTGCTCCAGTGGAGAGGAGGCCTATTCACTGGCCATCCTGTTTCGTGAGTCGCTGCTGTTGCATCAGCCCGCCGGGCAATTCAGCCTGAAAATCTATGCCACGGATCTGGATGGCGACGCCATCCAGCATGCACGGCGTGGCGTCTACTCGTGCAGCATTGCACCAGAAGTGGGGGAGGCGCGGCTGAAGCAGTATTTTGTGTACGAGGAAGATCAGTTCCGGGTGAGCAAGGATATCCGCGACATGGTGGTATTTGCCACACAGAACATCATTTCGGATCCGCCGTTTACCCGGCTGGACATCCTGTCATGTCGCAATCTGATGATTTATCTGGACTCCGTATTACAGGAAAAACTGCTTCCCCTGTTTCATTACGCACTCTGTAGCGGTGGAATTCTGGTGCTGGGCAGTGCGGAAACCATCGGCCGGTTTTCTACCCTGTTTGTACCGCTCGACAAGAAAAACCGTATCTTTTCCCGTGGAAACGAAGCGAGCAGCAGTCGCGCCCTGGAAATAGCACTGCGAACAGAGACGCGCTTGTTGCCGCAGATTGAAGAAACAATGCCAGATTACCGAAAAAGCCTTGAGTACCAGACTGATCAACTCATTCAGCAAAATTATGCGCCAGCAGGGGTATTGATAAATAACGACGGGGATATTCTCTATATCAGCGGCCGGGTGGGGAAATATCTGGAGCCGGCAGCCGGCAAGGTCAATGTGAACATCCATGCCATGGCACGCGAAGGTTTGGCTAGTGCACTGCATTCGGCGATCCAGCAAGTGCTGTCCGGAGAGGAAAGGGTGCAACTGCATGATTTGCAGGTCGATGTCTTTGGAACGCCACAGCGCTTTCATCTAACCGTTCAGCACATTCGGCAGCCTGCGGAGCTGCAGGGCCGACTGCTGGTGGTGTTTACCGAGGCACCACCACCCAAGGCCCGATCACGGCGCCGCATTCCTGCCAGCGAGCGTGAGCTGATGCTGGAGGATGAACTGGAACAAACCCGCAAGCTGCTGCGCTCGATGCAGGAAGACATGCAGATTGCCCTGGAAGAAATGAATTCCGGCAATGAAGAGCTGCAGGCTACCAACGAGGAACTGACGACTTCGCGCGAAGAGCTGCAATCGTTGAACGAAGAGCTGCAAACCATCAACGTCGAACTGCAGGCCAAGCTGGATGACCTGACCTGGGAACGCAATGACATGAACAACCTGCTGAACAGCACGGAGATTGCCACCGTATTCCTGGATGGTGACATGCGCTTGCGGCGTTTTACCCGCCATGCCACCACCCTGTTCAAGCTCATTCCCGGCGATATCGGCCGACCTTTGTCCGACATCCGCAGCGAACTGGAATATCCTCAGCTGCTTAACGATGCGACCAAGGTGTTGCAAACCCTTGTCTTTGAAGAAAAACGCGTACATAGCCACAACGGAAGGTGGTACCGCGTACGCATCATGCCTTACAGACGGCTGGACAACGTTATTGACGGTATCGTGATCACTTTCATCGACACGACGGAGATTGCCAGCCTGGAAGCGCGGCTGCAACAGCATATGGAGTAAGGCTGATGGTCAAGTCCCATGCAAGACGAAATGCTGCTAGCTTGCGCCAGCGTGCCGAGCAAAGGCTCAAAGCCATGCCGGTGCATTTGCCAGGGATGCCTGACCCACACCGTATGCTCCATGAGCTGCAAGTGCATCAGATTGAACTGGAAATGCAAAATGAAGAACTGAAGCTTTCCAATGAAGCACTGCGGCTGGCTTCCTGCGTTTTCAGTCACAGCCACGAAGGCATTGTCATTACCGATGGCGCCATGCGCATTGTCGACATCAATCCCGCATTTACAACGATTACCGGTTTTTCTGCGCAGGACAGCATTGGCCAGACGCCGGCCATGCTGGTGTGCAAAGGAGAAGACGGCCTGCAACTCAGGGTTGTGCTGCGTGCACTGTACCGCTATGGCAGCTGGTGCGGGGAGTTGAATTGCCTGAGGCGCGATGGGACCTCTTATCCAGTACGCCTGTTTCTGGCCTTGTTGCGTGGGCCAGCAGGTGCAGGGCGGGTGGAACGGCACTATATCGGCTTTTTTTCCGATATCAGTCAGATACGGTTGCACGAAGACGAACTGAATCGTATGGCCAACTACGATTTGCTCACCAGCCTGCCTAACCGACGATTGCTGACCGAGTGGCTGAATCTGGCCATCCATCGGGCGCAACGCACCGGCAAGCGCCTGGCCGTGTGTTATCTGGATCTGGATGGCTTCAAGGCGGTCAACGACAATCTCGGACACGAGGCCGGAGACCAATTGTTAGTGGATATAGCCGACCGTTTGCGGCTGGCCCTGCGCGTCAACGATATCATCGCCCGGCTTGGCGGCGATGAGTTCGTGTTGCTGCTGACCGATCTGGCCGATGACGAGGAGTACCGGCTGGTGCTGGATCGCGTCCTGGAAACCGTGGCCACACCACTGCTGCTCGCAGGCAGTCTGGTCCAGGTTTCGGCCAGCATCGGCGTCACGGTTTATCCGCATGATGGCGCTGACACTGACACCCTGTTGCGCCATGCCGATCAAGCCATGTATCTGGCCAAACAGTCCGGTAAAAACCGATACCATTATTACGACCTGGCCCAGGACAAGCTGATGCGTGAATACCACGATCAGCTATCGCGGCTGACCAATGCGCTGGAGCAAGGAGAACTGCTGCTGGTGTATCAGCCCAAGGTCGATCTGCGCGATGGCAAGGTGATCGGACTGGAGGCCTTGTTGCGTTGGCAGCATCCCGAGCTGGGTTTGCTGCTGCCGGAAAGTTTCCTGAAAGTGCTGGAAGGCAGCATGACCGAGCTGGGGCTGGGCAACTGGGTGGCCAACCAGGTATTGCAGCAAATGGAAAGCTGGCGGCAACAAGGCTGGGTGCTGGATGTCAGCATCAACATCAGCGCCAGCCAGTTGCAGCAGCCGGATTTTGCCGACAACTTGCTGCAGCAGCTGGCGCAGTTTCCACAACTGTTACCGGCACAGCTCGGGCTGGAGTTGTTGGAGACTGCGGCCCTGGAGAACATCGTTCAGTCGATTCAGACACTGTTGATCTGTCGCGCGCATGGCATCAATTTTGCACTGGATGATTTTGGAACCGGCTACTCCTCACTAGCCTACTTCCGCAATCTGCCCGTCGACATGCTCAAGATCGACCAGAGTTTTGTCAGCAACATGCTCAATAGCCCGGAAGATCGCAATATCGTCGACAGCATCATACGACTGGCCCGCGCCTTCAACCGCGAAGTCATCGCCGAAGGCGTAGAAAGCCTGGCACATGGTGCCATGCTGTTGCAGCTGGGCTGCCATTACTGCCAGGGCTACGCCATTGCCCGTCCTATGCCGGCAGCATCCATCATTGCTTGGATGCAACGCTGGGAGCACGAGCGGGCATGGGAACACCTGCCCTCACTCGCCTCTACCTCATAACTGTCCGGCCAGGAATTCCGCCAGCCGCTATGTATGCTGCTGCACCGACGACAGATACAGCCTGAGGGATGATGTGTCATGGGCTTGGTATGGACATACAGCGTCATTTGTCATGATTTTTCTTTGCTGTTTTGGCGAAGCAAGGGTCATCCCGAGTACCTGCCTTGCTCCCGTTGCCGACGCCTTGCCTGCATCGGAATGCCTGCAAAGCGGGATTGTTGACAGAAAGAATGGTGTCATCATGACTGAAAAGGAAATTCTGGCACGAATCGTGAGCATGAACGGCAACCGCGACGGTGCCATTCTTGCTGGGTTCTGGTTACTGATGGGGTCTCGTCATGATATCCGTCTGTTTACCCTTGGCGACCTGCGCATGCTGTCCGGAGATAGCCGCTCCTTGTTTCATGCCATTAACCAAGCCTACAGCAGCCAACGTTTTACTGCATTGAGCCCGGCAATGGCAACCAGACTGATGAGTATTCTGGTCGATTATGAGCATGAACACGCCAGAAAAAAACCGTTTGTGGACGCAACTGTTTCTGGGCTGGATGCAGGGTAATGCATCGGCATCCGGCAGTGCTTCATCCACGGCTTGCGGGTAGATCAAGCTTGCTGTCGGTTGTTTTTTCGCTGCTGTCTACTCTGAGTGATGCGGCCTATCAACTAGCATAATTGCGTAACTAGGGCATGGATATGAGTATCATCGTTCCCCCCAGTCTGAAGGTGTCACAACCCGTCTGGCGATTCACGCGCTGTGCAGCAGGCTGACATGGATAGTTGAATCGCTCCGCTTTTTTAGATGGCATCCCCACCCGCAGGAACAGTCGCCGTGACCCAGCTTAGCCATCATCTGTTTCGGCCGAACTGCGGCAGACCTGGTTAGTGCATGACCTAATGGTTGGTTGCCACCACCTGTCCGCGCGGTGGAGAGTCCCGGCCCGTTTGTTTTTGCACTATCAGTTGGCCTGTATTCTGACGTAAGCCTGTGGGCTCATCCCCAGTGTTTTACGAAACAGGGCAGTGAACGCCGAGGGGCTACCGTAGCCCAGGTCCAGAGCCACCGTTGTGACGCTTTGCCCTGCTTCAAGCCGGGCAATGGCGGCAAGCAAGCATGCCTGTTGCCGCCATTGCATAAAACTGATGCCGGTTTCTTTCCTGAAAAAGCGGGTAAAGGTGCTACGGCTCATGGCCATGCGTTTGGCCATGTTATCGGTATCCATCTGCAGCGTCGGGGCGGCAAGCAATGTCCTGCACAGGTCGGCAAGGTCTTCATTCATTGGCAGCGGTGCATGCAAGGGCAAGACGGTGGCCATTGGGATTTCGGCCAGTAGCAAGTTCATCAGATGATGGCTGCGGCCCACTGTCGGGTACGCAAGGGGCAGATCCACCGCTTGCAGCAATAGCTGGTACAGCAGTGGACTGACAGCACAAACCTGGCAGTGCTCCGCCAATCCAATTTCTTCTGCTGCGTCCGTACTCACGAAGGTATTCAGCATGGTAACCGGGCCCAGCATCTGCATTTCATGTTTGATGCCGGCTGGAACCCAGACGGCCCGCCCTGTCGGGACAAGCCAATGCCCGAAAAGGGTCATCACACTGATACAACCTCGCTTGGCATAAGCCAGTTGCCCCCGCTCGTGACAGTGTGTCGGGTAGCGGCTGCCAGCGGGGAACTGGCGCTCTATCACCACCACATCTCTAGGTATCTGGCCTAAGCGCTCAAGCTCGGTATCTCTCATGCCCCAAACTCTATGTCAATTGACCTGGCAATGAAAGCAGGTCAACCGCTTAATGCCTACCCTGTGTGCTTCACACCATGCACTGCACACAGGGGAAAGCAATGCCAAATTCGTATCATCGCGTGGGGAGCGGTCCACACCACGTCATTGTTCTGCACGGCTGGTTTGGTGATCGCCATTCTTTTGCACCACTGGAAGGCATGCTGAATCAGCAGGCATTCAGCTATCTGTTCATGGACTATCGGGGTTATGGTGATATGCAGTGCAGTACGGGCAGTTTCACTATTGATGAAATTGCCCGTGATGCTCTGGAACTGGCCGACACGCTGCAACTGGATCGCTTCAGCCTGATCGGTCACTCGATGGGTGGAATGGTAATCGAGCGTATAGCCAGCCTGCAGCCGCAGCGGGTGATTTCGATGGTGGGGATTGCCCCTGTTCCCTGCGGCGGAGTAGCTCTGGACGATTTGGCCATCAGTCAGCTGTACGCTGCAGTGGATAGTCTGGAGGGGAGACAAGCCATCATCGACCGCAGTACTGGCCATCGCTTACCCAGAAAGTGGCTGGAATGGAAAGCGGTATACTCCTGGCAGCATTCCATACCACAAGCATTCAAGGCTTATCTTGCTGCGTGGTTGCACACCGATTTCAGCGAAGAAGTCATTGGCAGGACAACTCCTTTCAAATTGATTACCGGTGCACACGACCCGGTGTTCAGCGGTGCACTCATGCAGTCAACCAACATGCAGCGCTACCCAAATGCCATTCATGAGGTGCAGGCCAATGCAGGCCACTATCCGATGAATGAAACACCGCTGTCGCTGCTTATCAGTATGGAAACGTTCTTGCATGAGGCATAAAGCGAGAGGCCGAGCGAACTAGCCAAGTGCCTCGGTCAGAGCTCAGTATCTTAGCCATTTACCTTCGATGAACAGGGGAAGCGTAGCAAGACACATTGCGTTGTTACAGTTGCGCCACGCTTTTCTATCTTGGTGATGTAGCTGGAAGAGCGCTGTGACAGTCAGGCTCACTGAAAAAATACGACGACTTAATTTAAGTCGGTAGGCATATGACTGTGTGGGGGGAGAAGAGCAGTATGTTGAAAAGTTGTCCCGCGAGAGGGGTAGCGGGATATTTTCAGAAAGTACTTACCATGGAGTTGCAGTAAGTCCTTGATATTATTGGCGCACCCGAGTGGGATCGAACCACTGACCTTCAGCTTCGGAAACTGACACTCTATCCAACTGAGCTACGGGTGCGCTGTGCTGTTGCGGTAAAGCAGGGCGGATCATAGCGCAAAGGGCATGTCCGAGTCCAGTGTATGGTTTTTGCCTTGCTTCGCGGCTTACCGTATAATCCCATCCCATCTTAATTGTCATTTTTTTCAGGCGAGGCTCGAATGAGTAATGAGAACGGAATGGCTCCCGGTCAGATCATCAAGGTCCTGGTTGGCGTCGTTGTTGGTCTGGTAGTGGCGATCTGGTTGCTGGCCAAGCTGGCGACCGGTGGTTACAACGTTGATGCCGAAGTCATGACCAAGGAGGCTATTGCTGCTCGTCTGAAACCGGTGGGTGAAGCCAAGGTTAGCGATGCACCTCCGGGAATGCGTACTGGCGAGCAGGTGTTCAAGGCCATCTGTATTTCCTGTCACGGTCAGGGCCTGGCTGGTTCGCCCAAGTTCGGTGATGCCGGCGCCTGGAGTGCACGTATTGCCAAGGGCTGGGACATGCTGACCCAACATGCGCTGCAGGGCTTCAATGCCATGCCGGCCAAGGGCGGTGCGGCTGATCTGACCGACGACGAAGTAAAACGTGCCGTTGCCTATATGGGTAATGCCGGTGGTGCCAAATTCACCGAGCCTCCGGTGGGTGGTGCCGCTGCTGGTGCTGCGGCTGATCCGGCTGTTGTCGGCAAGAAAATCTACGAAAGCGTGTGCGTTGCCTGCCACGGTAGCGGTGCTGCCGGTGCACCGAAGTTTGGCGACAAGGCTGCCTGGGCTGACCGTACCAAGGTTGGTATGGATGAAGTGGTCAAGATTGCCACCAAGGGCCTGAACGCGATGCCGCCCAAGGGTGGTTTCGGTGGTAGCGATGCGGAATTCCGTGCTGCCATCGAATACATGGTTAACAGCTCCAAGTAAGTCTGGACTGTTTTCACAGAAAAACGCGCTGCTTGCAGCGCGTTTTTTTATTGCCGCACGCGGTGTCGCGTGAGCGGTTTAATCTTCGGAGGGCTTGGTGGTTTTTTCTGCCAGCATGGCCGTCAGGCTGGCCAGCCGCGATTTGCCCTCGCTCTTGCTGACCACCGGTTCTGCGCCCGGTCGACCGAAGTGGCGCAGATCACTGCCGTCTATTTCTGCGATGAAGCGTGACGGTTCGACAAACTGCCATTCTCCGGCGCGGCGGCGTTTTACGCAGTAGCTCAGCGTGAGCATGCGCTGGGCGCGGGTGATGCCCACATACATCAGCCGTCTTTCCTCTTCCACCATACCGTTATCTACCGATTCGCTGTGCGGCAGAATGCCTTCCTCGGTGCCCACCAGGAAAACATAGGGGTATTCCAGGCCCTTGGACGCGTGCAGAGTGGACATTTTCACTGCGTCGACTTCGCCTTCGTCACGCCCTTCCAGCATGGTGATCAGGGCGATGGTTTGCGATAGCTCGATCAGGTTCTTGCCATCGGCCTCGCCCTTCTTGGCCAGCCATGCCACCAGCTCCAGCACATTCTTCCACTTGGTTTCGGCAATGCGCGGGCTGTCCTCGCTGTCATACAGCCAGGCTTCGTAGCCAATGGCCTTGACCAGCTCCATCGCCAGTTCGCCGGCAGCTTCGCGGATGACGCGATATTGCAGGCGGTTGATGAACTCGCAGAACTGGCTGAGCGGTTCCAGTTGGGCAGTTTGCACCTGCACCCGGAAGCCGGGCTCGACGGCGCTGGCAAACAGGCTTTTGCCGCATTGTCCGGCCCAGCCGCCCAGTTTTTCCAGCGTCCCGGCTCCCACGCCGCGCTTGGGCGTGGTGACGGCGCGGATGAAGGCCGGGTCGTCATCCGGATTGGTCAGCAGCCGCAGGTAGGCCAGCACGTCCTTGATTTCCGGCTTGTCGAAGAAGCTTTGTCCGCCAGCCATCTGGTAGGGGATGCGCTGGTTGCGTAGTGCCTGTTCGAAAATACGGGCCTGGTAATTGCCGCGATAGAGGATGGCGTAGTCTTTGAACTCGGTACGATATTCAAACTTGTGCGCCATCAGCCGCTGTACCACCAGCTCGGCTTCGTGCTCTTCGTCCTTGCATTGCACCACATGGATGGGCTCGCCCAGGCCCAGTTCACTCCATAGCTGTTTCTCGAACAGCTTGGGATTATTGGAAATCACCGAGTTGGCCGCGCGCAGGATACGCGCGGTGGAGCGGTAGTTCTGTTCCAGCTTGATGATGCGCAGCTGCGGGTAGTCCTGTTGCAGCAGGCGCAGGTTTTCCATATTGGCCCCGCGCCAGGCGTAGATGGACTGGTCGTCATCCCCCACCGCAGTGAATTGTCCGCGTACGCCGGCCAGCAGCTTCACCAACTGGTACTGGCAGGTGTTGGTGTCCTGGTATTCATCAATCAACAGGTAATGCAGCTTGCCCTGCCACTTGAGCAGCACTTCCGGGTGGGTTTTGAACAGCTGTACCGGCAGGCGGATCAGGTCGTCAAAATCCACCGCCTGATACGCCGTCAGCGTGTCCTGATAGGCCAGATAGGTGCGGGCGCAGATGCTTTCCCATTCGCCTTCTGCCTCCACCAGCATCTGGTCCGGGCCTTTCAGGTCGTTTTTCCATAGCGAAATCTGGCTTTGCACCTTGCGCACTTCGTCCTTGTGCGTGCTTTTCAGGATGTCGGCGATGATCTTGCCGGCATCAAACGCGTCCAGGATGGAAAACTGGGGCTTATAGCCCAGGTGTGTGGCTTCCTGGCGCAGGATCTGCATGCCCAGCGAGTGAAAGGTGGAAACGGTAATGCCGCGGATTTCCTGTGCCGTGAGCAACTTGCCCACTCGTTCCAGCATTTCGCGGGCAGCCTTGTTGGTAAAGGTAATGGCTGCGATATGGCGTGCCGGGATATTGCCGTGGCGGATCAGATGGGTGATCTTGAAGGTAATGACGCGGGTTTTGCCGGAGCCGGCTCCCGCCAGCACCAGCAGTGGGCCGTCAAGGTGATGGATTGCTTCGCGTTGCGGTGGGTTGAGCTGTGGTGCGGACATGGATGGAGTTCCGGCGGTGAGGCTGGGCCGTCGCGGTGCGCAGGGCTGATCCGGGCGGCGTAGCATCGTGGTAACCAAGGCCGTGCATTGTAGCATGCGGTATCATGAGACTATCCGCGGCCGGACGAAACATGGCCTGCCGCATTGTCAGAGGTGAAGATGGCAACATACGCAATCGGCGATATCCAGGGCTGTTTCGGCCCATTCCAGCAACTGCTGCACATGATCGATTTCAATCCCGGCAAAGACACCTTGTGGCTGACTGGTGATCTGGTCAATCGCGGTCCGGAGTCCCTGCAGGTGCTGCGCTGGGTATTCCAGCAACAGGACAGGGTGCAGATCGTGCTGGGCAATCATGACCTGCATCTGCTGGCCGTGTCAGAGGGCTTTGGCAAGCTGCATCGCAGTGATACCGTGGATGATATTCTCAACGCTGCCGACGGCAAGGTGCTGCTGGACTGGCTGCGCTGTCAGCCATTGATGATTGCCGAGCACGGTCATGCCATGGTGCATGCCGGACTGCTGCCAGAGTGGAGCATCGACCGGGCTCTGCGCCTGGCGGAAGAGGTGGAGAATGGCTTGTCCGGCCCCTACTACCGCGAATTCCTGTCACGGCTATATGGCAACAAGCCGGTCAGATGGTCTGATGAACTCAAGGGCGCTGAGCGGCTGCGCGTCATCGTCAATGCCATGACCCGCATGCGCTTCATCACGCGGGACGGAGAGATCGATCTGGCCTACAAGGGCGAGCGCGATGGTGCGCCAGCCAACCTGATTCCCTGGTTCGAGGCCAAGGGCCGGCGCAGCAGCCATACCCCCATTATCTGTGGCCATTGGTCGGCGCTGGGCCTGTACCTGACTGAAGATATTCTGGCCATCGACAGCGGCTGCCTGTGGGGTGGGAGTCTTACTGCACTTCGGCTGGAGGACAGGCAGGCATTTTCTCTGCCGTGTCCGGCGTATCGGGAAGTGGCAGCCTGAGGCCCAGACACACTTCACGGAATGCACGTTCCGACAGGGCGAAGCGGGAAGTCAACTCGCCTTCGCCCGCTTTCAGCGGCTGGCCGTAGGTCAGCGCCACTTCCATCGCTGGCTGTGCCAGGATCAGCTTGATGCTCTGCCAGAAAGTGGTGTCGCCGGCATAGGCCGGTGCCGTGGTCAGGCTGCCGTCCGGCAACTGATAGCGCATGGAAACGGGCTGTACCGTGCTGCGTGAGGGCAGGGCGGCTTCAAACAGCGATGCCTTGAAGGGCAGGATGCCACTGCCATCCGAGGTGGTGGCTTCCGGAAAGACTGCCATGCAGCTGCCCTTGCCCAAGGCATCGGCCAGCAGCTGATTCACCCGACTGGCATCGCGGCGATTGCTGCGGTCGATGAACAAGGTACCGCCGGCATTCACCACCCAGCCTATCAGCGGCCAGGAGCGAATCTCCCGTTTGGCAACAAAGCGCGACACCGTGCAGCTACTGAGTACGAATATATCCAGCCAGGAAACATGGTTGGCCACCAGCAGGGTATTGGGCGGATAGAAGCCGGGATTCACGCCCTCCACCCGCACCGTGATGCCGAGAATCTTCAGCAGATGACCGGACCAGCGGCGCGTTACCACGGCACGCTCGGCCTGGGCCAGATGCGGATAGCGGGTGGCAACGATAAAAATACCCAGGGCAATGTGGCTGACCAAGCGCAGCAAGCGGCTGGCGCGGGTAAGAAAAGACGTAGTGGCAGATGACTTCAAGATACGCGGCGCTTCATGTGCGGGTTTGAATGATTTGCCACTCTAGCATGGCTGGCATAGTGGACAATAGTAGGAACTTCGCTGTCCCTGTCGTATCTGTCGTATCGGGCTGCTGCAGATGCGACAGGCTTCCTCTTGCCGATCATAAACATAGTAGTCCTGCTGGAAGTAGCCAGACTTGCCATCCGTATTGACAAAGTCGCGTAGCGTGCTGCCGCCGGCTTCGATGGCTAGTCCCAGAACCCGCCTGATTTCCGCTGCCAAGCGTCGACAGTCGGCCAGGCTCAGGTCGCGGGCGGCGCGGGTCGGATTGATACCGGCATGGAATAAGGATTCATTGGCGTAGATATTGCCCACGCCCACCACCACATGATTGTCCATGATGGCCAGCTTGATGGCCGATCCGCGCTTGGCAATGGCGGCATGCAGGATGTCGCCATCGAAACCATCGGAAAGCGGCTCCGGTCCAAGGTCTTTCAGTAGCGGGTGAAATTCCAGCGGGCCCACATGCCACAGCATGGCGCCGAAGCGGCGCGGGTCACGATAGCGCAGCACGTGGCTACCCAGCTTCAGGTCAATGTGATCATGTTTTTGCACCGGGGTGTCGGCAGGTACGTAACGCAGGCTGCCGGACATCCCCAGGTGGATCAGCAGGGTTCCGCTATCAAAATGAACCAGCAGGTACTTGGCACGGCGCGTGACTGCGCGTACTGTCAGACCGGCAAGGATGGCGCCCAGTTGTGGGGGGACTGGCCAGCGCAAGCGGCCTTCGCGCACAATCGCACCTTGCAGGGTGGCACCATCCAGATAAGGCGCAACACCGCGACGGGTTGTTTCCACTTCGGGCAGTTCGGGCATGCTGCTTTCGCTTTCAGGACAAGATTGACTAGATCAAATAACCGAGCGTGCTATTCTACGCGTTCAACCGGCACAGACTCCATGCGAATGAAACCGCTGAATCGATCCCTTTCCCTGTTGCTGGTGCTGCTGTTGTCAGCCTGCACCAGCATGAAGACCCCCTTGCTTGCCAAGCAGCCGGCCACCACTACCGAGCAAGCTGCTGATGATGAAACCGCTGCCGCAGCCGAGGATAATCCCAATCTGCCCCGACTGGAGCTGACGCCGCAAATCGTCTATGGCGTACTGGCCAGCGAAATTGCCGCCCAGCGTGGTGCTGCTGGTTCATCTGCCGCAACCTATCTGGACCTTGCCCGCCAGACCAGAGACCCACGGCTGGCGCAGCGCGCTGCCGAATTCGCCCTGTTCACCGGCCAGCTCAAGGATGCTGCTGATGCGCTGGCGCTATGGATGGAGCTGGATCCCAGCTCGCAGATCCCGCGCGAACAGCTGTTCATTACCATGCTGCGTTCGGGCAAACTGGCGGAAAGCCAGCCCTTGGTGGAGGACCTGCTCAAGCGCGAGCCGCAACGTGCACCGGACATCTTTGTGCAGCTGGCCCGCCTGACTGCGCGTCAGAACGACAAGCAGGCGGCCTATGCGCTGGTCAATCGCCTGGCCAGTCAGTATCCGGATTTGCCGGAAGCCCGTTTTGCCGTGATCGCGGTGGCCGCCGAAGTGAATGACGATGCCTCCATCCAGCGCGAATTCGACCGGCTGGCGCAAATCGCCCCCAAGTGGGATTTGCCCGTTGCCTGGCAGACCGACCGTCTGCGTCGTATCCGCCTGGGGCAGGCAATAGACTTCCTGCAGCAGGAGCTGGCACGTCGACCGGATGCCGGGCTGGAGCTGCGCATGGCGTATCCGCGCCTGCTGGTGGGGGCCAAACGCTTCCCGGAAGCACGTACGGCCTTTGAAGCGCTGCTACGGCAGAATCCGGATAACGCAGAACTGCTTTATGCATCCGGTCTGCTGGCCTACCAGCTGCGCGACCTGGCTGCTGCCGATCAGCGGTTGACGGCTGCTTTGCAGCAAAGACATCCGGAATCCGACTTCATCCGCTTCACCCTGGGGCAAGTGGCCGAAGACCGCCAGGACAAGGCGGTAGCACGGCAATGGTATGAAAGCGTGGGGGCCGGACAGCAGTTTTTGCAGGCCCAGGCGCGGCTGGCGGCGCTGGATGCCGAAGCAGGCCGGCTAGACCAGGCCTTGCAACGCCTGGCACCGCTGGGGCAGGGCGAGCAGGAAAAAGTGCAGTTGGCCATGCAACAGGCCGAGCTGGCGCGCCATGCCAAGCGCTATGACCTTTCCTTCCGTATTCTGAGTCAGGCGCTGGAAAACTGGCCGCGCTCGCCCGAGCTGCTGTACGACCGTGCGCTGGTGTCGGATCAGCTGGGTAATCTGGGTGATGCCGAACGCGATCTGAAAACCCTGCTCAAGGAAAAACCGGATGACCCGCAGGCACTAAACGCCTTGGGCTATACCCTGGCTAATCGCAGCAATCGGCATCAGGAAGCGCTGGCTTATATCGAAAAGGCACTGAAAGCCGATCCGGATAATCCGATGATTCTGGACAGCATGGGCTGGGTACTGTTCAAGCTGGGGCGCAACGAGGCTGCACTCAAATACCTGGAGCGCTCTTATTCCGCCATGCAGGACAGCGAGGTAGCCGCTCATCTGGGTGAAGTGATGTGGAAGCTGGGTCGCAAACAGGATGCACTCAGTCTGTGGCGTCAGGCACTGGCCAAAGACCCGGACAATGAAACACTGCAGGATGCGCTCAAGCGCTTTCATCTGCCATGAAGCAGGGTATTGCCATCGCATGGCTGGCCAGCAGCCTGTTGCTGGCCGGCTGTGCCAGCGAAACCGTGTTTCGGCCATCTGCTGCGAGTAGTGCGGCCAGACAGGACCAGCCGTTCAATGTCAGTGGCCGCATTTCGGTCAATATGGACGGCAAGGGCTCGGTTGGCCAGTTTGAGTGGATGCACCGGCTGAATGACGACCTGCTGTCGGTCAACAGTCCGCTGGGTACTACAGTGGCACGCCTGCAGCGGGATGCTGCTGGTGTCAGCCTGCAGGCCGATGGCAAAACCTGGCAGGCGGACGATGTTGAATCCCTGACGCAGGATGTGCTGGGCTGGACGCTGCCGCTGGGCAACCTGGTGTGGTGGATACGCGGTCTGCCGGCACCTGATGCGCCTTATCAGTTTGCCGAGGACGGCAGTCTGACCCAGCAAGGCTGGACCATCCGCTTCGTCAGCGATGCCGATACGCCCTCTCCCTATCCCAAGCGGGTGGACATGCAGCGCGACAGGCTTACCTTGCGCCTGCTGCCGCAAAACTGGCATTAAACCCCCGCTGTTCTCCAGATACTTATCCGGATTCATTGCTGCATGACTTCACATTTCCATTCCTATCCTGCCCCGGCCAAGCTCAATCTGCTACTGCACATCGTGGGCAAGCGTGCCGATGGCTACCATCTGCTGGAAACCGTGTTTCGCTTTATCAACTACAGCGATACGGTAGAACTGGCCGTGCGTGACGATGGCCAGATCGTATTGCTCAACCCGATAGAGGGCGTTGAACCCGAGCGGGATCTCACCGTTCGCGCTGCGCGCTTGCTGCAACAGCGCAGTGCTTGCACGCAGGGTGTCAGCATTCGCCTGAGCAAACGTATCCCGATGGGGGGCGGATTGGGCGGTGGCAGTTCGGATGCCGCCACGGTTTTGCTGGCACTGAATCATTTGTGGCAGACAAATTATTCGCGCGAACAATTGATGGAAATGGGTTTGCAACTGGGAGCAGACGTTCCGGTGTTTATTTTTGGCAAAAATGCGCTGGCTACCGGAATCGGTGAAAAACTCAATGAAATCAATTTGCAACCGGCGTGGTATGTTGTAATTCACCCCGGTGTTCATGTACCTACTGCAGAAATATTTAAGAAATTTGCAGGAAGGGTGTTGACAGAGGAAGGCCGCATCAGCATAATGCGAATCCTCGAAACAACGCAGCAACGACGAAACGCGCTGCAGCAGGTTGTTTCAGAGCTGTACCCGGCGGTGAATGAAGTACTGAGCGAGTTGAAAAAATATGGTTCGCCGCTGATGACTGGTTCCGGAGCATGTGTGTTCCTTGAGTGCCAGTCAAAGGAAGAAGCCGATAAAGTTTATCAGGCAATGTCCGTAAAGTATAAGGGATTTGTTGCGGAAGGGCTGAATAGCCACCCCTTGTTGGACATTGTTTAAAAGTTTATTGGGGAGTCGCCAAGTGGTAAGGCACCGGATTTTGATTCCGGCATTCGTAGGTTCGATCCCTACCTCCCCAGCCAAGACTTTCTCTCAATAGAGAGAGCATGAAAAAAGCGTGTAAGAATCCCTTACACGCTTTTTCTTTATCCTGCTAAGGCAAATGGAATCATGGCGTCATACGACAGTTTGATGGTATTTACCGGGACCGCTAACCCGGAACTCGCTCAAAACGTGGTCAAGCATCTGGATATCTCCTTGGGCCGTGCCGATGTCGGCAAGTTCAGCGATGGCGAAGTCGCCGTTGAACTGCTGGAGAATGTCCGCGGTCGCGACGTTTTCATCCTGCAGTCCACCTGTGCCCCCACCAATGACAACCTGATGGAAATCCTGACCATGGCCGACGCGCTCAAGCGTGCTTCCGCCGGCCGGATTACCGCAGCCATTCCGTATTTTGGCTACGCCCGTCAGGACCGTCGTCCGCGTTCTGCCCGTGTGCCGATCTCCGCCAAGCTGGTAGCCAATATGCTGACCAGCGCCGGTATCGATCGTGTATTGACCGTCGATCTGCATGCCGACCAGATTCAGGGCTTCTTTGATATCCCGGTGGATAACGTCTACGCTACGCCGGTCCTGCTGAAGGACATCCGTTCCCAGCGCATTGACGATCTGATCGTGGTGAGCCCCGATGTTGGCGGTGTGGTACGTGCCCGCGCCATGGCCAAGGCACTGAACACTGATCTCGCCATCATCGACAAGCGTCGTCCCAAGGCCAATGTGGCCGAGGTGATGAACATCATCGGTGATGTATCCGGTCGTACCTGTCTGATCGTGGATGACATGATCGACACCGCCAATACCCTGTGCAAGGCCGCTTCTGCGCTGAAAGAGCGCGGTGCCCAGCGCGTGCTGGCTTATGCTACCCATGCGATTTTCTCCGGTCAGGCCGTGGATCGCATCAAGAATTCCGACATCGACATGGTCGTTGTCACCGACACCATTCCGTTGACTGCTCAGGCCCTGGCCTGCCCGAACATCCGGGTTGCCAGCATTGCCGGCCTGCTGGCCGAAACGCTGCGCCGCATCAACAACGAGGAATCGGTGTCCTACCTCTTCAATGAGGAACTGGTTTCGTCGGGCGCTTGCCTGCCGTAACATCAGGCCCGCTGGTCGCGGCGGGGCTGGTGCCTTCAACTTGAAATACTGGAGCTTTACATGTCT
The DNA here is from genome assembly GCF_009856625.1 of Aquitalea denitrificans. Taxonomy (GTDB): domain Bacteria; phylum Pseudomonadota; class Gammaproteobacteria; order Burkholderiales; family Chromobacteriaceae; genus Aquitalea; species Aquitalea denitrificans. The sequence goes on from NZ_CP047241.1 coordinate 397,063, forward strand.
TATGAACTGATCGCCGCCAAGCGCGAAGAGATGGGTACTGGTGCGAGCCGCCGCCTGCGTCACGCTGGCAAACTGCCGGCCGTGGTATACGGCAATGGCGCTGCTGAGTCCATCGTTCTGGACCACAACACCATTTTTTACGCACTGAAGGAAGAGGCTTTCCACTCTGCGATCCTGGATCTGGTTATCGACGGCCAGAAGCAAGCAGTTATCCTGCGTGACTTCCAGAACCACCCGTACAAACAGCAAGTGATGCACATTGATTTCCAACGTGTTGACCTGAGCCAAAAAGTACACGTGAAGATTCAATTGCACTTCGTTAACGCCGACCAATCGGACGCCGTTAAGCTGCAAGGTGCCAAGATCAGCCACATCATCAATGAAGTGGAAGTTCGCGCTCTGCCGGGCGACCTGCCGAAGTTCATCGACGTTGACCTGTCCGCCATCAAGGTAGGTGAAGCTGTACACCTGTCCGACCTGAAACTGCCGGCCGGCGTTGAAATCGCTGCCCTGGTACGTGGCGAAGACGCAGCCATTGCTCTGGCCAACGCCTAAGCATTAGTGCTTGTTTGACAAGGGCTCGTTGTCAGGCTTTAGCCTGCAGCGAGCTTTTTTATTGCAAGCTCATTTACTGGAAGTGTCGATCATGTCCTCCATTCGCATGATTGTTGGCCTGGGCAATCCCGGGCCAGAGTATGAAAAGACCCGTCATAATGCTGGTTTCTGGCTGCTGGACGAGCTGTGCTGGAAATACAAGGGCAACTGGCGTACCGAAGGCAAGTTCCATGGCGATATCGCCCGGGTAGCGATTGAAGGTCAGGATATCTGGCTGCTCAAGCCGATGACCTTCATGAACCTGTCCGGGCAGGCGGTGCTGGCGCTGGCGCATTTTTACAAGATTCTGCCGGATGAAATCCTGGTGGTGCATGACGAGCTGGACCTGCCACCCGGAACCGCCCGCCTCAAGCAAGGCGGTGGTCACGGCGGCCATAACGGCCTGAAAGACATTGCGGCGCGCTTGAGTTCGCCCGCTTTCTGGCGTTTGCGCCTGGGTATCGGTCACCCGGGAGACCGTAATGAAGTGGCGAATTTTGTGTTGAAAAAGCCGCGTGCCGAAGAACAAAGCGCCATTGACGATGCCGTGCTCAAGGCGCAGACCTACTTGCCGCTGGCCATTGCCGGCAACATGGCGATGGCCATGAAAGAGCTGCATACTGCAGCCAAGTGATTGCACAGGCCGGCCTTGCCGGCCTGCAAGATTGTGAACCTTATCAAGGAATGCTGACATGAGTCTGAAGTGCGGTATTGTTGGCCTGCCCAATGTTGGCAAGTCCACCCTGTTCAATGCGCTGACCAAGGCCGGTATCGAGGCCGCCAACTATCCCTTCTGCACCATCGAGCCCAATGTTGGCATCGTGGAAGTGCCGGACCCGCGTCTGGCCGAACTGGCCAAGATCATCAACCCGCAAAAAATCCAGCCGGCCATCGTTGAATTCGTCGACATTGCCGGCCTGGTGGCCGGTGCCTCCAAGGGCGAAGGCCTGGGTAACCAGTTTCTGGCCAACATTCGCGAAACCGACGCCATCGTCAATGTGGTGCGCTGCTTTGACGACGACAACATCGTGCACGTGGCCGGCAAGGTAGACCCGATTGCCGACATCGAAACCATTGGCACCGAACTGGCGCTGGCCGACCTCTCCTCGGTCGAAAAAGCCATGCAGCGCGAAGGCAAGAAAGCCAAGTCCGGTGACAAGGACGCCCGCGCACTGATCGCCGTGCTGGAAAAGCTGGTGCCGCATCTGGACCAGGGCCAGCCGGTGCGCTCGCTGGATCTGTCCGATGAAGAAAAAGCCATCCTCAAGCCCTTGTGCCTGCTCACCATCAAGCCGGCCATGTATGTGGCCAATGTGGCGGAAGACGGCTTCAAGAACAATGCCTACTTGGACAAGCTGCAGGCACTGGGCGAGCGCGAAGGCGCACCGGTTGTTGCCCTGTGCGCTGCTATCGAGAGTGAAATCGCCGATCTGGAAGATGCGGACAAGGCTGAGTTCCTGGCCGAAATGGGCCTGGAAGAGCCGGGCCTGGACCGCCTGATCCGTGCCGGCTACACGCTGCTGGGCCTGCAAACCTACTTCACCGCCGGGGTGAAGGAAGTACGCGCCTGGACCATCCATGTGGGTGACACCGCACCGCAGGCTGCCGGTGTGATCCACACCGACTTCGAACGCGGCTTCATCCGTGCGCAAACCATTGCCTACAACGACTTCATCACCCTGGGTGGCGAAGCCAAGGCCAAGGAAGCCGGCAAGATGCGCTCGGAAGGTAAGGAGTATGTGGTACAGGATGGCGATGTGATGAACTTCCTGTTCAACGTCTAAACACCACGAATCATTCTCTGGTGTTACCCAGCTGGATCTGCAGCCCGTAAATTTTTTGTTTACGGGCTGTTTTTAATTGTCTATCAGCATTCGGAGAGATTGTTCTTGCACAAAGCTGGAAGCAGTAAACCGGCTTGTCGCGGGTGCTGGGAAAGTTCAAGTACTTCTTCCTTCTCTTCTGAGAAATATCCCTATCAATGATCTGGTGAGTTCTCGGTAGTTTGACGTATTATTTCGGAAATTTACATGCAAACTAAAAATGCTAGTGTGTATTGTTGGCGTCGTTGCTATTAATTATTTTTGAAGGATTTTCTTTGAAATCGAATGAGGATGAAGTAGAAATTGGGCTGATTGATATCATATTGTTCTGTAAGAAGTATTGGAAAAGCCTACTTGCACTCCCTTTGCTTGGCATCTTGCTGGCCATGTTGCTCATGCGTTGTTTGCCCGAGCGCTATCAAGCTTCGGTAATCATGTTGATGATTCCTGCTGCCAATCTTCCGCTAGGCAATATTCCACCTGTTAACAATGGGGCGGCGTCTCCGGCATTGATTGCTTCCGTATTGCAAGGTGAAGAGGTCCTGGGACGTGTGGTGAAGCAGTTGCAAGCATCAAAGGATATCGGTGCGGTGACTACCGCCGTTGCCAAGGATGGCAGCATTGAAATCAAGGCTGAGGCTCGCAATGCTGCCATTGCGGTGGCCCTCGCCAATACGGTTGCGCGCGTGGGCAGGGAACTGGCGCTGGAGCAGGGCCTGACGCCTTATTCCAGACAGTGGTCGCAAATGCGTGGACAGTTGCTGACGATGCAGTCCGAATTCGGCCACAACCAGGTGCAGATGGCAAAATTGGTACCGGGAGGCTTGGCCACACTGGATGAGTCGACCAGGTTGCAACTACAGGCAATGGCTTGGCGAGATGTTCAGTTTGTATACGTGCAGGGGGATGGGGTACAGGCACCTTCCGTCGAGCTGCCTATGGCGCAGAAAGATAATGCCCTGAATATGCCTGCCAAACGATTCACTCCTGAGCAATGGCAGGTGCTGCGCAATTATTATTTTTATACAGTCATGATTGATGTGCTGCAAAAGCGCATCATGCTGATTCGTCCCCTGGTCGAGCGCGATATACGGATTGGAGCTTTGGCGAATGCGGCACTGCCGAGTGGCAGCGGAAAGAAAGCACAGTACCTGACGATGGGACTGGCTGGTGGGTTGATACTGGCGGTTCTATTTGGTCTGGCACGCGAGCTGTGGCAATCGATTCAGACAGAATTACAGCATCGCCTGAAGCGACAGGCATAATATGGATGATCGGTAGGTGCGCCTGCTCCCTGCCTGTGGCTAGCTACTGGCAGAGAACAGGCGCTTCATTGTTACCCGATCCAGCCTATAGTCGTACCAACATTTTCTAACGGTATTTTCATGTCAGCCACTGCCATCCCCCTTTCAGTCTTGTTGCTCATCGCGGCCGCCGGCCTGTACGCCGGCATCCAGAATGCACTGGCCGGAGGAGGCTCCTTCATTACCTTTCCCGCCTTGCTGCTGGCCGGGCTCAACCCGCTGGCGGCCAATATGAGCAGCACCATTGCGCTGTTTCCCAGCCAGATCACCTCGGCGCTGGCCGGGCGCAAGCTGGTGGGCGGCGTGGGGCCGGTGCCGTTTCGTCATCTGTTTGCCGTCAGCCTGATCGGCGGTGTGCTGGGGGCCTTGCTGCTGCTCTCCACCCCGGTCAGCATCTTTACCCGGCTGGTGCCGTGGCTGGTGCTGTTTGCTACCAGCGTGTTTGCCTGGGGCAGTTTCCGCCGCAAGCCAGTGGTGGACCTGGGCGCGCCGCCGCGGCATTTGCCCACCCCGCTATTGCTGCTGATTCAGGGCGCGATTGCGGTGTATGGCGGTTATTTTGGTGGTGGCATCGGTTTTCTGATGCTGGCGGCGCTCACCATTGCCGGTCAGCAGGTACGTATGGCCACGGCCACCAAGAACGCATTGGCCATGACCATGAATGCGTCAGCGGTGGCGATTTTTGCTTTTTCCCCCCTGATTAACTGGGCTGCCGTACTGGCACTGGGTGCCGGCGGCATTGCTGGCGGCGTGGTGGGTGGCTGGCTGATGCACCGTCTGCCTGAGCGCCATTTGCGTGGCTTTGTGGTGGTGGTGGGAACCGCACTGACGATATGGCTGTTTATCCGCTGAGGCTGGAGTATGCTGGCGCATCGTGCTGCGATGTCAGCCGCTGCTGGCACAGCAATGCCTGTATTCCCGTGGTGGAATGTCTTTGTTTTCAAAATAACGATGGATGATCTGCGATGAAAAAAATCCTGCTCGCCTCTCTGATGGCCGCTTTTGCCGGCCATGCCCTTGCCGCTGACCTGCTGGATACCGTCAAGCAGCGCGGTACCCTGAAAATTGCCGTGGAAGGCACTTACCCGCCCTTCACCTTCAAGGATGCCCAGCAGAACCTGACCGGTTTTGATGTGGAAGTGGCCACCGAAGTGGCCAAGCGCCTGAAAGTGAAGCCGGAATTCACCACCGGCGAGTGGAGCGGTCTGCTGGCTGGCCTGCAGGCAGGCAAGTTTGACGTGGTGGTCAACCAGGTGGGCATTACCGACAAGCGCAAGGAAACCTTCGACTTTTCTCAGCCTTATACCTTCTCCAGCGCCCAACTGATTGTGCGCAAGAACGAAAGCCGCGTGTTCAAGTCGCTGGACGACCTGAAAGGCAAGAAGGTGGGCGTGGGTCAGGGCAGCAACTATGCCGACATGGTCAAGGCGGTAAACGGTATCGAGGTGAAGGTGTACCCGTCTGCTCCGGAGAACCTGCAAGACCTGGCCTCCGGCCGGATTGATGCGGCACTGAACGACAGCCTGCTGATTCCGTTTGCCATCAAGCAAGCCAAGCTGCCCTTGAAGGCCGGTCATCCGGTGGGCGATGTCACCACCATGGGCATTCCGTTTGCCAAGAACAACCCCAAGTTCAAGCAGGCGGTGGACAAGGCGCTTAATGACATGAAGGCCGATGGCAGCTTCAAGAAGATTTCGGTCAAGTGGTTCGGTATCGACGTGTCCAAGGCACCGACCGCCGCCAAGTAAGCGGCTCTGGCCCTTTGCGGCCATCGTGTTTTATCTTCAGTGCCATTAGAATGCACTGATTGCTGCGCCCCTGCCGGTCAGGGGCGCAGGTGTTTCAGAATGGGGAAGAAAACATGGAGTGGGCCGATCTGATTAGCGCCGCCTTGCCAGTCATGCTGAAGGGTGCGCTATATACGCTGATGTTTGCCGTGGTGGCCATGGTGCTGGGCTTGCTGCTGGGCTTTGTGGTAGCCCTGCTGCGGGTTGGCAAGGTGCCGGTGCTGTCGCAGCTGGTGGCTTTTTACGTCAGCGCCATGCGCGGCACGCCCTTGCTGGTGCAGATTTTTGTCATCTACTACGGCCTGCCCGGTATCGGCATTGAGCTGGACCCAGTGCCTGCCGGCATTATTGCACTGACGCTGAATGTGGCGGCTTATCTGTCGGAAAGCCTGCGCGGCGGTATTGCCGGGGTGGATCGCGGCCAGTGGGATGCCGGGCTGTCGCTGGGCTTCAGCTGGTGGCAGACCATGCGCTATATCGTGGCACCGCAGGCGCTGCGGCTATCGGTGCCCAGCCTGTCCAATTCGCTGATCAGCCTGATCAAGGATACCTCGCTGGTGTCAGTCATTACCGTCACCGAGCTGATGCTGGCCACCAAGGAAGTGATTGCCCAGACCTTCCAGCCGCTGCCGCTCTATCTGGGTGCGGCTGCACTGTACTGGATGATGAGTGCCAGTTTCGAGCGCCTGCAAAAGCGGGTGGAGCGCAAGCTGGAGATGGCGCATCAACGCTGAATCACCTGCTGGCCAATAAAAATCCCCGCTCATCGGCGGGGATTTTCATGACTAGCCTGTCACTCAGGCGTGGTGGTACATGCTTTCTATCAATGCCTGGCAGCGCTGACTGATCACCTTGCGCCGCAGCTTGAGCGTGGGGGCCAGTTCGCCGGCGTCCACGCACCAGGGCTTGTCCAGCAGGGCGAATTTCTTGATGTGTTCCCAACTGCCAAAGTGGCGGTTGAAGCGTTTGATCTCGCGCTCGATCAGCTCGACGATGCGTGGGTGCAGCCGCATCTCGCTATGGCTGGTATAGGCGATGCCCTGCTCTTGGCACCATTCCTGCAGCCGCTCGTAAAGCGGCACGATCAGTGCAGCGGCAAATTTCTGTCCGTCGCCCACCACCATGATCTGGTCGATATAGGCCGATTCTTTCAGCTTGTTTTCCAGCATCTGTGGCGCGATGTATTTGCCGTTGCTGGTCTTGAACATTTCCTTCTTGCGGTCGGTAATGCGTAGATAGCCCTGTTCCAGCACGCCGATATCACCGGTATGCAGCCAGCCCTGTTGCAGGGTTTCGGCTGTGAGTTCCGGCTCCTTGTAATAGCCCACCATCACATTGGGGCCACGCACCAGGATTTCGCCATCCCCGGCCAGTTTCAGCTCTACACCGGGCAGGGCAATGCCGACACTACCAATCTGTACTGCATCGGCCTGGAAGGGATTGGCAGTAATCACCGGTGCAGTTTCACTCATGCCATAGCCTTCGGCCACGGCAATGCCACTGGCCCACAGCAGGCGCGCCAGACGCGGCTGCAGGGCGGCAGACCCCACATTCACCCAGCGCAATTCGCCGCCCATGGCAGCACGCCATTTGCGATACACCAGGCGGTCGGCAATCGCATGCTGGATAGCGGCCAAGCCGCGTGGTGGCTGCCGCGGCTCATAGGCTTCTGCCCGTGCCATGGCCCACAGGTACAGCCGACGTTGCCAGCCACTCAGGTTTTTGGCCCTGGCCAGCAGCTTTTCGTGGATTTTCTCCAGTACCCGCGGCACAGCGCTGAAAGTATGCGGGCGGATTTCTGCCATGCTGGTGGACAGGTTATCGACACCGGAAAAATAGACACCGGTGCCGGTGAACAGGTAGTACAACACCCCGGCACGCTCGAAAATGTGCGACAGCGGCAAAAAGCTGAGCGCCCGGCATTGGCCAGCAGGCAGCCGGGTATGCTCAGCCGTGGCAATCACGGTGCTGACCACATTGCGATGCGACAGCATCACCCCCTTGGCCCGGCCAGTGGTGCCTGAGGTGTAGATGATGGTGAAGACGTCGTCCGCCTGTATGCTGTTACGCAGCAAGGCCAGTTGGCGCAGGCTGCCGCTGCGGCCGGCATCGCGCAGCACGGTCCAGGCGGGCAGGGTGTCCAGCGGGTTGAGCGCGTAGCAGGGGCAAGGGCGGCCATCCAGTGCCTGCTCCAGTTTGCGTTGCAATGCACTGCTGCCGACAAAAGCCAGCTTGACCTCGGCATGGGCCAGGATATAGCGTGCATCTTCCAGGGTGCAGGTAGGGTAGAGCGGCACACTGATGGCGCCGATCTGTTGCAAGGCCAGATCGACAATCACCCAGGCGGGGCAGTTGTCGGCGGCGATGGCCACCTTGTCGCCACGTACAATGCCTTGTTGCAGCAAGCCCAGGCTAACCGCATTGACGGCCTCCATCACCTCGGTGCTGCTCAGGGATTGCCACTGGCCACCCGTTTTGGCAGACAGGCAGTCCGTCCGAGGCAAGGTTTCCAGCTGGTGAAAGAGGATGTCAAAAGCGCGTTCTAGCTTCATTCGTACAGTTGTTTGATTCAGAAACGGCGCAAATTAGCCCCATTCCCTTTTGATGTAAAGAAAATTGCGGCTGAATTTTGGGAATGATCAATAAATTGCCGGCAAAATACCGGTTTTTGTATTGATCATGTGTTTATTCATGCCATCGGAATGGCCGGCAGCGCGACGGAATACCGCCGCTACCTTGCTTGACCGTGGCTTAGGGACAATCAGGAACATCATGAAATTTGCCACCAAGACCATTCATTCCGGCTACGACAGCAGCCAGCACAGCAAGTCGGTGATGCCGCCCATCTATCAAACCTCGGTGTTTGAATTTGCCGAAGTGGGCGAGCAGCTACCTTTCTCCTATGCCCGCACCGGCACCCCCACCCGTGCTGCGCTGGAAACCTGCCTGGCCAGTCTGGAAAATGCCAGGCACGGCCTGGCTTTTGCCAGCGGCATGGCCGCCATTGATGCGGTGCTGCGCGCCACGCTGAAACCGGGTGACGAAGTGATTGCAGTGGCCGACCTGTACGGTGGTGCCTACCGCCTGCTGACCAAAATCATGGAGCCGGCTGGTATCACCGTCACCTTTGCCGACCTGACCGACCCGGCCAATCTGAGCGTAGCCATCAGTGATCGCACCAAGCTGGTATGGCTGGAGTCGCCCACCAATCCGCTGCTCAACCTGGTGGACATCTCCGCCTTGTCCGCCATTGCCCACCAGCATGGTGCGGTGGTGGCGGTGGACAGCACCTTTGCCACGCCGTATCTGCAGAACCCCATCGATCTGGGCGCTGACATCGTGGTGCATTCGGCCACCAAATACCTGGGCGGCCATTCTGATGTGCTGCTGGGCCTGGTGGCGGTCAGCGACGACAAGCTGTTTGCCGACATCAAGTTCATCCAGAATTCCGCCGGTGGCGTACCGGGACCGCAGGATTGCTTCCTCACCCTGCGCGGCATCAAGACCCTGCACCTGCGCATGGAACGCCACTGCGACAATGCCGAGCAGGTGGCCGCCTTCCTGCGCGACCATCCCAAGGTGGAAAAAGTGTTCTTCCCCGGCTTTGCCGACCATCCGGGCCATGCCATCGCCAAGCAGCAGATGCGCCGTTTTGGCGGCATCGTCACCATCTGGCTGAAGGAAGACACCCGCGCCGAAGCCAGCCGCGTGGCCAGCAAGCTGCAGCTGTTTGCACTGGCCGAGTCGCTGGGCGGGGTGGAGTCGCTAGTCAACCACAGCTACACCATGTCGCACGGCGGCATGCCGCCGGAGCAGAAAGCCGCGCTCGGCATCCGTGAAGGTGGCCTGCGCCTGTCCATCGGCGTGGAAGATATCGAAGACATTCTGGCTGATCTGGCACAGGCACTGGCTGATTAAGCCAGCAGCAGGCGGAAGCCCTAGGCGCAGCAAGCCGTGGCCGGCTTGCTGCTACAGTCTGGATGCGGTAAATTACTTGAGTAAATTACTAAGGTATTTTCCATGGCCGCACCCGCAGAAGAAAAATTCACCCGCCAGACCATTCTTTCCCTCACGCGCTGGAGTGAAAAACTGCTCAGCTTCCGCCTGAGCCGACCGGAATCCTGGCGTTTTGTCCCCGGTCAGTTTGCCCGGCTGGGCTTGCCGCTGGAAAACGGCGGCATGGTGTGGCGGGCCTATTCCATGACCTCGGCCAGTTGGGACGAGCATCTGGAGTTCTTCTCCATCGTGGTGCCGGACGGATTGTTTACCTCGCGCCTGGCGCGTTTGCAGGTGGGTGACACCGTCCTGCTGGACAACAAGGCCAACGGTTTCTTCACCGTGGACCGACTGCCGGATGGCGAGGATCTGTGGCTGCTGGCCACCGGCACCGGCCTGGCGCCGTATCTGTCCATCCTGCAGCAGCCGGAAGTGTGGCAGCGCTTTGCCCGCATCGTGCTGGTGCATTGTGTACGTGATGTCAGCGAGCTGGCTTACCGTGCGGAGATTGCCGCCCTGCGCCAGCACCCGCTATGGCAGGAATGGGGCGAGCGGCTGCACTATGTGCCGGTGGTGACACGTCAGGCCGAGCCTGGCATGTTGCAACAGCGCATTCCGGCCTTGCTGGACAGTGGCGCACTGGCCGAGGCCGCCGGACTGCCGCTGACGGTGGAACGCTCGCGCTTCATGATCTGTGGCAACCCGGCCATGGTGGAGGACACGCACCGCCAGCTGATGAAAATGGGTTTTCGCCTGAGTCGGCTGAGTGCACCCGGCCATCTGGTGCTGGAGAACGGCTGGTAAGAGACAAAAAAAGCCGCAGGACAATGCCTGCGGCTTTTTGCATGAAAGGCTGCGGGGGGCTTACTTGACGCAATCCACGCAGTACACCTTGCGGCCTTCCACATCGGTGGCCACCAGACCGTGAACGTCGGTTTCGAAGCCCGGCAGTTCGCGGTTGAAGGCCTGGGCAAAGCGCAGGTAGTCAACAATGGTCTTGTTGAAACGCTCGCCCGGAATCAGCAGCGGGATGCCCGGCGGGTACGGGGTCAGCAGCACGGCGGTGACGCGTCCTTCCAGCTGGTCTACCGGCACGCGTTCAATCTCGCGGTGCGCCATCTTGGCAAAGGCATCGGCCGGGCGCATGGCCGGTTCCATCTCGGACAGATAGATCTCGGTGGTCAGGCGGGCGATGTCGTGCTTGGTGTACAGCGCGTGAATGCGCTGGCACAAGTCCTGCAGGCCCACGCGTTCGTACTGCGGGTAGCGGGCGACAAAGTCCGGCATGGCGCGCCACAGTGGCTGGTTCTTGTCGAAGTCGTCCTTGAACTGCTGCAGCAGCGAAATCAGCGTGTTCCAACGGCCCTTGGTAATGCCGATGGTGAACATGATGAAGAAGCTGTACAGGCCGGTTTTTTCCACCACCACACCGTGTTCGGTGAGGTACTTGGTGACGATGGCGGCCGGAATGCCCATTTCTTCGAAGCTGCCGTCCACGTCCAGGCCCGGCGTCAGCACAGTGGCCTTGATCGGGTCCAGCAGGTTGAAGCCTTCCTCGATGCCGGCAAAACCGTGCCAGTGCGCGCCGGGTTTCAGTTCCCAGTCCACCGGGTCGCAGATGCCGTCGTCGGACAGCTCGTCCGGGCCCCACACGCTGAACCACCAGTCGTTGCCGTATTCTTCGTCCACCTTGCGCATGGCGCGGCGGAAGTCCAGTGCCTCTACCAGCGATTCCTCCACCAGTGCCTGGCCACCCGGCTGTTCCATCATGGCGGCGGCGACATCGCAGCTGGCAATAATGGAATATTGCGGGCTGGTGGAGGTGTGCATCAGATAGGCTTCGTTGAACCAGGCGGTATCCAGCTGACGGTTTTGCGGGTCCTGCACCAGAATCTGCGAAGCCTGGCTGATACCGGCCAGCAGCTTGTGGGTGGACTGGGTAGAGAAGATCAGGCTGTCCTTGCAACGCGGGCGGCCTTCGCCAATGGCGTGGAAATCGCCATAGAAGTCGTGGAAGCTGGCATGCGGCAGCCAGGCTTCGTCAAAGTGCAGGGTGTCCACTTCGCCATCCAGAATGCCCTTGATCTCTTCCACGTTGTACAAAATGCCATCGTAGGTGGACTGGGTGATGGTGAGGATGCGCGGCTTGAGCTTGGGGTTCTTTTCCAGCGCTTCGCGGGCAAAGGGGTTGGCCAGAATCTTCTTCTTGATGTTTTCCAGCTGGAATTCCGACTTGGGAATCGGGCCGATGATGCCGTAGTGATTGCGCGTGGGCATCAGGAATACCGGAATGGCACCGGTCATCATGATGGCGTGCAGATTGGACTTGTGGCAGTTGCGGTCCACCAGCACGATGTCACCCGCTGCCACGCAGCTGTGCCAGACGATCTTGTTGGAGGTCGAGGTGCCGTTGGTGACGAAGAACAGATGGTCGGCATTGAAGATGCGTGCCGCATTGCGTTCCGAGGCGGCAATCGGGCCGGTGTGGTCCAGCAGCTGGCCCAGTTCGTCCACCGCATTGCATACGTCGGCGCGCAACATGTTTTCGCCGAAGAACTGGTGGAACATCTGGCCTACCGGGCTTTTCAGGAAGGCCACGCCACCGGAGTGGCCCGGGCAGTGCCAGGAGTAGGAGCCATCATGGGCATAGTCCACCAGCGCGCGGAAAAACGGCGGCGCCAGGCTGTCCAGATAGCTCTTGGATTCGCGGATGATATGGCGTGCCACAAACTCCGGTGTGTCTTCGTGCATGTGGATGAAACCATGCAGCTCGCGCAGGATGTCGTTGGGAATATGGCGTGCAGTACGGGTTTCGCCGTACAGGTATACCGGAATGTCCGGATTACGGCGGCGGATTTCCGCCACAAAGCTGTACAGCTGGCCCAGAGCGTTTTCCGAGGCGTCGTCGGTCTGGAATTCTTCGTCGTCGATGGACAAGATAAAACCGGCTGCCCGGCTTTGCTGCTGGGCAAAGGAGGTGAGGTCACCATAGCTGGTGTAACCAATCACGCTCATGCCTTCGGCTTCCATGGCTGCTGCCAGTTCGCGGATGCCGGAGCCGCTGGTGTTTTCCGAGCGGAAGTCCTCGTCGATGATGACGATGGGAAAGTGAAAACGCATACCTGAGTCCTTGTCAGTCAAAACTCGGACACCACAGCCGGGGATGGCCATTCAGGAAGGCAGTCCTTGCCATGGGTAAGGACAATACCGTGCACCTGTAACGCCTGTCGGCCCGCAGCTTGCTGCAGTGTCACTCGGTGCGCGTTGGGGCGCAGTCGCTGGTCCCTGCCGGATGGCAGTGGGCGGGGCTGGCCTTGAGGCGCGTAAATATTACTGGGTGCGCACGAAAACCGGGGTGCGTCCTGCAGGCTGACGTGGAGTGGCCGCAGATCCCCGGCTTCCTTAGGGAGCACGCTGGGTGGTGCGTCCTTCACGTCGGCCGGCTTGGAGAACATCCCAAGAAAGCGCGCATTGTAGACCTTTTACCGTGCTTGTGTTGCACGGCAATATCCGTGTGTGAAAATAATCTGGAGGTTTGATCAAATATCCCGCTGAAATCCTTGTCTGGCAAGGATTTCAGCGGGATAGAGCGGGCTTAAAGGATTGTTTTAAGACAGTTTAGGTTGTTGGTGGCGCTGGCGGTTTGAGATTATTTTTTGTTGCCGCCGACTGTTGTTTTTTTTCATTGCGCCGGCGATACAGACCCAGTGCCTTCAATACGATGGCACCGCCACTGAGCGTGAGCAGGAAAACCAGCGGGCCGGCCACCAGCCAGGGAAACAGGGCCGCCAGTACGGCGAAGATCAACAGGCTCAGTCCGATGGTGAGAAAGGCCGTGGCCTCGCTGCTGTCTATGCTGCGGGTACCACGTACCACTGCGCCCAGTGCATCGCCAATACGTGCGGCCTGGCGAGCGGCGGCACTGGCACCGCTACGTGCTGCATGACCGGCATTGGGAAAACGCAGGGAAGCCTGCTGGCGCTGGCGCGGGTGCGTCAACACCGGCGTGCGTTTATGGCCGCTGAGCACCACTTCGGTAGACTGTTCCAGATCCTGCAAGAAACGGGCTGCCAGCTTGCCGGCCACGCTTTCGTCCTCGATGGCCACATCGATTTCCCGATTGGCCAGCCAGCTGGAAATGTTCAGGTTGGTGGAGCCGATCCGTGCCCAACGGCCATCGGCCACCGCTGTCTTGGCATGAATCATCGGCCCGTTCCACTCGAACACTCGCACGCCAGCCTCCAGCAGCGGCCGGTACATGGTGCGCGACACGGTGGCAATCCAGCGGATATCACTGGAGCGCGGCACCAGCAGGCGCACATCAACGCCATCGCGCGCCGCCTGCTTCAGTGCGGACAGATAGGTGCTGGTACCCATGAAATAGGCATCGGTCAGCCACAGGGTGCGGCGGGCAAAACTGGCAATCAGCAAATCCAGCCGCATCATGTGGGCGGTGGAAGGGGTGGTGGCAATCAAGCGGGCGGCGATAGTGCCGCATTCGGTCGGTGCGGCATCTGCCAGCCAGCTAGTCTCCAACGCTTGCCCGCAACTGGCCCAACTATCGGCAAAGGCTGCCAGTGCTTCGCGTACCAGGGGGCCGCGCAGCGACAGGCCCGTGTCACGCCAGGGGGCAATGCCGGCTTCTGGTCGGCCTTCCCAGCTGGAGCTGATGCACAGGCCGGAAATGAAGGCCTCCTGCCGGTCCACCACGATAAGCTTACGATGGTTGCGCCCCAGCAGGCTAAGCCCGCCGGTCAGCGTGGGGGGATTATAGGCGCGCACTTCTGCACCGGCTGCCAGAAGTGGACGGAAGAAACCGGAAAGCCAGGGCTTCCAGCAGCCCAGCCAGTCATACAGCAGGCATACCCTGACGCCGGCAGTGGCTTTTTCGATCAGTAACTGGCGGATCTCGCGGCCAAAGCGATCATTGGCCACGATATACATCTCGATGAACACCGATTCTTCCGCCCCGGCAATGGCCTGCCGCCAGGCCGGGAAGTTATCGGTGCTGTCATACAGCAGCGCAAGCTGATTGCCGGCAATCAGCGGTGCCCCGGCCGAGCGCGAGAAGGCCTGGTCGGCCAGCTGGCGTACGAAATCCTGGCTGAGTGCTGTAGTGGTATCGCTACGCATGATGGCTTTGTGTATGTTGTCGGACAATATTCTGAAATCAGCTATTTAGGCGGTTTTGGATTAAGCCGCCGTGCACCACAATGGGTCGTAAATTTGAATATGGGTGTCACAAAACTGGAAGAAAAATGTACTTTTTTTGCGGGTTTTCCCTGATTTTTTTGGGGAAAAATTCAATCAAACCATTGAAATTAAAAGGTTATTGCGCTGCGAGAAAAGTGGCAATAACTGGTTGCAAGGTCAAGCATGTTGCCCTTAGAATCGATTCATTCGATTCACAATTATAAGCAGGACAAAGCAATGGACAGACAGCGCTGGTTGCAGGGTACCCTGTACCACCCGGATTTCGAGCAGGACAGCTGCGGATTCGGCCTTATCACCCAACTGGACGACAAACCCAGCCACTGGCTGGTGGAAACCGCTATCTCCTCGCTGGCCAAACTGACCCACCGTGGAGCGGTGGCGGCAGATGGCAAGTCGGGCGACGGCTGTGGCTTGCTGTTTCGCAAGCCGGATGGCTTCCTGCGGGAAGTTGCGGCCGAGGCCGATATTGCCCTGAAGGCAGTGTACGCCGCAGGTCTGGTTTTCCACCACCCCGACAGTGAAATTGGCGATCGCAGCCTGCGTCGCCTGAAAGAGTTTCTGGAAGCCCAGCAACTGGAAGTGGCCGGTTTCCGCATGGTGCCGACTGATGTCAGCGCCTGTGGCGAAGCCGCACTGGCCAGCTTGCCTGCCATTTCCCAAGTCTTTGTTAACTGTCCTTTCGGCATGGACGAGCTGACTTTCCAGCGCCGTCTGTACATGGGCCGTCGTCAGGCGGAAAAAGCCAACAAGGTGGACGACCCGGCGTTCTATCTGCCGACACTGTCGCCGCATACCTTGTCCTACAAGGGCTTGGTAACGCCGGAAAACCTGCCCAAGTTCTTCCTGGACCTGAACGACCCGCGTTTCGAGTCCAGCCTGGCGGTATTCCACCAGCGCTTCTCCACCAATACCTGGCCGCAGTGGAAGCTGGCACAGCCCTTCCGCTTCCTGGCGCACAACGGTGAAATCAACACCGTGCAGGGCAACCGTTACTGGGCACGTGCCCGCGAGCGCATCATGGCCTCGCCGCACCTCGATATGGACGCGGTGCGTCCCATCGTGCAGACCGACGGTTCGGACTCCATGAGCCTGGACAATATGCTGGAAGGCCTGCTGATGGGCGGCATTCCGCTGTTCCGCGCGTTGCGCCTCTTGGTGCCGCCGGCCTGGCAGAACGTCGACTCCACCGACAAGGACCTGCGCGCCTTCTACGAATACAACTCCATGCACATGGAGCCGTGGGACGGCCCGGCCGGCATCGTGCTGACCGATGGCCGCTACGCCGCCTGTATGCTGGACCGCAACGGCCTGCGCCCGGCACGTTGGGTACTGACCCGCGACAATATCCTGACCATCGCCTCCGAAGTAGGCGTGTGGGACTACAAGCCGGAAGACGTAGTGCGCAAGGGCCGGGTGAAGCCGGGCCAGCTGTTTGCTGCCGATCTGGCTACCGGCGAGCTGCTGATGCCGGAAGACATCGACGCCATGCTCAAGAGCGCCAAACCGTATCGTCAGTGGATCAAGGACAGCGCCAAGTATCTGGAGCTGTCGATCGAGGACGACGCCGGTATTGAAGCCATGGGCAAGGATGAGCTGACCCGTCTGCAAAAGCTGTACAACTTCAGCTATGAAGAGCGCGACCAGATCCTGCGCGTATTGGCTGAAGACGGCCAGGAAGCCGTCGGCTCCATGGGCGATGACACCCCGATGGCGGTGCTCAGCCAGAAAGTACGCTCGCCGTTTGACTACCTGCGCCAGCAATTTGCCCAGGTGACCAACCCGCCGATCGACCCCATCCGCGAAGCGGTGGTGATGTCGCTCAACAGCGTGTTTGGCCCGGAACGCAATATGTTCGAAGAGAGCGCCGAGCACGCCAAGCGTCTGGAAGTGCGCTCGCCGGTGTTGTCGCACGAAAAATTCATCCGCGTCACCACCCGTCCGGAACCGTATCTGAAGGCCACCACCTTCGACCTGTGCTACGACCCGAACGAAAGCTCGCTGCAACAGGCGATTGAAAAGCTGTGCCAGCACGTGATCGAAGCGGTCAACGAAGGCACGGTGATCGTAGTGCTGTCCGACCGCATCATCACCCAGGGCCGTCTGCCTATCCACGCCCTGTTTGCCACCGGCGCGGTACACCATGCGCTGATTGAAACCGGCCTGCGCTGCAAGACCAACATCTTGCTGGAAACCGGCACCGTGCGTGATGCGCACCAGATGGCCTGTGTCATCGGCTACGGTGCTACCGCGGTTTATCCCTACCTGGCCTACCAGAGCATCATCGATCTGGTGAACAGCGGCGTGGTCAATTGCAAGATCAACGAAGCGCTGCAGCACTATCGCAAGGGCATCAACAAGGGCCTGCTGAAAGTACTGTCCAAGATGGGTATTTCCACCATCGCCTCCTATCGTGGTGCCCAGCTGTTTGAAGCGGTCGGCATTCACAAGGACGTGGTCGATCTCTGCCTGAAGGGCACGGTATCGCGCGTATCCGGTGCCAGTTTCGAGGACTTCGAAGACGACCAGCAACAACTGCTGCGTTTCGCCTTCAACCCGATGCGCCAGATTTCGCAAGGCGGTCTGCTCAAGTACGTGCATGGCGAGGAATACCACGCCTACAACCCGGACGTGGTGCAGCTGCTGCAAAAAGCGGTACAGAACGACGACTACCAGGCCTACCAGCAATACGCCGACACGGTGAACACCCGTCCGGTGTCCATGCTGCGCGACCTGATGAAGGTGAAACTGGCCGAGCAGCCGATTTCCGTCGACGAAGTCGAGCCGATCGAAGCCATTCTCAAGCGGTTTGACTCCGCCGGCATGTCGCTGGGCGCGCTGTCGCCGGAAGCCCACGAGGCACTGGCAACCGCCATGAACCGTCTGGGTGGCCGTTCCAACTCCGGTGAAGGTGGTGAAGATGCTTCGCGCTATGGCACCGAGCGCATGTCCAAGATCAAGCAAGTGGCCTCTGGCCGCTTCGGTGTCACCCCGCATTATCTGGTGAACGCTGAAGTGCTGCAGATCAAGGTAGCCCAGGGCGCCAAGCCGGGCGAGGGCGGCCAGCTGCCGGGCGATAAGGTCACCGGCCTGATTGCCCGCCTGCGTCACGCCAAGGAAGGCATCAGCCTGATTTCGCCGCCGCCGCACCATGATATTTACTCTATTGAAGACCTGGCCCAGTTGATCTTCGACCTGAAGCAGGTCAACCCGACCGCGCTGGTGTCGGTCAAACTGGTGGCCGAGCCGGGCGTGGGCACCATTGCCGCCGGCGTGGCCAAGGCCTATGCCGACCTGATCACCATCTCCGGTTACGACGGTGGTACCGGTGCCTCGCCGCTCACCTCGGTGAAATACGCCGGCTCGCCGTGGGAACTGGGCCTGTCCGAAGCCCAGCAAGTGCTGCGTGCCAACGGCCTGCGTGGCCGGGTACGGGTACAGACCGACGGTGGTCTGAAAACCGGTCTGGACGTGATCAAGGCAGCCATCCTCGGTGCGGAAAGCTTCGGCTTCGGTACCGGCCCGATGGTGGCGCTGGGCTGCAAATACCTGCGTATCTGCCACCTGAACAACTGCGCCACCGGCGTGGCCACCCAGGAAATCAAGCTGCGCTCCAAGTACTTCCTTGGCCTGCCGGAAATGGTGATGAACTACTTCCTGTTCATCGCCCGCGAAACCCGCGAATGGATGGCCAAGCTGGGCGTGCGCAGCATGGAAGAGCTGATCGGCCGCATGGACCTGATGGAACTGCTGGAAGGCGAAACCGCCAAGCAAGGCAAGCTGGACCTGTCGCCGCTGCTGTCGCAAGGCACGGTGCCGGACGATGTGCCGCGCTTCTGCATCAGCGACAGCAACCCGTCCTTCGACAAGGGCGAGCTGGCCGAGCAGATCCTGGCCGATGCACTGCCTGCCATCCATAACAAGCAGATGCTGGAACTGTCCTACCCGATCGAGAACATCCATCGCTCCATCGGTGCCCGCCTGTCCGGCGAAATCGCCCGAGTACACGGCGCGGCAGGCCTGCCGTTTGGCTGCCTCAAGGTCAAGTTCAACGGCAGCGCCGGTCAGAGCTTTGGCGTATGGAACGCTTCCGGCCTGCACCTGGAACTGGAAGGCGATGCCAACGACTACGTCGGCAAGGGCATGGCTGGCGGTCGCGTCACCATCTACCCGCCGAAGAATGCGGCGTATGAAAGTGGCGAAGCCATCATCATCGGCAATACCTGCCTGTACGGTGCTACCGGTGGCCAGCTGTTTGCTGCCGGCGTGGCCGGCGAGCGTTTCGGCGTGCGTAACTCCGGCGCGCTGGCTGTTATCGAAGGTGCGGGCGACCACTGCTGCGAATACATGACCGGCGGTACTGTCATCGTGCTGGGCGAAACCGGCTACAACTTCGGTGCCGGCATGACTGGTGGCTTTGCCTTTGTCTACGACCCGGGCGAGCGCTTTGCCTACCGCTACAACAATGAACTGGTCGACATTCACCTGATCAACGGCGAAGCAATGGGCATGTACCGTGCCTTCCTGCTGGAGAAGATTGCCAAGCATGTCGAGCTGACCGGCTCCGAAACCGGCCGCGCCATGTTGCAGAACTTCGACGACTACGTGGACTACTTCTGGCTGGTGAAGCCGAAGGCCGCCACGCTGGACAGCCTGCTCAAGGATTGAGGTGAGCCGGGAGTAGTGAATAGGGAGTAGGGAGTGGACAAGCCGCACAAGCAGCTACACGCCTGGCAGGAAAGTATGAATTTGGCACAGTTGATTTATCAATTGACCGCCAGCTTTCCTGCCGAAGAAAAGTTCGGCCTGACAGCCCAGCTTAGGCGCGCAGCAGTGTCCATTCCCTCCAATATTGCTGAAGGGGCCGCACGCAGTACCACCAGAGACTATGTCCATTTTCTGGTTGTGGCGCGTGGCTCACTCAGTGAGATGGATACACAGCTGGAATTGGCAGTCCGCCTTGGCTATCTCCCACAGCAACATTCAGGAATCCCGGCACTCAACAAAACCGGAAAGCTGCTTTCTGCATTGATCAGCAGTTTGCGAAACAAATTGAAAGATTAAGTGGGCTGGTCGGGCCGGGGGTTACTCCCCACTCCCGACTCCCCACTCCCAAACAGGGAGAAAACGATGTCAGGTGATGTTTTTCAGTTCATGAAGCTCTCCCGCAACCCCGGCGAAAAAGTCGAAGCTGCGGTGCGCAAGATTGAGTTCAAGGAAATCTACCAACCGCTGCATCAGGTGGATGCAGCCGAACAGGCCGGGCGCTGCCTGTCCTGTGGCAACCCCTATTGCGAATGGGAATGCCCGGTACACAACTACATCCCCAACTGGCTGAAGCTGGTGGACGAAGGCAAGCTGTTTGAAGCCGCCGAAATGTCCCACAAGACCAACAGCCTGCCGGAAATCTGTGGCCGCGTTTGCCCGCAAGACCGCCTGTGCGAAGGCGCTTGCACGCTGAATCAGGGTGGTTTTGGTGCCGTCACCATCGGCAGTATCGAAAAATACATCACCGACGAAGCCTACAAGGCAGGCTGGCGTCCGGACATGTCCAAAGTGGTGTGGAGCAACAAGAAAGTCGCCGTCATCGGTGCCGGCCCGGCCGGCCTCGCCTGTGCCGACGTACTGGTGCGCAACGGCGTGAAGCCGGTGGTGTACGACCGTTACGAAGAAATCGGCGGCCTGCTCACCTTTGGCATTCCCGAATTCAAGCTGGAAAAAGCAGTTGTTCAGCGCCGTCGCGAAATCATGCAAGGCATGGGCGTGGAGTTCGTACTGAATACCGAAATCGGCAAGGACATCGAAATCGAAGCCCTGCTGGAACAGTACGACGCCGTGTTCATGGGCATGGGTGCCTACAAGTACATGAAGGGTGGCTTTGCCGGTGAAGACCTGCCGGGCGTGCTGGAAGCGCTGCCGTATCTGGTGAACAACGTGCGCCAGTGCATGGAAACCCTGCCCGCAGGCGAGCCAGCCATCTCCATGGCCGGCAAGCGCGTGGTGGTGCTGGGTGGTGGTGACACCGCCATGGACTGCAACCGCACCGCCATCCGTCAGGGTGCCAAGCGCGTCACCTGCGCCTACCGCCGTGACGAGGCAAACATGCCGGGCTCCAAGCGTGAAGTGGCCAATGCCAAGGAAGAGGGCGTGGAATTCCGCTGGAACAGCCAGCCGGTGGGCATCGAACAGCTGCCCAATGGCGCGCTGGCGGTGATTCTGGCCGAAACCCGCCTGGGCGAGCCGGATGCAAAAGGCCGTCGCAATGCCGAAATCGTACCGGGCAGCGAAGAGCGCATCGAGTGCGACCACGTCATCATCGCCTTCGGCTTCCAGGTGGAAGCAGCCAGCTGGTTTGACCGCGCCGGCATCAGCAGCCAGCCCAACGGCCGTACCATCGCGACCGAAAAGTCCAAGTTCAAGTACCAGACCAGCCACGCCAAGATCTTCGCCGGTGGTGACCAAGTACGCGGTGCCGACTTGGTGGTACGTGCGGTGTTCGAAGGTCGTCAGGCAGCGGAAGGCATGCTGAGCTACCTGCAGGTGTGGTAAGCGCTGGCTGCCAGTTGCTTTGTGTTAAAGAGGCCCGCCGACTGGCGGGCTTTTTCTTTATGTATGCGGTATGTGGCTGTAGCCAAGGCAGCTGTTACAATGTGCAGCACATTTAGCGATTCAATAAATTTGATATGGCTGCCTATGAGTTGGTTGTTGATGCGCAGGCTGTAGATAAATTAATATTTACTGTTTGCCTATCGATCAATACAGTCCATGGTTTGGGATATACTGTTGTGCTGTATGCTTATTTTTTTATCACTATATTGAAGTAGTAACTACTTAGAAATTAATGTTGTATTTTATGGCCGTGGCCACGGCTCTGCTAATACTTGAGGCATTGAGTCTTTTTTAATAAATTTGCTGGATGACTTTTATCATCAAATAATTTCTGTGTTAGTAATTAATCATTATTTTTAGATTGTATTTTGGTTTAATGTTGATTTTCATGCTGTTGTTTTGTGTCTATTTAAGTTATTTGGAATGAGATATTTTTTATTTATGCATAATGTAACCGATAGCGATTTTTCATGTTCGTATAGAAAACCACATTTCTTTGGATTTTGTGCTGTTCTTCTTACGTATTTTTTGACGCAGCAGATTATTCTGCGTGACTATAATTTATTAATGAATTTCGTTGTGTTGTTGGCGGCATTATTTTTGGCTATAAAAAAAATTGCACGAGTGACAGTGTTTTTTATTTTTTTTATGTTATTAAATTTTTTGATTGGGGCTGTGGTTTGGGGGGATGTAATTAATTCATTTAGATTTTTTGTAATAGTTGTTGCAACAATATTGGCATTTCAAGTAAAAGAAAAGTCACCACCTTTGAAAATCATTTTGGGGGTTGGCGGAATTCAGGCTGTGGTTGTTATTTCAATTGGTTTTTATTTGATGGTGGTGGGGGATGCAGTCTTTGCAAACGATTTAAGATCTTTTGTTTTGATTAATAATTTGGGTGATATATATTCATTTGATGGGGTTTATTATAGGGTTCAGTTGGTTGGAAATGCACTCATTCCATTTTTATTCATGGTCAGCTATCAAAATAGAGCTAAATCATTTTTTTATAAATTTTTCAGTGTCCTGTATTTTTTTGCAATAGTATTTTGTGGAAATTTGACATTTTTTATTGTGATATTTATTTATATTTTTATTAAATCGGATCGATTTGGAAAAATGTTCTTTATCACATGCTGTGTTTGCATAAGCCCTTTTTTAATGACTCATTTGTACGAAATAATTTCGATGAAATTTGATGGTGGGGCAAGCTCAATGGGGATAAGATTTGACCAGATTTGCGCAATTGAAAATAGATTTTTGGAAAATCCTCTAACTTTTATTACGGGATGGGGATTTGGTGCGCGCATTCCCGATGGGGTTTTTAATAATTATTCATCCTCTTTGTATATAGAATTGCAGTCGTTGTTTATATTTTTTCAGATTGGACTGTTTGGCTCTTTGTTATACATTGCTAATGTTGTTTATTATGTGGGAAAAGTGCTGTCTCGTGAAAATGCTTTAATATTTTTTATGTATCTGGTTTATTCATCAACAAATCCATACATGTTTGATACAACGCATTTCCTTGTTGTCTTGCTGTTAACGATGCTATCAAATGCTGATAGGGAAAGAAGCATTTCTTTACAATCTTTAAGGCTTGTATAAGAAATTTTCTTGCTATGTTTTTGCGATATATATAACGTTAAAACGTATAAATAAGAATGGATTTTAGAGATTTTAGGGGGGGAGTATATGTAATATATTTAAAAATAAATGGAAAATTAATTTCAAATTTTAATTTTATTTCCGCATAATGTTTTCATAACCATATGACCAAACATGAGGTGAATATCCTCACACAGTTGCATGTCGAATGAAGGGACTAAGATATGCTGTTTGGCTAATGGCATTAATTTTCCGCCATCATATCCCACTACTGCCAAAGTATCTGCGCCATTGGCGTTTGCATATTCAACTGCTTTTATTACATTTCTTGAATTGCCACTGCCGCTGATGGCGATAACTAAGTCACCTTCATCTAAGATTGACTTAAGCTGTCCTGCAAAAATTTCATCATATGATAAATCATTGGCAAACGCGGTTATTGCACCGATATTGTCACAGAGAGAGATGCCTCTGAATTTTTTACCAGTGGCTAGATTGATCATCTTGTTCCAATCTGTGATGTAGTGCGATGCAGTAGATGCGCTTCCACCATTTCCACAGGTAATAATTTTCTTACCAGCATCAAATTTTCTGCGAATAAGATCAATACCCGCTTGGAATACATTATGGTCGAGACTTTCAGCAAGTTTAGTATGGGCTGAAAAGTAGTTTTCAACAGAAAAAGAGATAGTCATTTTGAGGTGGCCTCACTTGGTTGATAGAAGACAATTTGTGCACCATTGCGATCAAAATTGAATTTGACCTCTTGCAACTCAGGTAGTGCCGCACGAATTGCATTGTGCAGGTGTGGGGGTGCAAAAAACATCATGAAGCCACCGTTGCCAGCACCGAGCAATTTTCCACCATGAGCACCATTTCTAAGACCTGCTTGATACCATCTGTCGATCTGTGGATCTGTAATTCCAGAGGCTAACTGGGTCTTCAATTGCCAATTCTCATTGAGCAATTCACCGAAATTATCTAGTGAGCCTGACTCCATCTCAGTTTTGAGTTCAAATGCTAATTGCACCATACGCCGCATCAAGCGTTTACGGTCAGGTGATAAGAGGGCTTTTTGTTGTTGTGCCAATACTGCAGATGCACTCCGGGTTCGCCCTGTAAAGAATACCAAAGTAGAGTCTTCCAGGCTTTGTAGTAATTCGGGGGCGCATATTACAGGATCAACAGAAACAGATTCGTCCGGGTGAAATCGAATCAGGTTCATGCCGCCAAAGGCGGCTGCATATTGATCCTGCTTACCAATAGGCTCACCACATCGTTCGATCTCAATATCACAGGCCTGCTGGGCTAACATTGATTTTGATGCAAATTGGTTCTTGTAAGCATACAGCGCATTTAAAAGACCAACAGTATAGCTGCTAGAAGAACCAAGCCCAGATCCCTTGGATGGGATATCAGCCATTGAGGTAATTTCAATTCCACCGTGGATGCCGAGCATCGTGAGAGCCTCTCTCACGAGAGGGTGCTGAACTTGGCTTGTAGAATCGACTTCTTCAGTCACGCTGTAACTCAGGCGGATACGACCATCAAACTTTGGATTTACAGCAATGTACATGTACTTATCGACAGATGTTGACAGTACTGCACCAAGCTCTTCGCGGTAGTAAACCGCCATATCACTGCCACCGCCTACATAGCTCATGCGCAGTGGGGTTTTGCTTAATATCATGTTTAAATTGCTTGTCCGGAGATTACAAAATCTGCTTTGATTGCACTAGTTTTAACAGTAGGCACTTCATCAATCTCCCTAGAGTTAATTCTTGATTTGGACTCTTGTTGATTTTCTGGTCGCCAACAATAATCCAACTCTAGTCGTTTCTTGCGTTGTTCATCATCGATATCAATAAATAAACGGAGATCTGCTATAGATAGCAATTCATCATCAAGTAATGCAGGAACACCTTCAACAATTACAATATCATCAGGCCCAACTGACAAGTGGTGGGTAGACTGGCTTTCTCGCTTGGCACGGCTATAAATTGGTAGAGTATGAACAACCCGGTCCGTGGAGTTTTTAATCCTACCCACAATAGAGCGGATCATTACCATGTCGTATCTTTTTAAAACACCTGTTCCTTCCTGGCGCTGATCAGCTGGTTTTAACCAACCATCTAAAGAGATGATGTGGGTGGTTTTACCAAGCAACTGCAATTGTTCAGACAGGCATCGTGCAGCACTTGTTTTCCCCGCCCTGGCGGGACCCCCAATCAGGATTATACGGGCTGACAACGCCATTGGCACGGTTGGCAGTAGACGTTGCATCATTCGAGGATGCCCTTCCAGGACCCACTCAACAGCTGCTGCTAGGTCTGGCATTACATAATCCGGGATATCAGGGTACTTTCCGTCCTCACCTGCGTAGCCACTCCGAATCAATACTGTGCTCAGACCTGCATCTCTACCTGCTCGGATGTCGCTGGTGGAGTCCCCAACCATCCATGAGTCTCTGCGGGATATGTGCAGATCTCTGACGGCATGATCGATGAGTCCAGTTTCAGGCTTACGGCAATTACAACGTATCTTGAGTTCCGGTACTTCTCCAGCAAACCCTTTATCAGGATGGTGGGGGCAAAGATAAAGTGCATCCAGATAGGCATGATGATCCCCCAGCAACTGGTCTAGGCGTGAGTGAATGGCTCGCATGCCAGCTTCGTTTACTTCCCCTCTGGAGATTACGGGTTGGTTGGTCACACAGATTGCAAGTGTACCGGAACGGTTCAACTTGCGTATGGCCTCGCCAGCACCATCCAGTAGCTCCAGCTGCTCAGGTGAGTTTAGATGATTGACCTCTCGATTAATCGTGCCATCCCGGTCAATGAAGATTGCACGTCGAAGCTGACGGTCAGAGAGTTTTTCAGGCAGCCCGGCCACAATGTCGCGCGCCACCTTATCCAAGCGCTCTGGGGTTCCCATATCCTTGATGTACTCTGGCGTCACATAAGCGCGTAAGCATCGCTGAGCTGCCAGCATGGCAGGGAAGGTGTGTTTGGCGAGGTCAAAATGGCCAGTCGAGGGTATAACCGTGTCCAGATTCTGGCGATTCATCACGTACATTGCTGCGTTAACCAGATTGGATAACGTGCTACCTACCAGATGCGGGTATGGATGAATTGCAGCGATACGACCATTTGCATCGACTTCAACCAGATCAGAATCTTGTGGATGATCGTTAGGATGAAGCAGCAGAGTTGCATCCGCATCACTTTCAAGGTGTGCACTCCAAAGTCGTTTGAGATTTACATCTGCATATGTGTCCCCGTACAGGACCAAGAAACGCGAATCCATACTAGGTAACGCGTCTAGTAGAGCTCCTGCTGTGCCACGTGCATCGGTTTCAACGCAATAGTGCAGGCGCGCACCAAAGCGATGACCATCACCAAAATGGGAGCGGATTATTTCGTGCTCATAATGAACAAGCAAAGCAATGTTGTGAAATCCATGCCGAACACACAAATCTATCAAGTGTTCTAGTACGGGCCGACCAAGAACAGGTGCCATCGGTTTGGGTAAGTTGCCAGTGCGTGAACGTAGCCTGGTACCCATACCTCCGGCAAGAATGGCAACGTTACAGAGTCTTGAGTGTTCAGTCATGTTAGATATCACTTTAATACATTAGCGTTTACGCAAGATCAGAAGGTGAAATACTTGTTCTTGTATTGGTTTTGGAATGATGCGCCAAGTGGAGATTGCAACAAGGCCCATGACACGAAGCAACCAATAACGATGGCTAAAGTTATTTATTCTGGCCTTAACATTAAATTGCCAATGTAGCGAATTGCGGGCAGTCGACTGTTGGCGGTAGCGCACCAACACATCTGGAAGATTGGCAAAACGCACTCCTTGATTGAGCAGCCGAAGCCAGAGATCAAGATCTTCTGCAAAACGGAAGTCAGGATTATAAGTACCAAACTGTTCCAGTACTGACTTACGCATCATGACGGTTGGATGGGCGATTGGCGTTGTACATTGAAAGCGCCGTTCGATCCGGGCTGCACCTGCCGGATAATGGCGAATCGCAATGGTGCCACGCTCGGCACTGAATATCTCAAGACCAGCACCTAGGACGCCAATATCGGGATGCGCATCAAGAAAAGCCAGCTGCCTCTCAAGACGATAAGGCAAGCAAATGTCATCAGCATCGAAGCGCGCAATCAACTGCGCTCGTGCCATCTGTATCCCAAGATTCAGGCTTGCGGCCAGACCGATACGTTGTTCAGGGTGTACATAACGAAACCTCGCATCGCGTTCGCACAGCGCGCGGCAGCAGGCCTCGGCCTCGGCTTGTGTACTTTCGTCAATTACCAGGCATTCAAAATCGCTGAAGGTTTGTGCCGCGATGCTATCGAGGCTTTCACGCAATACGTGCTCCGGCTCATTGAATGAGGGAACGATAATGCTGATACGGGGGGAATTCGAGGTAGAAGTAACCGTCACAGGCACACCTTAAAATCCTTGCTGGATGGCAACTTCATCAACCGCGCGTGCAATGGCTTGCTTTGAATCCAATACAGGACTCCAACCATAAGACTGAATACGCTCAGTCGAGTAGTTGAATTTGGGAACATCGCCAACCCAACCCCGGTTACCCTCACCATAAGCGATGCGTGCCAAAGGAGAGATGCGTGCCACGACGCACTCCGCGATGTAACGCACTGTCGCACCTTCGTCGGTGGGGCCAATATTCACCAGCTCCACTTTATTAGCGGTAGGTCGATCCGCGATCAATAACATTGCTCTAACTAAATCAGAAACATGCAGATAGGCTTTTTGCTGAGTGCCATTCCCCAATACATGCAAAATGGTAGGATCAGTAGCGAGTTTGTTTACAAAATCCAGAATTACGCCATGGGTGGCAGGGATGCCCACAACATTGGGAAAGCGGAACAGATTCACACGACTCAGAAAACTTTCTGCAGCAGCACTGGCTTGCGCCTCGGAAGCCAATTTCATGGCACCGTAGTTTGAAATGGGCAACAAGGGACCAATGGCCTCATGGAGAAGCTGATCACCCATATCACCATATACGGCAGAGCTGGACGCAAAATGGAGTGTGTCCACTTTAAAATCACGCATGGCACGCAACAACTCGAAGCTAGTCTGGAAGGTGTCCTTGAAATCAACATCGCTGTCCAGAACACCCGCCGGAATATCTGAATTGGCTGCCAGATGCCAAACCTCATCAATGGCTCCCAGTGCCTGTGCCTGCTGGAAAAGGGCATTGACTTGTTCGCGCACCGATAGATCTGCCTCCACCAGGTGCAAGTTAGGATGCCCCTGCACCTTGGCAAGGTTATCAACGGTGCCCCGGCAATAGTTATCGGAAACCACAACAATACGGTCGCGAGCCAGTAGCTCTGGAACCAGGTTTGCACCGACAAAACCGGCACCACCTGCAACAATCGAAACCAATTTCATAAGTCTGATCACTGAGAAGAATTAGAGGGAGACCTGCCTTGCAGCTTGGCTGCTGCAGCACCAATGCCGGGGACGGAATGCATGGCATCACGTATGCCACGTAGCATCCAGTTTAGCCGTTCCAAGCCCCGATCAAGCAAAAATGGATATACCAGCAACTTGGGTAACAGAATCAGTGATAACCGGACCCGACTATATAGCGGTACATAAGACCGCGTACACAACTTGATGGTATCGCGAAACTGAAAGTAGTGCCTAAACGGAGCAGGGACATGGTAAGTCAGCCCCAAGAATTTGTGCTGCGCCAAACCCAAGCGGTGAGGCATGGGCAAGGAACGCAAACGGCAAATGCGCCAACCCTGCTTTCTTAAACGCCAACACCAATCAAAATCCACGAAATCCAGGAAAAAATCTTCAGTAAAACGGTCGTTTTCCGTTAAACCGGCCAAGTTGAAACACATACCGGAGGTGGCGATGCACGTGACTTCCTCAAGCACCGGCTCTGCGCCAGAACAGGCGTGGGCGGATGACACGGCGGCATCGTCAACCAGCCAAGGCCCGATAATCGCACGCGAACCTGCATTAAGCAGCCCCTGGTACAGTGCTGGCATAAAATCAGCAGGAGGGCTGCTGTCCTGATCAAACAACACAACCATATCGCTGCCAAGACGTAAAGCCTCTGCAATTCCTGCATTCAATGCAGCACCCAGGCCCTTATTGCAGCCATCTTGGAGCAAGATCAGGTCGTCGGTCTGCCCTGGAGCAAACACATGCCCCCCTGGAGTGTTGTCCACAACAATGGTAGACGCGCAGAAGCCGACTACGTGCCGGATACGCTCACGGAAGCCATCGTCTGGGTTGTAGGTGGTGTAGATTGCAGTAATGCGTGGTGCTTGGGTCATGGGTAATAATGTGTATATTTATAGTGATTCATTTTAATGGTTGCTTGGCTCAAGCATTAGGTCAAATTATTTCACAAATCTATTAATATGAATAAATAAATTAATTTCTGTAAATGCCGTTAATTATAAATACGTCAGTGTTCGAATTGTTGAATAATAATTTGACATGGCGAGTTAATGCGATGTTTGTAAGGTTGTTTAATTAAATGTGATTTGGCCGGAATGAAATTGATTGATAGGCGAAGTAATGTATTGCGGATCTGGTTTCTATGATAATTTTATAATTTCACAGTGCCGATTTTCTATTTTCCAATGTCTTCCATATTTTTCTAGCAATCTTTATTAAATAGTTTGGTGTTAATGACGCATAGATCCATACGGAGGGGTGCCGTGTAATTCTTGCTAATCTAGAGTAGTTTTTTATAACGTATAGAAAAGATATTTGCCCTTGAATTTTATAATAAAGAGCTGCCTTAAAATTAAATGACCCATAATTATCGTAATGACCTAGCATGAATGAATTAATTGTATTTTGTGAAAGTTTTTCTCCAAGATAATTGTTTGAAATTGAATAAAGTGAGTCCGAGAATAATGATAAAACTGCTGATATACTTCGAGAGTATTCACTTACGTTTTCTGACTGGTATACGATAGGTTGCTTAAGTAGCATGTATCTCGTGGAATTTCCAAATATACTTAAAAGTAGGTCAACTTGTGTAAATCCAGAAGTGATAAATTTTTTGGATTTATATTGTTTTGCTGGGTTTGTTCTAAATATGCATGCGCTTATCCATGTTGCATGCCAAGCAAAATTTTTAAAAAGAACGTTTATGTCAGTTAATTCAATATTACTGTCTAATTTTAAACGTGGTAAAATGGTTTTAGAGCTTTTTTGTAATTGCCCACCGTTTATGATTAAATAATCCACATTTTCATTGTGGAGGATGTGCGTTATTTGGGCTATAGATCTATCATCAATAATGTCATCATCGCCTAGTACCCAAGTAAATTCGCCTGTTGCGAGCTCTATACACTTCAAGTAATTTCTATCAAAGCCTAAGTTTTCTATATTTACATGATATGTAAAATCATAATCACGTTGTAATTCAATTAAATATTCTCTGGTTCCATCTGACGAACAGTTGTCACAAACAATGAGATTGATTTCTTGAGAGGGTTTTATTATCTCTAATAATAATGGCAAATGAGATTTTAATGAGTTGATGCGATTGTAGGTCGGGATGCAAATTGATAAAAGGGGTTGAATTTTATCTGTCATGTTTGTTTCTTTATTTTGAAGTTTCTGTATATGAAAGTTGAGTATGGCACTCCGATTGCTATCATAATAATTGTATAGCTACTTAGCATATCTGAAACTGTTTGATATCGGCCAAGGTAATAACAAATGGAGCCAATTAGTATTGCTAGTAAAATTGCATGGCCGAGATATAATTCTTTTTTATGTGCTCTAATAAATGTGGCTTGAGAGAATATAATATGATTCGCAATGACCGTAACAGTGAGCATTGAGAATTGGAATGGTGGCAATATTCGTGACGCGATAGCGAGGTTGTTATAATTAATAAATAGGATGCCACCATTTAATATTGCTACTGAAGCAAGTAAAATTCCAATTGATTGTTTGAATGATTTTTGGAAATAATATTCAAGTAGCGCGTTGTCATTATTCGCAATGCACTGACAAAATAATGGTGTTTTTGTGTTTATCCAGGCCATAGCAAAAACACTCAAAGCGCTTGTAATTGTTAGGCTCATCCCAACTTGACCTGCAATGACAGGGCCGTGATATTTAAATGCAATTGGTGTAAAAATTTGAAAAATAAAATAACCACTTAACCAACTTAATGCTATTTTCCATTGCATTGGCCAAATATCATTTTTCCACGAAATAGCCTCTTCTGAGTGTTTTTCATGTAATACGTCAAATATAAAGTGACGGAAATTATTATATAGCCAAAATGTACTTGTTAATAAAATAACAGTAGCGGCTGCCGCACTTATGAATAATTTCGTACCTAATGACAATAAAATCCATGAGATTGAATTTGAAGTGATGGATTGAATAAATTTAAATTTCGCAATTTGTGCTAAAAAACCAGACCCTTCGAACAAGGATATCAGTGGAGAAATAAATAAGTTTCCACTGGCAGCAATAACAAGGAAAATCCAAGGTAGTTGCCAGTTGATAGATGGATCTCTTAATTGGGAGTTGAAAAAGCTATAACCAAATATAAGAAGCCCAGTTAGCATTGCAATGGAGCAAATTAAGTACCATCTAATTGCTAACTTAAATAAGTATTTCAATCGACGTACTGATGGTTTGTCGCCGGATAACTTGCCATCACGCCAAGATAACTTAGCCATTTCGTGGCTAGCAAATTGGGAAAGTACATTGCTAAATCCAAGTTCAAAAAAAATTTGCATAGCCAAAATACTTGAGAATGTATAATAAAATCCCTGTTCTGTATTTGAAAGCTTAGTTGATATGAGATAGATTGTTATTAATCCAGCTGCGTTGGTCCAAACTCGAGTCATTATAGTATACATAATTGCCGAGTCAATTCCAAGCAAGTCCCAGATTCGGGATGCACTTAGCTTTATACTAGTGTTTTTATAAAGTAATAAAACTTTGCTAAATTTCAAAGCGAAATCCTTGCCGCTTAAGTCGGGAGTGGTTGGTGCTTTTTGAGCAAGTAATCAGTAAGTAAGATTTAATTGATATATTTTTAATATTGTGGCAGGCGACTTATTTTTGTTTAGTGCAATCCTGTTAATAATTTTAGGATGTTAGTTATAATTCTCTGTATTCGGTAAGTGGTTATGCTATTTGGGTGGTGTAAATGTATAAATTATAGTTGATATTATATGTAAAAGTTGCTGCTTTGTTAGTTCGTATTGTGGTTTGTGTGATTGATTTCTTCATTTAAATACCATTTAACAGTTCTTATAATTGCGTCTTCAAGCGACATGGGTGACCGCAAATTCAATTCTTTTTGAATGCGCATAATGTCGGGAACATAGTATGTGGGTTTTTTTATCGTTGATGATTGATTAAGAATTTTAATTGGAATATTTTTTTTGCAAACGTAGCCGACTGTTTTGGCTAACTCTTCAATTGATATGGCTTTGTCAGAACCTACATTGTAGGCCTTACCTGATTTCCCTCTTAATAGTATTGCCCAGAGCCATGCACTCATATCTGCGGCATATAAATAACTACGGTACGCGGAACCATCTCCTTTTATAATAATTTCTTGATTGTCTAGGACTGAGCGGATGAAATTTCCAATTGCAAAATGTTTGTCTAATGGTAAGTGAGGTCCAACTAAAGAGAAAACCCGTGCAATTTTAACTTCAAATAAATCACTTGCAGCTTGAATGGATAACCATTCCGATACCCGTTTACCTTCTGCATATGCGGAAGATGCCAAGAGTGGGTCAGGCCCGCCAATATGAGATTCTGTAACCTGAGTTACTCCATTTGGAAAGGGACCGTAAATTGCACCTGAGCTTATGAGAAGCAATGTTCTTGCATTGCATTTATTCGCCAAGGAAATTATTTGGCGTGTTCCATCATGGCATGTTGCGAATATTTCGTCAGGAGATGCGTCACCGCAGACATCTGTGGCTGCATGTATGATGCAATCAATTTTTTTATTTGGGATTGTAAAATTTTTTACATCACCTTTTATCCACTCAATCTGATTATTCAGATGTGGCCACTGTTGGATAAAATGATCAGGATTTCTACTAAGTGCAGTAATTTTACAGTCAATGTTAAGCCTTTTTCGGGCATCTAATAGCGTTGCCAATAGCCATTTTCCAATAAAACCAGTTGCCCCCGTTATGAATATATGTTGGCCAGTTAGTACTTTCCATGATTCTATACCTAATAGATCATGACATCTTTTTAAATCTTCTATGGGGATGCTTAGTTCTTGGAGATCGGCTGGTGAAGTATTTTTCATTTTATTTCATTGTTTTGATCATAGCGATGCTTCGATTTTTGGGTAAAATTTTATTATTTTTTCGCTTATAGTATTAAGATCAATTCCATGCTCTTGAAGCAAATATTCGTAAGTTCCACAGTGCTCTGAAAAGCGATCTTCTACCCCAATGCGCAAAACCTTCACTGGGTAATGTTGACTTGTGATTTCTGCAACGGCAGCTCCAAGACCACCAAAAATTGAATGTTCTTCCAGCGTAATGAGGCCGTTGCAAATTTGTGCTGCTGTACAAACACTATTGATATCAAGTGGTTTAAGGCTTGGAGCGCTCCAAACGGATAAATTATGGTTATGTCCTAATGTCAGAGCGGTGCGAACCATTGAACCAGTTGCAATTAGTCCGGGTCGATCATTCTTTCCTTCGTGGATTTGTAGCAAGTGTCCAGAACTAAATTGAGCTATAATGTTACTGTGTACATCCCCTCGGTCTGCTTTTCCCATTCGTAAGTAAACTGGACAGCGTGCAGCGTAAGCATATTCCATGCTTGCTATCATTTCAAAACGATCAGCAGGCGAAAGTATCTCTATCCCGGGAGTGGCACGCATACATGCGATGTCTTCAGTTGATTGATGGCTGGTGCCAAGGTGACTATAAACAAAGCCTGCACCATCCCCGAGTAAAACAACGGGGAGATTGTCATGGGCAATGTCTAGTTTTATTTGCTCTACTGTCCGTATCGGAATGAATGCTGAAAGTCCATATACAAATGGTCGGAACCCAATGCGGGCTAATCCTGCCGCCATGCCAACCATGTTTTGCTCAGCAATGCCCGCATTTATGTATTGATCAGGACATTTTTTTCGAAATTCATCGAATAATGCATACCCATGATCGCCAGTCAGGAGTAGTAAATTTTTGTCTGCCTGAGCAAGTTTGACCAGTGTATTTGAAAATGCATCTCTCACTATTTTGCCCCAGTAAGGCCGAGTGCCCTGATAGCATCAGCAAAAGTATTTGTATCTAAACGAGTATAATGCCAGCGGTTGTCGGACTCCATAAAGGGGACACCCTTTCCTTTTATGGTTTTGGCAATTAATGCTTTCGGTTTTTCATTTTTACGAGCCCAAAGATGTCTGATAGCTGAACTAACTTCAATTTCATTGTGGCCATCAACTTCTAATGTATCAAATCCGAAGCTGATAAATTTTTTTGACAGGTCGCCTAGTGCTAGGACGTCATCAGTTTCCCCCATCGCCTGGAATCCATTTTTATCGACAATCAGCATTAGATTGTTTAATTTGTGGTGAGACGAAATTAAGGCTCCTTCCCAGATTGGGCCTTCATTCAACTCACCATCGCCAACAATCGCATATACTTTCTGATCTGAATTCTGTCGCAGTAGCCCCATTGCAATTCCAACACCAATAGAGAAACCATGGCCGAGTGATCCTGAGGTTACCTCAAGCCCTGGGGTTCTTGAATCTGATAGGCCTTTTAGTTGGCTGCCATTTTTGAAGTAATTATTAATATCTTTATCTGTTAGCCAACCCAACTCATACATGCAGGCATACTGCGCCATCACGCCATGCCCTTTGCTAAGGATCAAATAATCTCGATCCACCGCGCGAGGATTGTTATCTGGGTACCTCAGGTACTCTCGATACAAAACAGCAAGTAATTCAATAATTGAAAATGCACAGCCAATATGTACAGTTGATCCCGTCATTGCCAGTTCCAAAACGGTCCGACGTAAGCGAGAGGGAAGAAAGCTAGTATTGTGGTCCGATGACATATTGCTGTGCATATTATTCGTCATTAGAAGTTAACTCCGAAAAAAGCTTCTAACTTCTCGGCAATGTAGTCCAGCTGTTCTTTGCTCAGCCCCGGGAAGGTGCCCAGCCAGAAGGTCTGGTTCATCACGACATCCGTATTGGCCAGCTCCCCACTTACCCGGAAATTACGCCCTGCCATATAGGGTTGCTTGGTCAGGTTGCCGGCAAACAGCAGGCGGGTGCCAATCTTGTTCTGTTCCAGATAATCAATCAACACCGCGCGTTGTACTCCTGCGCTTTCCTTGAGGATGAGCGGGAAGCCGAACCAGCTTGGTTCCGAGTTGGGCGTGGCTTCTGGCAGATGCAGGTATTCCGCCACGCTGGCAAGTCGTGCTTTGAGGTAGGCGAAATTGGCACGGCGGGTGGCAATGAACTCTTCCAGCCGGTCCAGCTGTGCCAGCGCGCAGGCAGCCTGCATGTCGGTAATTTTCAGGTTGTAGCCCAAATGGCTGTAGGTGTATTTGTGGTCGTAGCCATCCGGCAGATCACCACCCAGTTGCTTTTTGGTCCAGCAGAAACGGTTGTTGCAGGTATTGTCCTTGCCGGGCGGGCAGTAACAGTCCCGGCCCCAGTCGCGGAAGGATTCGGCAATCTTTTTCAGCTCGCTGTCATTGGTGAAAACCGCTCCGCCTTCGCCCATGGTGATATGGTGCGCCGGGTAGAAGCTGAGGGTGGCGATATCGCCAAAGGTACCGACTATCTGCCCGTTGTAGGTTGCGCCCAAGGCATCACAGCAATCTTCTACCAGCCACAGATTGTACTTTTTGCACAAGCCAGTGACGACATCCAGATTGAAAGGATTACCCAGGCTGTGCGCCAGCATGATGGCCTTGGTCTTGGGGGTAATGGCGGCTTCAATCTTGCTGGCATCAATATTGTGGGTGGCCAGATCTACATCAACAAAAACCGGGACTGCACCAAACTGCAGGATGGGGTTGACTGTGGTGGGGAAGCCAGCGGCTACGCCTATCACTTCATCACCCGGCTTGATGGCCCTATCACCCAGCTTGGGGCTGGTCAGGGTTGAAAATGCCACCAGGTTGGCCGATGAGCCTGAGTTGACAGTGATGAGATGCTTTACACCCAGAAACCGGGCGAGCTTTTCTTCAAACATCGCATTGAAGCGGCCAGTGGTCAGCCACCCGTCCAGTGAGGCTTCAACCATCAGTTGCAGTTCGCGGGTTCCGATTACTTTGCCGGAAACCGGTACCGGGCTTTGTCCGGGTACAAATGCTTTGGGTGCATGGGCAATCTCGGCATACTGCTGTACCAGTTCGTTGATCTGGCTGCGTAGCTCGTCAAGCTTGGGCTGAAAATTGATTGGATTGATTGTCATTTTACGGTTTGGTATTGAGTAATTTGATCAAGGCAGATTGCGTGCATATCGCTCCCCTGCCGCCAAGCCTGATGCCAGTCCACGATATGGGACAGTGCTGTTGCCAGGTTCCAGCGTGGTGTCCAGTCAAGGCGTTGGCGTGCCTTGGAGATGTCGAGTTTGAGAAAATTGGCTTCATGCGGGTGGGTGCCTGGCTGCAAGGTCCAGCTGGCACCATTACCCCATGACGCACACAGCTGTTCGACTATCCATTGCACCGGTTTGGCATCTTCGTCCCTGGGGCCAAAATTCCAGCCCTCGGCATAGACCTGGCCCTGTTCATGGAGCTTCTGGGCAAGGAGTAGATAACCTGACAGGGGCTCCAGCACGTGCTGCCAGGGGCGTATGGCATGGGGGTTGCGTATCAATACGGGCTGATTTTGTTCCAAAGCACGCAGAATGTCCGGCACTAGCCGGTCTGCGGCCCAGTCGCCCCCGCCAATTACATTGCCTGCGCGTGCGGTGGCCAGTGCAATGCCTTCGGCTTGCAGAAAAGACTGACGATAGGCGCTGCTGACCAGCTCGGCACAGCCCTTGCTGTTGGAGTAGGGGTCGAACCCGCCCATGGGCTCGTTTTCGCGATAGCCCCAAGGCCATTCGTGGTTTTCGTAGCATTTGTCAGTGGTGACGTTGACGATAGCCTTGACTGTTCCGGCCTTTCTGGCCGCTTCCAGCACATGCACCGTGCCCATGACATTGGTGGCATAGGTTTCCATGGGCTGCTGGTAGGAAAGCCTGACCAATGGCTGGGCGGCCATGTGGATGACGATTTCAGGAGCAAAGTCGTTGAATAGGGTTTGCAAACGGTTGTAATCGCGGATATCACAGATCTGGTGGTCTAGGCCGCAGGCAACATTTGCGCACTCAAACAGTGACGGTTCAGTTGGGGGTGGTAGGGCTATCCCACGTATTTCACTTCCCATTGCTTGCAGCCACAGGCTCAGCCAGCTGCCCTTGAAGCCGGTATGCCCGGTGAGCAGGACGCGCTTGCCTTTCCAGAACTCCGGGTTAAGGTTCGGCTTGCTCATTTCAGTCCCACTTCTTCCAAGGGGCATTGCCCGTGGCCCACAGTTCTTCAAGCAGGTGCTTGTCGCGCAGGGTGTCCATCGGTTGCCAGAAGCCTTGGTGCTCGTAGGCCATCAGCTCTCCAGATTGTGCCAGTTGCATCAGGGGTTCTTGCTCCCAGATGGTGGCATCACTCTTGATGTATTGCAGTACTTGCGGGGATAGAACAAAGAAGCCGCCATTGATCATGGCACCATCGCCTTTGGGTTTCTCCTGGAAGCTCTTCACGTGTTTGTTGTCGATTTCGAGTGCACCAAAACGTGCAGCTGGGTAAGTCGCTGTAAGCGTTGCAGCCTTGCCATGTGACTTGTGGAAGTCAATGGTGGCTGTAATGTCGATATCGCTGACACCATCGCCATAGGTTAGGCAGAACGCTTCTTCATTCCTCACGTAGTCAGCCACACGCCCCAGCCGGCCTCCGGTCATGGAGTTGTCGCCAGTGTCAACCAAGGTAACCTTCCACGGTTCTGCACGTCGCTGGTGGACATGCATTTCATTTTTCTGCATGTCAAAGGTGATATCCGACATGTGCAGGAAGTAATTGGCAAAGTATTCTTTAATGAAATAGCCCTTGTAACCACAGCAGATGATGAAATCGTTGATCCCGTGGTGGGAGTACATTTTCATGATGTGCCACAGGATGGGTTTGCCACCAATTTCAACCATGGGTTTAGGGCGAACCGAGGTTTCCTCGCTCAGACGTGTGCCGAGACCACCTGCCAAAATGACTGCTTTCATGATGTGTTCCGTTTAATCAAAGAGCTGCGCCGCATTGAAAGCGCAGGCTTGCATGTCTTTGCCAGACAGGGAGGGTGTGCTTTCGAGCATCCAGTTTATGCCCAGCGTGGTATCGTTCCAGATAATGCTGCGTTCATAGGATGGGGCATAGTATTGGGTGGCCTTGTACAGGAATTCAGCCTGCTCGGACACCGTGACAAAACCGTGGGCAAATCCTTCCGGAATCCACAGCTGGCGCTTGTTTTCAGCTGACAGCATTACACCAACCCATTGTCCAAAGGTGGGTGAGCTGCGGCGGATATCCACCGCAACATCATATACCTTGCCTAGTGTGCAACGCACCAGCTTGCCCTGTGCATGTGGGCTCAACTGATAATGCAGCCCGCGTAGCACACCCTTGCTGGAGCGGCTGTGGTTGTCCTGGACAAATTCGACTTTGCGGCCGATGGCTTCATCAAAGCGCTTCTGGTTGAAGCTTTCAAAGAAGAAACCACGGTCGTCGCCAAATACTGCGGGTTCAATGATTTTGACGTCCGGGATGGCGGTATCGATGATTTTCATGTGTGGCTTGCTTTCTTACTTCAACAACTGCAGCAGGTACTGTCCGTAGGCATTTTTCTTCAGCGGTTGCGCCAGCTGTTCCAATCGGCCTGCATCAATCCATTGCTGCACGTAGGCAATTTCTTCCAGACAGGCCACTTTCAGGCCCTGGCGGTTTTCCACTGTGGCAATGAACTGGCTGGCTTCCAGCATGGATTCGTGGGTGCCGGTATCCAGCCAGGCATAGCCACGCCCCATGGTCTGAACATCCAGCTGGCCTTGTTGCAGGTAGTGGTTGTTGACATCGGTGATTTCCAGCTCGCCGCGCGGTGAGGGGCGGATGGACTTGGCGATGTCGACGACCTGATTGTCGTAGAAGTACAGACCGGTGACGGCATAGTTGGATTTCGGGATGGCCGGTTTTTCCTCGATGGACAAGGCCTTGCCTTGGGCGTCGAATTCCACCACGCCGTAGCGCTCCGGGTCCTGTACGTGGTAGGCAAACACACTGGCACCTTGCTGCTTGGCGTTGGCCGCTTTCAGCAGTTTGGGGAAGTCATGGCCGTGGAAGATATTATCGCCCAGCACCAGCGCTGAAGGAGCCCCGGCCAGGAAGTCTTCGCCAATGATGAAAGCCTGTGCCAGGCCATCAGGACTGGGTTGTACCGCGTATTGCAGGCTGATGCCCCACTGGCTGCCATCGCCCAGCAACTGCTCAAAGCGCGGGGTGTCCTGCAGGGTGGAGATGATCAGGATGTCGCGAATCCCGGCCAGCATCAGGGTGCTGAGCGGGTAGTAGATCATCGGCTTGTCGTAGATGGGCAGCAATTGTTTGCTGACTGCCAGTGTGGCGGGGTACAGGCGGGTGCCGCTGCCTCCCGCCAGGATGATGCCTTTACGTTTCATCTGCTTGCGTCCTGCATCAGGAATTGAAGATCTGCTGGAACACCTGTTCCACGCCGCTCTGCCATGCTGGCATGATCAGGCCGAAATTGTGCTCGATTTTACTGCAATTTAGCCTGGAGTTGCCGGGGCGTTTTGCGGGTGTGGGGTAGGCGCTGGCCGGGATGGCATGCAGCTTGGCGGGTGTCAGTTGTAATGCGAGGCCATAACGCTCTGCCAGTTTCAGCAGGTATTGGGTATAGCCATGCCAACTGGTGCTGCCGCTGCTGGTCAGGTGATAGGTACCGAGCAAGGACTTGTCCTGGCTGGTCTGCCATTGTTTGATGATGTGTGCCGTGACATCGGCAATCAGCGCAGCGGGTGTGGGTGCGCCAATCTGGTTGGCCACCACATTCAGGCTGTCGCGTTCGCGCGCCAGGCGCATGATGGTCTTGAGGAAATTACCCCCATGTGCGCCCACCACCCAGCTGGTGCGCAGGATGATGTGGTTGGCACCACTGGCACGGATGGTCTGTTCACCCTGGTATTTGCTCAAGCCATATACCGACTGCGGGTTGGTGACATCGTCTTCCGCATAAGGCGTGGCCTTGTCGCCATCAAACACATAGTCGGTGGAGTAGTGCAGCAGCAGTGCATTTTTTGCCGCGGCCCAGTCGGCCATCGCGGCCGGTGCGGCAGCATTCACGGCATGGGCCAGCTCGGCGTCACTCTCGGCCTTGTCCACGGCGGTGTAGGCTGCCGGGTTGACGATGATGTCCGGCTGGTATCGCTCCAGCACAGCGGCAATGTCTGCCGGACGGGACAGGTCCAGTTGCTGGCGATCCAGGCAGATGCACTCGCCCAGCATGGCCAGGGAGCGGCGCAGCTCGAAACCCAGCTGGCCGTTGATGCCGGTAATCAGGATGCGGCCCATGCCTTGTTTCCGTAGTGTTGTTCCAGCCATTGGCGGTAGTTGCCGCTGGTAACATTGCTGACCCAGTCCTGATTGTCCAGGTACCACTCTACGGTCTTGCGGATGCCGCTTTCAAAGGTTTCTGCCGGTTTCCAGCCCAGCTCGCGTTCCAGCTTGCGTGCATCAATCGCATAGCGGCGATCATGGCCGGGGCGGTCCTGTACGTAAGTGATTTGTGCTGCATAGCCGGTGCCATCGGCCTTTGGGCGCAGGGTATCCAGGATGCTGCAGATGGTGTGGACAACGTCCAGATTGGCTTTTTCGTTCCAGCCGCCAACATTATATGTTTCACCCAGGCGACCTTGCGCCAGCACGGTGCGGATGGCGCTGCAATGGTCTTTCACATACAGCCAGTCGCGGATTTGCTGGCCATCACCGTAAATGGGCAAGGGCTTGCCGGCCAGCGCATTCAGGATGACCAGCGGAATCAGCTTTTCCGGAAAATGATAGGGGCCGTAGTTGTTGCTGCAATTGGTGGTGACTACCGGCAGGCCGTATGTGTGGTGCCAGGCACGTACCAAGTGGTCCGATGCGGCCTTGCTGGCCGAGTAGGGACTGTTGGGTTCGTAACGGTTGGTTTCGCTGAACGGTGCGTCACTGGCGGACAGCGTGCCGTACACCTCGTCGGTGGACACGTGCAGGAAGCGGAAAGCCGCCTTGGCTTCGCCTTCCAGGGCATTCCAGTAAGCCCGCACGGCTTCGAGCAGATTGAAGGTGCCCACGACATTGGTCTGGATGAAGTCACCCGGGCCGTGGATGGAGCGATCTACATGGCTTTCTGCTGCAAAGTTGATCACCGCGCGCACCTGATGTTCCTGCAACAGGTG
Source organism: Aquitalea denitrificans (assembly GCF_009856625.1). Taxonomy (GTDB): domain Bacteria; phylum Pseudomonadota; class Gammaproteobacteria; order Burkholderiales; family Chromobacteriaceae; genus Aquitalea; species Aquitalea denitrificans. The sequence goes on from NZ_CP047241.1 coordinate 438,534, forward strand.
GCTGACCAGTTCCCGATCGCCGATATCACCTTGGACAAACAGATGGCGCGGATCGCTCTCCAGGCTGGCCAGGGTTTGCAGATTGCCGGCATAGGTCAGCTTGTCGAGGTTGATGACTGCTTCATCATTGCCATTCAGCCAGTCGAGAACAAAGTTGGCTCCGATGAAGCCGGCACCGCCTGTGACGAGGATCATGTTTTATCTCTATCTGGATAGGTAAGGTTTTTTGCAGGCTGCGACTCAACGGTAGCCATTCGGGTTTTGCTGCTGCCAGCGCCAGGTGTCGCGACACATGTCTTCCAGGCTGCGGTTTGCACTCCAGCCCAGGCGTTGTGTTGCTTGCTCAGGAGATGCCCAGTACTCGGCAATATCACCGGCACGGCGCGGTGATACCTGATAGGGGACGTCCTGGCCGGTGCTGTTGATGAAGGCATTCACCATGTCCAGTACCGAATAGCCTTTGCCAGTACCGAGATTGACCGTGAGCGAACCATTGTTCAGGGCTTCCAGTGCCTTGACATGGCCTTTCGCCAGGTCAACTACATGAATGTAGTCGCGGATGCCAGTACCGTCCGGGGTGGGATAGTCATTTCCAAAGACATTCAGTTTGGGTAATTTGCCGATAGCCACCTGGGAAATGAATGGCATCAGGTTGTTGGGAATGCCATTCGGGTCTTCGCCGATCAGGCCGCTTTCATGCGCACCTACCGGGTTGAAATAGCGCAAAATGGCAATGCGCCAGTCTGGGTCAGACTGTTCCAGATCTCGCAGCATGTCTTCAACCATCAGTTTGCTACGGCCATAGGGCTGCATCGGATTGAGCGGGAAGTGTTCTTGTACCGGAACGCTATCGGGAATGCCGTAGACGGTTGCGGTTGAGCTGAAGATGAACTGTCTGCAGCCATGCTGTTGCATGGCTTGCAGCAGGCTGAGCGTGCCGTAGACATTGTTGTCGTAGTAGCGCAGCGGATCGGCTACGGACTCTCCTACGGCCTTAAGTCCGGCAAAATGCATTACCGCCTTGATGGGGAAGGAAAAAGCCTGCGCCAGCGTCGACGGGTCGCGGACGTCGCCATGAATAAAGTGCAGCTTTTTCCCGGTCAGTGTTTCAATGCGCCGCAGTGCGGTTTCATGACTGTTGCACAAATTATCCAATACGATTATTTCATGGCCGGAGTTAAGTAGTTCTACGCAGGTATGCGAACCAATATAGCCGGCACCACCAGTAACCAATATCATTTATCAATTCCAATAATAAGTAAGTAATTTTTGCTTGGCAGGTGGCCATGATAAAGTAGCCGGCACGTTGGCAAGTGCAGAGTGCCCACCTGCAAGGCCAGCATTATAAGACAAATTTAACCGGTTTCTCGTTGTACAGTCTTGGGACTGTTACGGTAGATCCGTATTTTTCGTTCCACCCCCATTCAAGCCGTGATGCCACATGTTGCAGATTCTCTTGCTTGCGTTGGCAGCTTCTTTTTTTTCTGGATTGCTGCTGATTCGTTATGCCTACTTACATGCACGCTTCTCGACGGACAGCGATGTCCGTGGCGTGCAGAAGTTCCACGCCACACCGGTGCCCCGCATAGGTGGGCTGCCCATCATGTTGGGGCTGGTGGCGGGCTGTGCGCTTTCCGGCTATCTGAATACTTCGGTATGGGTACTGTCGCTGTTGCTATCGGCCTTCCCGGCATTTGCCGCTGGCTTTGTTGAGGATCTCACCAAGAAAATCGGTCCCTTGCCACGTTTGCTGGCTACGTTTGTGGCGGCTGCATTGGGATATTTCCTGCTGGGTGCAGGGCTGGCGCGGTTGGCCATTCCGGGGCTGGATCACTTGCTGGCTTCCTATTGGTGGCTGTCCTTGTTGCTGACCATGGTGGCGGTGGGCGGGGTTGCCCATGCGGTGAACATCATTGATGGCTATAACGGCCTGTCCGGCATGGTGGCAGTGTTCATCTTCCTCTCCATCATCTATGTGTGTTTCAAGGTGCATGACATCGTGTTGATGAGCGTATGCTTTGCCATGGTTGGCGCGGTGTTGGGTTTCCTGTTCTGGAACTTCCCGCGCGGGCTGATTTTTGCCGGTGATGGCGGGGCCTATCTGATTGGTTTCATGATTGCCGAAATGTCGGTGCTACTGGTGGCACGCAACCCGGCGGTATCGCCGTGGTTTCCCTTGCTGTGTGTGATCTACCCGGTGTTTGAAACCATCTTTTCCATTTATCGCCGCAAGTTTCTGCAGGGCCGGGCTGTGGGCTATCCGGATGCTTTGCATCTGCACCAGATGATTTACAAGCGCATGGTGTTGTGGATGGTGGGCTCCAAGGAGGCACGTCATCTTACCCAGCGCAACAGCATGACCTCTCCCTATCTATGGTTACTGACTTCCTTTTCGGTGATTCCGGCCATGCTGTTCTGGAACCATACCTGGGTATTGATGCTGTTCTGCCTGTTGTTTGTGCTGCTCTATCTCCGTCTTTACCGCATGATCGTGCGCTTCAAGATCCCGCGCTGGCTGGTGCTGCGCCGCGACGATTCCTGACTTCTCCTGCCGGTTTTGCCTGCCTGTAGGGGCAGGCAAAATTTCGGGCAGCCCACTTGAAACATGTGCAGGCCGTCCCTATTATTAGCACTCGTCAGGGGTGAGTGCTAAAACCCGCCCCGCGCTGCCATTCTGGCAGTACATATTGCATTCAACAGCCACTTTGTATTTAGGAGAGATCAATGGCAATTCGTCCGCTGCACGATCGTGTTGTTATCAAGCGCCTTGAGGCTGAAGAAAAGACTGCTTCCGGCATCGTTCTGCCGGGTGCCGCCGCTGAAAAGCCCGATATGGGCGAGGTGCTGGCTGTCGGTAACGGCAAGGTTCTGGACAATGGCGAGCGCCGTCCGCTGGAACTGAAGGTTGGCGATAAGGTCATCTTCGGCAAGTACTCCGGCCAGTCCGTCAAGGTTGATGGCGAAGAAGTCCTCGTAATGCGCGAGGAAGATGTAATGGGTATCGTCGAGTAATTCCGACCCATACACCCTTCTACGACCCTTTCATAGAATTCTGGAGATTTGAGCATGGCTGCAAAAGACGTAAAGTTCGGTGATTCCGCACGCGCCAAGATGGTGGTTGGTGTCAACATTCTGGCTGACGCCGTCAAGGTTACCCTGGGCCCGAAAGGCCGCAATGTGGTACTGGACCGCTCCTTCGGTGCGCCGACCATCACCAAGGATGGTGTTTCCGTGGCCAAGGAAATCGAACTGAAAGACAAGTTCGAAAACATGGGCGCACAAATGGTGAAGGAAGTGGCCTCCAAGACTTCCGACGTGGCCGGCGACGGTACCACCACTGCGACCGTACTGGCCCAGGCCATCGTTCAAGAAGGCATGAAGTATGTTGCTGCCGGCATGAACCCGATGGACCTGAAGCGCGGCATCGACAAGGCTGTTATTTCCCTGGTTGGTGAAATTGCCAAGATCGCCAAGCCATGTGCCACCACCAAGGAAATCGCCCAGGTTGGCTCCATCTCCGCCAACTCCGATTCCGATATCGGTGAAATCATCGCCACCGCCATGGAAAAAGTGGGCAAGGAAGGCGTGATTACCGTTGAAGACGGCAAGAGCCTGAACAACGAACTGGACGTCGTGGAAGGCATGCAGTTCGACCGCGGCTACCTGTCCCCGTACTTCATCAACAACCAGGAAAAACAGATTGCAGCTCTGGACAATCCGTTCGTCCTGCTGTTCGACAAGAAGGTTTCCAATATTCGCGACCTGCTGCCGGTACTGGAGCAAGTGGCCAAGTCCGGTCGTCCGCTGCTGATCATCGCCGAAGATGTTGAAGGCGAAGCACTGGCTACCCTGGTGGTCAACACCATCCGCGGCATCCTGAAGGTGGTTGCTGTCAAGGCTCCGGGCTTTGGCGACCGTCGCAAGGCCATGCTGCAGGATATCGCCATCTTGACCGGCGGTACCGTGATTGCCGAAGAACTGGGCCTGACCCTGGAAAAAGCCACTCTGGACATGCTGGGCCAAGCCAAGCGTATCGAAGTGGGCAAAGAAAACACCATCATCATTGACGGCGCTGGTCAGGCTGATGCCATCCAGGCTCGCGTTGGTGAAATCCGTCGCCAGATCGAAGAAGCTTCTTCCGACTACGACCGTGAAAAACTGCAAGAACGCGTGGCCAAGCTGGCTGGCGGTGTTGCCGTGATCAAGGTTGGTGCAGCCACCGAAGTGGAAATGAAAGAGAAGAAGGCTCGCGTTGAAGACGCGCTGCACGCTACCCGCGCCGCTGTAGAAGAAGGCGTTGTGGCTGGTGGTGGCGTAGCTCTGCTGCGTGCCCGCTCCACTCTGGACAGCCTGAAGACTGACAATGTCGATCAGGACGCTGGTGTGAAGATCGTACTGAAAGCCATCGAAGCCCCGCTGCGTCAGATCGTCAAGAACGCTGGTGACGAGCCGTCCGTAGTCGTGAACAAGGTGCTGGAAGGCAAGGGTAACTTTGGTTACAACGCTGCCACCGGCGAATACGGCGACATGCTGGAAATGGGCGTGCTGGATCCGGCCAAGGTAACCCGCTCCGCGCTGCAACACGCTGCTTCCGTTGCCGGCCTGATGCTGACTACCGATTGCATGATCGCCGAACTGCCGGAAGACAAGCCGGCTGCTGGCGGCATGCCGGACATGGGCGGCATGGGTGGCATGGGCGGCATGATGTAAGCTGCTTCGGCTTCTCGCTGAACCTGAAAACCCCGCACTTGTGCGGGGTTTTTGTTTTTCTGCGCGATGGCGGGTAGCAGCCGGCTTCTCTGGCACAATAGGCGGCAGCTCATTTCGCAAGGATGCATCATGCAATTACAACAAGTACTGGCCAGCCTGGATGAGTGGCTGGAACCATGGCGTTACAAGGACTATGCCCCCAACGGCTTGCAGGTGGAGGGCCGGGCAGAAATTCAGCGCATCGTCTGTGGCGTGACTGCTTCGCAGGCATTGATTGATGAGGCAATCACCCGTCAGGCAGATGCCATCCTGGTGCATCACGGCTACTTCTGGAAAGGTGAGGATGCCCGACTGGTTGGGATGAAACGCGCACGTGTGGCCAAATTGTTGCAGCATGATATCAGCCTGATTGCCTATCACCTGCCGCTGGATGCGCATCTGGAACTGGGAAACAATGCCCGGCTGGCCGCAATGCTCGGTCTGGAGGTCGCCGGGCAGACTGGTGAACAGGGCTTGCTATGGCATGGGCATTGGCCGCAAGCAGGTACGGCTCGGTCCTTTGCCGATCATATTGGCAGGGTGCTGGGGCGCGATGCCTTGCTATTGGGCGATGAAAATCAAAGGGTAAGCCGTGTTGCCTGGTGCACCGGTGGCGCGCAGGCTTTCTTTGAAGAGGCCATCGGCCTGGGTGTAAATGCCTTTGTAACAGGTGAAGTATCCGAACAGTGTTTCCATCTGGCTGCCGAATATGGCGTTGCCTTTATCGCGGCGGGACACCATGCGACTGAACGTTATGGTATCGCGGCGCTGGGCGAGAAGCTTTCTCATTTGCACGGCATAAGTGTTGAATTTGTCGATCTTTTCAATCCTGTTTAGACAAAACTACCCGACCTGGCTCAATTTATTTGCATAGGCGCTTCATGTCCCTACTGGTAATCAGGTAAAATCGCCTGGTTTGAAGTTTAAGCTCGGTTTCCACGTTTGAGGATGACTGTAATGAGTGAACAACAAGTCGATACGGGGCGCCGTCGGTTTCTGACGGTAGCAACCAGCGCTGTTGGGGGTGTGGCTGTTGCCGGGGTGGCGACGCCGTTTCTGATGAGTTTCTTCCCGTCTGAACGGGCAAAGGCCGCTGGTGCACCGGTTGAGGTGGATATCAGCAAGCTGGAGCCGGGCCAGAAGATCAACGTCGAGTGGCGCGGCAAGCCGGTATGGCTGCTGTCCCGCACCAAGCAGCAGCTTGCCGATCTGCCGAAGAACGACCCCAAGCTGGTGGACCCCAAGTCCGAAGTAGAGCAACAACCCAAGTACTGCCAGAACGAAGCCCGCTCCATCAAGCCGGAGCTGCTGGTTGCCGTGGGCATCTGTACCCATTTGGGCTGTTCGCCGACTTTCCGTCCTGATCTGGCTCCTGCCGATCTGGGTCCGGAATGGCTGGGTGGTTTCTACTGCCCGTGCCACGGTTCCAAGTTCGACCTGGCTGCCCGCGTGTTCAAGGGTGTGCCGGCTCCGAAGAACCTGGAAATTCCGCCGCATAAGTATCTGTCCGATACCCGCCTGCTGATTGGCGACGACAAATAAGCTGAGGGGGAAAAATGAGCAAAGGACAAAAGCTGCTGAACTGGATTGACGACCGCTTTCCGCTGTCGTCGATGCTGAAAGAGCACGTTACCGAGTATTACGCACCGAAGAACTTCAACTTCTGGTATTTCTTCGGCTCGCTGGCCATGCTGGTTCTGGTCATCCAGATCGTCACCGGCATCTTCCTCACCATGAACTACAAACCGGATGGCACGCTGAACGGTGCCGGCATTCCGGTGGCCTTCGCTTCGGTGGAATACATCATGCGTGATGTGGCAGGTGGCTGGATCATCCGCTACATGCACTCCACTGGTGCCTCCATGTTCTTCGTGGTGGTTTACCTGCACATGTTCCGTGGCCTGATCTACGGTTCGTACAAGCAACCGCGCGAGCTGGTGTGGGTGTTTGGCTGCCTGATCTTCCTGTGCCTGATGGCTGAAGCCTTCATGGGTTATCTGCTGCCCTGGGGCCAGATGTCCTTCTGGGGTGCGCAGGTGATTGTGAACCTGTTCGGTTCCATCCCTGTCATCGGTCCGGACCTGTCGGTGTGGATTCGTGGTGACTTCGTGGTGTCCGATGCCACGCTGAACCGCTTCTTCGCCCTGCACGTGATTGCTGTTCCGCTGGTGCTGCTGGCTCTGGTGGTGGCTCACCTGATTGCACTGCACGAAGTGGGTTCCAACAACCCGGATGGCGTTGAAATCAAGAAACTGAAGGACGAAAAGGGCATCCCGCTGGATGGCATTCCTTTCCATCCCTACTACACCGTGAAGGATGTCTTCGGTGTGGCCGTGTTCCTGATCGTGTTCTCCATCATCGTGTTCTTCCTGCCGGAAATGGGTGGCTACTTCCTGGAGCACCCGAACTTCGACCAGGCTGACCCGCTGAAGACGCCGCCGCACATCGCGCCGGTATGGTACTTCACCCCGTTCTACGCCATTCTGCGTGCCATTCCGTCCTTCCTGGGTACCCAGGTTTGGGGTGTGATCGGCATGGGTGCTGCCGTGGTGGTGATTGCCTTCCTGCCGTGGCTGGATCGTTCCCCGATCAAGTCCATCCGTTATCGCGGTCCCAAGTTCAAGTTCATGCTGGTGCTGTTCATCATCGCCTTCATCGGCCTGGGCATGCTGGGTGCCATGCCGCCGACGGCTGGCCGTACCCTGATCTCGCAGATCCTCTCGTTTGTCTACTTTGCCTTCTTCCTGGGCATGCCGTTCTATACCAAGAACGACGTCGGCACCGTACCGGTACCGACCCGCGTGACGGAGACTAATGGCAAGCGCCAGCTGAAGTTCCTGGTACTGGTGGCTGTGACGATCATCGCGGCCTATCTGTTCGGCACCAACGTGTAAGCAAGGGGAAAGGACATATGAAAAGCAAAATCCGCCACCTGATCGCTGCCATGGCGCTGGTGTTGCCGGTAAGCGGCACGGTTCTGGCCAATGAAGGGCCGAAGCTGGAAAAGGCACCCATCGACATTCAGGATACTGAAAGCCTGCAACGTGGTGCCCAGCTGTTCAGCAACTACTGCCTGTCCTGCCACTCGGCCAGCGCCATGCGCTACAACCGTCTGGAAGACATCGGTCTGACTGAAGAGCAGATCAAGGCCAACCTGCTGCCGGAAGGTGCCAAGATTGGCGATCAGATGAATGTTTCCATGGACAAGAAGGACGCCAAAGTGTGGCTGGGTGCGGCTCCGCCGGACCTGTCGCTGATTGCCCGTTCCCGTGGTGCCGACTATCTGTACGCCTATCTGCGTGGCTTCTACCGTGATCCGTCCCGCCCGACCGGCTGGAACAACCTGGTGTTTGACAAGGTTGGCATGCCGCACGTGCTGTGGGAAATGCAGGGCGAGCAGGTACTGAAGACCGAGAAGAATGCCGAGGGCCACGAAGAGCACAAGCTCGAACTGGTTAAGGCTGGTTCGCTGACCAAGCTGGAAAACGGCAAGGCCAATACGGTTGAGTTTGACAAGCGCATGGCTGACCTGACCAACTATCTGGTCTTTATCGGTGAGCCGGCACAGGTCAAGCGTCATCAGATCGGTTACGTTGTACTGCTGTTCCTGGGCTTGTTGTTGCTGCCGCTGACCTACTTCCTGAAGAAGGAATACTGGAAAGATGTTCACTGATTTAGTGAGCCAGGTTAAATGAAAAAGGCGGATATTTCCGCCTTTTTTCTTTTTAAATCATGGGCTTGTGATGTTGTTGTGGAAATTGCCATGCCGAAAATGGTAAAATGGCCACTTCGATTGAAAACGATTGCCTCTGTCAAGGATATCCGCTAGCCATGATGACTCTTTATTCTGGAATTACCTGCCCCTTCAGCCAACGTTGCCGTATCGTGTTGTATGAAAAGGGAATGGATTTCGAGATCATCGATGTAGACATTCACAACAAGCCCGAAGACCTGGCTGTGATGAATCCCTACAACGAAGTGCCGGTACTGGTAGAGCGCGACCTGATCTTGCACGAGTCCAACATCATCAATGAATACATCGATGAACGTTTCCCGCATCCGCAATTGATGCCGGCCGATCCGGTGATGCGTGCCCGTGCCCGTCTGTTCCTGCACCGCTTTGAGAACGAACTGTTCTGCAATGTAAAAGTGCTGGAAGCCGGTGCTACCGGTAAGGAAGCTACCAAGGCGCGTGAAGCCATCCGTGATGGCCTGACCACCATTGCCCCGGTTTTTGCCAAGCAGAAATTCATGCTGGGCGAAGAGTTCTCCATGATCGACGTGGCCATTGCACCGCTGATGTGGCGCCTGGAGCACTACAATATCGATCTGGGCAAGCATGCTGCGCCGATTCTGAAGTACGCTGAACGCATCTTCCAGCGCCAGTCCTTCATCGACTCGCTGACCCCGTCTGAAAAGGCCATGCGCAAGTAAGGATGACCATGAGCGCCAGCACCAAGCCCTATATGCTCCGAGCCCTCTATGAATGGTGCACGGACAATGGCCATACGCCCTTCCTGGTGGTATGGGTGGACGAGCATGCAGATGTACCGCGCGAGTACGTGAAAAACAACGAGATCGTGCTCAATATCGCGGCATCGGCCACGCAGAATCTGCGCATTGATAATGAGTGGGTGTCGTTTTCAGCGCGCTTTGCCGGCGTTTCCCGCGATATCTGGGTTCCCGTCGGCAACGTGATGTCCATCTTTGCACGTGAAACCGGTGAGGGCATGGGCTTTGAGGTGGAGCTGAATGCAACGGCCCCGGCAACACCTGTGCTACAGCCGGTAGTCGAGGCTGATGCGGTCGAAGATACTGCCGCGCTGAAGGAAAAGGAAGACGCGCCGCCGCGTCCAAGTGGCCGTCCCAGCCTGCGCATTGTCAAATAAGGCGCTCGCACTGCAAGAAAAGCCGGGAATTCCCGGCTTTTTTCATTCTTCCCGTACGTCTTGCCTGCCTTGTTGTGGCTGGCTGACTCCATCTGCTGCCATGCCATGTAGCAAAACCTGGTTCTTGCCCCTGGCCTTGGCCTGATAGAGTGCCAGGTCAGCCAGCTGGTACAGGCTGGAAAAGCTGTTGCCATCGTCGGGATAGCAGGCAATGCCACAGGAAAAGCTGGTCTGGAAGCTATGCTGCTCTGCCTGGAAGCGCAGGTCGGAAAAGCGCCGGCGCAGTAGTTCCAGCCGCATCCAGCCATTGCGCTGATCTGCCGAAGGCAGCACCACAATGAACTCCTCCCCGCCCAGACGGCACACGATATCGGCCTGGCGGCAGTGGGCGCGCAGCAGCTCTGCCAGCTCGCACAGCACAGTATCGCCAATGATGTGTCCGAAGCGGTCGTTGATGCTTTTGAAGTTATCCAGATCAATCAGGGCAAAGGTAAGCGGACGCTGCTCACGTTCTGCCCTGCTGATTTCTCGGCCCAGGGTCTCCTCGAGATAGCGGCGGTTGTACAGGCCGGTAAGCGGGTCATGTAGTGCTTGCTCACGCAAGGTGTCTTGCAGCGTTTCGATTTCATCAATGCGGGTTTTCAACTGCAGATAGGCCTGATGCAGCGCCTCCTCGGCCAGACGCTGGCGCGAAATATCGCGTAGCACCAGCATGCGTCCACCCAGCGTGACTCCGCTTTCGCGGATGGGAAAGGCGCGTACTTCAAGTATGGAGCGAGAACCTGGTCCATTCAGCTCCACTTGATGCGAGCCATCATGATCAGCTACGGCAACCAGTGAGGCGATTTGCAGCTGTTGGCCGCACAGTACGGCAGCAGGCTTGCCAAACAGATTGGCTGCAGCCGGATTGATATCCAGAATGGTCTTGTCGCGGTCAATCACCACAATACCGTCACCCATGGCATTAAAGGCATTGCCGCGTGCAATCGGCACCACATACAGCATGCGCAGATAGAGCAGGTCAAAGGCGAAAATTGCCCCGGTGATGGCAAAGCATAGCGGGGTAGGGTCCAGTCCGCGCAGCGAAATATGGCCTGACAGATAGAGCAGATTGCCAATCCACGGCACGATGGCACCCAGCATCAGGATGAGCGACTGGCCCCGGTAGTGGGGTGGATAGAAGTGCAGAGTCCGTAGCAGCAGCAAGGAGCCCAGCACCATCATCATGTAGGAATAGCCGGCTACCATCAGCCAGAATAGCGGGCCGTGATTGAAAATAAGCAGATTGTAGCCGGATGGCGAGGGCTGGAAGCTGCTCCAGATCAGCCCGTGTCTTTCATTGGTAATGGCCAGTCCCATGCTGAGCAGCGGTATGAGCAGCAGCAGCAGGATATTGCGTGGTCGCAAGGCCCGGTCAAGCTGGTTGTAGTCGGCTGCCAGCAGGAAAAACAGCACCGGGGCGCTCAGCGTGCCCAGGTATTCCACCTTGGACCAGAAAATCTTGTCACGCAGCAGGGTGGAGGACAGCTCCAGCATGGCTGCTCCGGCCCAGAGCATGACTGCCAGCATCAGCCAGGCCAGATAGCGTGCTCCTGCCACCTTGCGACGTTCCCATGCCAGGATGCCGATGGTTGCCGCACTAAGGGCGGCAAGCCCCGAAATGGCTGAAATGGAAGTAAAAACAAGAGACATGAGGCCCGCTATGCAAAGTGACTATGCTAAGTGCAATGTTTTAGTTTACCTCCTGTCGCTCAAGTTTCATTCACATTTTTGCGTCTCTAGGTATAATTACGGCATTCCCGAGGAGCGCTGCGAGGTCAATCCCCAGGCTCGGGCTTCTTGCAAACGGCGCTCACCTGACTAAACTCCGTGCCGATGCCGGAATAGCGGGTGAGCCGCGTTCCGGCCGGCGTGTGAAAGGACTTTGCACGATGGCTGAATTCACCGATTTTCACGTAGCTGACATCAATCTTGCTGCCTGGGGGCGCAAGGAACTGGCAATCGCCGAAACCGAAATGCCGGGCCTGATGGCATTGCGTGAAGAATATGCCCATCAGAAGCCGCTGCGTGGTGCCCGCATTGCCGGTTCACTGCACATGACCATCCAGACTGGTGTGCTGATCGAAACCCTGGTGGAGCTGGGTGCCGATGTACGCTGGGCTTCCTGCAATATCTTCTCCACGCAAGACCACGCTGCTGCAGCCATTGCCGCGGCCAATATCCCGGTGTTTGCCTTCAAGGGTGAAAGCCTGGATGAATACTGGGAGTTCTCCCACAAGATCTTCGAATGGCCGGAAGGTCAGGAAGCCAACATGATTCTGGATGATGGTGGCGATGCCACCTTGCTGCTGATGCTGGGCAGCAAGGCCGAGCAAGACCGCAGCGTCATCAGCCACCCGTCCAACGAAGAAGAAACCGCGCTGTTTGCTGCCATTGCCCGTTACCTGGAAGTGGACCCGCACTGGTATTCCAAGCGCCTGCCGCATATCAAGGGCGTGACCGAAGAAACCACCACCGGCGTGCATCGTCTGTACCAGATGCAAAAAGAAGGCCGTCTGCCGTTCCCGGCCTTCAACGTCAACGACTCGGTGACCAAGTCCAAGTTCGACAACCTGTACGGCTGCCGCGAATCGCTGGTGGATGGCATCAAGCGCGCCACCGACGTGATGATTGCCGGCAAGGTGGCCGTGGTATTGGGTTACGGTGATGTGGGCAAGGGTTGCGCCCAGAGCCTGCGTGGCCTGGGTGCCACCGTATGGGTGACCGAAGTGGACCCGATCTGCGCGCTGCAAGCGGCGATGGAAGGCTACCGCGTGGTACGCATGGATGATGTAGCCGATCAGGGCGACATCTTTGTCACCACCACCGGTAATGTGTCGGTGATTACCCACGAGCACATGGCCAAAATGCGCAATAACGCCATCGTGTGCAATATCGGCCACTTCGACAGCGAAATCGAAGTCGCCAGCCTGCGTCAGTACCAGTGGGACAACATCAAGCCGCAGGTTGACCACATCATCTTCCCGGATGGCAAGCGCATCATCCTGCTGGCCGAAGGCCGTCTGGTAAACCTGGGCTGCGCCACCGGCCACCCCAGCTTCGTGATGTCCAACTCCTTCACCAACCAGGTGCTGGCGCAGATGGAAATCTTCCAGCACGGTGAAAAGTACGGCAAGGAAGTGTATGTGCTGCCCAAGCATCTGGACGAGAAGGTGGCCCGTCTGCACCTGAAGCGTATCGGTGCCAATCTGACCGAACTGTCCGACGAGCAGGCCGCCTACATCAGCGTGCCGAAGCAGGGTCCTTATAAGCCGGCGCACTATCGTTATTGATAGCGGGCTGTAAGGCAAACGGACAGGGCAGGGTATGATGCACCTGTCCGTTTTTCTATCCGCGGGCCGCTACCGCTGCGACACGCTGCAGTATAAAAACAAAGCCTGCCGCCCCGAGCAGGGACAGAGACGATCATGAACGAACAGAAAAAAACCTTCAGCTTCGAGTTTTTCCCGCCCAAGACCCCCGAAGGCGTGGCCAAGCTGCGTACTACCCGCCAGCAACTGGCCCAGTTCAAGCCGCAGTTTTTCTCGGTGACCTTCGGTGCCGGCGGCACCACCCGCGATGGCACCCTGTCCACCGTGCTGGAGATCCGCAGCGAAGGGCATGCCGCGGCACCGCACCTGTCGTGTATCGGCTCGACCCGGGAAAACATCAGCGCCATCCTCAATGAATACCGCAATCACGGCATCCGTCACATTGTGGCGCTGCGTGGTGACATGCCGTCCGGCATGGTGGCTGCCGGTGAATTCCGCTATGCCAATGAGCTGGTCGAGTTCATCCGCAGCGAGCATGGCGAACATTTTCATATCGAAGTGGCCGCCTATCCGGAATTCCACCCACAGGCCAAGTCGGCCGAGGACGACCTGAACAATTTCGTGCGCAAGGTGAAAGCCGGTGCCAATTCGGCCATGACCCAGTACTTCTTCAATGCGGATGCCTACTTCCGCTTTGTCGATGAAGCACAGGCACGCGGTGTGGACATTCCCATCGTGCCGGGCATCATGCCGATTGCCAACTTTGGCCAGCTATGCCGCTTCTCCGATATGTGTGGGGCCGAAGTGCCGCGCTGGCTGCGTCAACGCATGCAGTCCTACTACGATGACACGGCGTCGATTCGTGCGCTGGGCCTGGATGTGGTGACCGAGCTGTGTGACCGCCTGCTGGCTAATGGTGCGCCGGGCCTGCATTTCTACACCCTGAACCAGGCTGGTCTGGTGTCTACCGTGTGGCAGCGGCTGGGTCTGTAAGCTTCCACGATTCCCGATCAAATAGCCCGGCATTGCCGGGCTATTTTGTTCATGGGTGCGGATCTGCTATCTGGTTTGTCATGGCTGAAGGCACACCGGCGCTGGCCACTTGGTTGCGTCCCTGGTTCTTGGCCCGGTAAAGCGCCCGGTCGGCATCGCGCATCAGCATGTGCTCGGCATCATGCCGTTCATGCAGGGTGGCTACGCCGATACTGATAGTCACCCGGTCGCCTGTGCTGCTCTTGCGATGGGCAATGGCCAACTGCCAGATGGCCTGCCGAATCCTTTCGGCCAGCACGCCGGCCTGCTCGCTGTTTCTGCCCGGCAATAGCACACCAAATTCCTCACCACCTACCCGTGCGGCAAGGTCTTGCACTTCTGGCAACTGGGCATGAATGCATTGCGCCACCTGGCGCAGGCATTGGTCGCCGGCCAGGTGGCCATAGCTATCGTTGAATTGCTTGAAATAGTCGATATCAATCTGCAGCACGCTCAGTGGGCTTGCTTCTGTCCTGGCTTGCTGGAAGCACTGGGTGAGCTGTTCATCAAAATAGCGCCGGTTGGCAATGCCGGTCAGGCCATCGCTGAATGCCATGCGAGCCAGATCAGCATTGGCATTGTGCAGTTGCTGCTGAGTGCTGCTCAATGCCTGCAACTGCTGGCGGCGGATGATGGTGTTGGCCAGGGTTTCGCCCAGCAGCCGAGCTTGCTGCTGTTCCTTGCCCTGCCAGCGGCGCGGACGGCTGACCATGTCGCAGCCAAACAGGCCAACCGGTCGGCCCATGTGGTCGATACGCAGCATGAACAGGCTTTGTACTTGATGGGCTTCCAGCTCCAGGCGCTCCTGCTGTGCGCTAGCCGGGAGATCTGCCAGCGCATCCAGGGACAGCAGGCCGAAGCTTTGCAATTGCTGCCAGGCCCAGCTGCGCTGCAGCATGTTTTGTCCCAGCAGGGTGTGAGTAGTGGGCTGGATGCCGGATGCACACCATTCATGCACGGTATTGACCAGCCAGTCATCGGAAAAACTGATCAGATAACAGCGTTCCACTTGCATGAATCGTCCGATTTCTCCCAGTGCCATATCAGTGGCCTGATCGATATCCCGTAATGGAACATTGATGAAACGTGTGGAGATAGCCGCGATCAACTGCTGAAAACTTAACAGCTGGTTGAGCTCTTTTGTGCGCTCGGTCACCAGTTCGGCCAACTGGTCACGGTGGCTGGCCAGCTCGGTTTCAATCGTCTGCCGCTCTGCCAGATGGCGGTTGATATTGTTGCTCATGCCGCGAAAGGCACGGGCCAGCTCGCTCAGCTCATTATCGGTGTGTTGTTGTGGCTGGCCGGGGAGCAGGGGCGGCAGCTCCGTGCCGGGTTGATAGCTGCGCACGGTATGGGCCATGCCCTGCAATGGTTTGACCAGACGCCGGTTGAACAGCCACCACAGCAGCAAGGCCAGCCCAAAAAATTCCAGCAGGAACTGCAAGGCCGAACTGGCCACTTCCTGCCAGATGGCGTGGTAGATATGCTGGCGCGACACGGTCAGCTGTAGCGTGCCTATGCTCTCCATACTGTGGGGTGCGAGCAACTGCAGCCGGTATGTGCCACTGTTCAGCTGGTCGGACAATTCCGGGTTTTCATAGCGTAGCGACTGGCCCAGCTCGGTGCGTAGTTCAACACTCTGTACGCCGGGCATCTGGCCAATCAGGCGCAATTGCAGTTGCAGGGCTGGTATATCCACATCCCAGGCACTTTGTCCCAGTAGCGGCAGGTAAAGTCGTGACACGGTGCTCGGGATGGCATCCATTTGCCGCTGGCCATCGCGCAGCACCTGCCCTGCTTTCAGTGCGGTTACTACCACGCCAAACAGCAGGGTATACAGCAGCAGTTGCCAGATCAGCTGGCGGGTGAGTCTGCGCGTGGGCATGGACAAGCTCCTAGTTCAGCAAGGTGCTGAAGTCGAAGGCATAGCGCTGCAAGGCCGGGTTGGCGAATTTGCTGAACTGCTTGAAACGGATGCCCCTGAAGTCATTATCGGCGAATAACTGCAAAAAGCGCTGGGCTTGTGCGCTGGAGACAGTACTGAACACCGCAGGTCGCAACTGCAGGCCTTCACTGGCAAAATCCTGGCCGTGCTGGTAGTCGTACAATAACACCAGGCTCCAGGCACCCATCATGAAATGGCCTGCAGCCAGTGCGCTCAGGCGGCCATCCCGCCGCTCGCACATGGCCTGGCGTGAATTGTTGATGGCACTGAGCAGTACCTGTTTGCCGGGCTGTTTGCCGCTACGCGTGATGGCTTCTTCCAGACCGAATGCCATCTCGTCATTGGCTGCCCAGACAATATTGATCTGTGGATAGCGCTGCAGCAGCCACAGCCCTTGTTGCAGTGCGCGCTGGCGCTCCCACTCTCCGTAAACCAGTTGGGTCAGACGGGCCGATGGATGGGCGGCAAGGACGCGCCTGGCACCGTCTACCCGCTCGGTGGAGGCCGGGGTGGAGCGATCTCCAGCCATCATCAGGACATTGAGCGGGGTTCCGGGTGTAAAGCGCTGGCGGGCTTCATCCAGGAGTGCCTGCATGGTAAGGCTGCCGGCCATGGTATTGTCCGGGGCCAGAGATCCCAGCCAGTGCCTGAGCCGCTGGCGTGGCAGACCGCTGGCCTGCAGCTGGGCGGGGGTAAGTTGATTGAAGCTGATGAAGCAGGGGATGCCAGCCTGATCGGCCATTGACAGCATGGCAGGACCGGCAAGCTTTTCGTTAACCAGCAGTAGGTAGTCCGGCTTGCGTACGCGCTGGGTGACAGTGCGGGTCAATGTCATCATCTGCACCGGATCCCGTTCGGCGTATAGCACTTCCAGCTGGATATCCAGCTGACTGGCTGCTGCCTGCATCGCCCGGCTGGCACTGAGCCAGAAGGCCTCGTTCGCACGCCCCGGCGAGATGAAAGTGACCGAAAATGCCCATGCCTGGCTGTGCAACATTATTGCAACAACCAGGGCAAGGATACGGAGCTGTCGAGTCACCTGCATGCCGGGGGCCTTTATTCATTCCTCCTGCATATTGCGGACTGCGCAGAGATTTGCTGGATGCCTGCCGGCTTAAAGACTTCTGAGCTGGCTGAGCGGCAAGGAGGTCGTGCGCTTGATTTCTTTCAGGACGAAACTGGATTTTACATCTTCCACACCTTGCTGTTGTAACAGTTCATCCATCACAAAACGTGAAAAGTGTTCCAGATCTTCAAAATAAACTTGCAACAGGTAGTCCATTTCCCCTGTCATTGCAAAGCAATTGATAACTTCCGGCCAGCGCTGGACTGCATCAATAAAACTTTGTACATGCGTGTTGCCACGCTTCTCCAGCACCACGCGCACATAAGCCTGCAAACCAAGGCCGATTTTGGCCGGGTCCAGCAACGCCACATACTGGCGAATGACACCAGACTCCTCCAATTGCTTGAGGCGTCTGAGACAGGGGGAAGGAGAGAGGGCTACTCTTTCCGCAAGCTCCACATTGGTCAACCTGCCATTGAGCTGCAGCTCGGACAGGATGCGCAAGTCTGTCTTATCTAGCGTAAGACTTGGCATGTAAACTCCTCTGGTTTTAATTTGTTGAAATTATATTTCTAGTTATTGTGTATCCGGGGAATGTTCGCAAGAAAATTGCCAGGCTTTTTCCCTAGAATAAAAAGCCTAACCTGGACATTTTACACGGTGGCATCAGATCACTGGATAATGTCGGCAAAGATAGAGGAGATGCCTGGTGAGACACACAAAACCGTGCCGCCGGGAAACTGAAGCAGTTTCTGCCCTTGGCTGCGGGCAGGCTCGCGCTTGGCTGATATGCTCAAGACGGTGGTGTCATGTGCCAAGTTGCTTCGTCACGTAGCCAGCCCACTCCTCGTTTTCCGGCTTGTCTTTCACTCTGTTGTCTACTGTCTGCCCGGTCATTTTCTTGCCGTCATGCACATCAGCCATAGCCGGCTATGCTGTGATCCAGCGTGCCTGGCTGTGATAACAAAGAGGAGAGATGATGAAAATGGAAGCACTACTGCATAACCCGCTGGCAACCGATGGTTTCGAGTTTGTCGAATACACGGCCCCCACAGCCGAAGGTATTGCCGATTTGCGCCGCTTGTTCCTGTCGCTGGGCTTTGTTGAAGTGGCGCGGCATCGCAGCAAGAATGTCAGCCTGTACCGTCAGGGTGACATCAACTTCATCCTCAACGGCGAGCCCACGCAGCCGGCCAACGAATTCGGCAAGGTACATGGCCCGTCCGCCTGTGCCATGGCCTGGCGGGTGAAGGATGCGGCCAAGGCTTATGAATATGCGCTGGCCCACGGTGCCAAACCCTATGTGCGCCCCATCGGCATGATGGAGCTGAACATCCCGGCGGTGGAGGGTATTGGCGGCTCGGCACTGTACTTTGTCGACCGTTACGGCCCGGCACACAATATCTACGATGTGGATTTCCTGCCGCTGGATGGCGTGGACCAGCACCCGGCTGGTGTCGGGCTGTATGAAATTGACCACCTCACCCACAATGTTATCCGCGGCAATATGGCGAAATGGGCCGGTTTCTACGAAAACATCGGCAATTTCCGCGAAATCCGCTATTTCGACATCGAAGGCAAGCTCACCGGCCTGGTATCCAAGGCCATGACCAGCCCTTGCGGCAAGATCCGCATTCCCATCAACGAATCCTCCGACGACAAGAGCCAGATCGAGGAATTCCTGCGCGAATATCACGGAGAAGGCATCCAGCACATTGCGCTGACCACCCGCGACATCTACCAGACGGTGGAAACGCTGAAGGCAGCCGGCACCCGCTTCCTGGATACGCCGGACACCTATTACGACAAGGTGGACAGCCGCGTGGCCGGCCATGGCGAAGACCTGGCCCGCCTGCGCAAGAACAGCATCCTGATTGACGGCGCACCGGTGGAAGGTGCCGGCATTCTGCTGCAGATCTTCACCGAAACCGTCATCGGGCCGATTTTCTTCGAAATCATCCAGCGCAAGGGCAACGAGGGCTTTGGCGAGGGCAATTTCCGTGCCTTGTTTGAATCCATCGAAGAAGACCAGATCCGCCGTGGCGTCCTGAAGGCGGATTAAGGCAAGGCAGGACAAGGTGGCAGATGGTTGCGCCGTCTGCCTCTGTGCACAGCACTCCCTGCATGGCGGCCAGCCATGCAGGCAAGGAATGGCCCATGCGTAAATGGATAGGATTCCCGCACCGGGAAGGGACAATCTCCCGCCAGGCCCATGCCGATCTGCCGGCAGAGGGCATTTACGAACGCGAAGTAGGGCGCAGCGGTTTTTTTGGCCCTGCCACCCATCTGCATCACAAGCACCCGCCCACCGGCTGGTCGGCCTGGGAAGGTCCGCTCAAGCCGCGTGCCTTCGACCTGAACGAACTGCCCAAGGACGTGGCAGCCCCCTGGTCTGCCCCGCTGGTGTTGCACAACAGCCAGTGCCAGTTGCGCATCTGGACCTGCTCCCAGGCCATGACCCAGCTGTACCGCAATGGTGACGGCGATGACATGCTGTTCATCCATGCAGGCAGTGGCGAGCTGTTTTGCGACTATGGCCATCTGAGCTATCGCGATGGCGACTACATCCTGATTCCCCGTTCCACCAGCTGGCGCATCGAACCGGCTGACACCACCACCATGCTGCTGATTGAAGCCTGCAATGGTGCTTATCAGCTGCCGGACAAGGGCATTGTCGGCCCGCATGCGATTTTTGACGAAGCCATGCTGGATGTCCCGGCCATCGACGATGCCTTCAGGGCACAACAGACCGAAGACGAATGGCAGGTGGTGATCAAGCGCCACAATGTGCTGTCTACCGTCACCTACCCGTTCAATCCGCTGGATGCCATCGGCTGGCATGGCACGGTCGCGGTGGCGCGCATCAACTGGCGCGATATCCGCCCGCTGATGAGCCATCGTTATCATCTGCCGCCCTCGGCACACAGCACCTTTGTGGCCGACGGCTTTGTCATCTGCACCTTTGTGCCGCGCCCGATCGAATCCGACCCCGGTGCGCTCAAGGTGCCGTTCTATCACAACAACGACGACTACGATGAAGTCATCTTCTACCACGCTGGCGACTTTTTCAGCCGCGACAATATCAAGCCCGGCATGCTCACCTTCCACCCCGCCGGCTTCACCCATGGTCCGCATCCCAAAGCCTTTGCCAAGGCCATGAGCGAGCCGAAGAAATTCACCGACGAAGTTGCGGTGATGATTGATACCCGCAGCGCGCTGGAGCAAGGCCCCGGCCTGCCTGCCGTCGAGTGGACCGGCTACGTGGACAGCTGGAAGCCCAAGACCTGAACCTGACACCGGGCGGCTGGAGCGACACGCCATACCGCCCGTCAAGGAAAGCACACCGATGAAACTAGCCACCTACCGCAATCACACCCGCGATGGCCAGCTGATGGTTGTCAGCCGAGACCTCAGCCATGCCCTTGCGGTACCGCATATTGCCGCCAGCCTGCAGGCTGCGCTGGATGACTGGAGCCGCTGCGAGCCCGCCTTGCAGGAAGTCTATGCCGCCTTGAACCAGGGGCCGGTCAACGGTGCGGTCAGCTTTGACCAGTCCGCCTGCCACAGCCCCTTGCCGCGTGCCTACCAGTGGGCGGACGGCAGTGCCTATCTCTATCATGTGGAGCTGGTGCGCAAGGCGCGTGGTGCCGAAGTACCAGCCAGTTTTTATCAGGACCCGCTGATGTATCAGGGCGGCTCGGATACCTTTTTGCCGCCGCATGCCGACATTCCGCTGGCCGATGTCAGCTGGGGGCTGGATTTTGAAGGCGAAGTGGCGGTGATTACCGACGATGTCCCGCTGGGCAGCCAGGCTGGCGACTGCGCCACGCATATCCGCCTGCTGATGCTGGTGAATGATGTCACGCTGCGCAACCTGATTCCAGCCGAGCTGGCCAAGGGCTTCGGCTTCTTCCAGAGCAAGCCTGCCACCGCCTTCTCGCCGGTGGCGGTAACGCCGGACGAGCTGGGCAGCGCCTGGCAGGACAGCAAGGTACATCTGCCGCTGCGGGTGGAATACAACGGCAAGTTGTATGGCCAGCCGCAGTGCGGGGTGGAAATGCAGTTCAACTTCGCCCAACTGGTGGCGCATGTGGCCAAGACCCGCGCGCTGGCGGCAGGCTCCATTGTCGGCTCCGGCACCATTTCCAATCACGACCGTGCCACCGGCTCCTGCTGCCTGGCCGAGCAGCGCATGATCGAGATCATCGAGCAAGGCGCACCCATCACACCCTTCATGCAGCCGGGTGATCAGGTGCGTATAGAAATGCTGGATACCGCTGGCCATTCCATTTTCGGTCGCATCGATCAGAAGGTGATCGCCCATGACTGAGCGTGTCCTGTATGGCTATTACCGCTCCAGTGCCGCTTACCGGGTGCGCATTGCGCTTAACCTGAAAGGCCTGGAATACCGGCAGCAGGCGGTCAACTTACTCAAGGGTGAGCAGCGCGATCCGGCCTATCTGGCGCTCAACCCGCAAGGGCTGGTGCCAGCCTTGCTGGATGGCGGCCAGTTGCTGACCCAGTCGCTGGCCATCTGCGAGTATCTGGACGAGGCCTATCCGGATACGCCAGCCCTGTTGCCGGCCGACCGTTTTGCCCGCGCACGGGTACGGGCGCTGGCCTTGAGCATATGTGCCGATATCCACCCGCTGCACAATGCCCGGGTGCTGAAATATCTGGAAAATGTACTGGCCCAGCCTGAAGCAGAAAAGCTGCAATGGATCCGTCACTGGATTGCCACCGGCTTTGGCGCACTGGAGCAGCAGTTGACGGCGCAGGTGACGCAATATGCCACAGGCGACGTGCCGGGTTTGCTGGATGCCTGCCTGGTGCCACAGGTATTTGCTGCGCGGCGCTTCGGGCTTGATCTGACGCCGTATCCCAACATTGTCCGGATCGATGCCGCGCTGGCGGCCTTGCCTGCCTTTGCCACTGCTCATCCGGCACGGCAGGCCGATGCGGTGTAGTGATCTTGACCCAGCCGGCCCTGAGCCGGCTTTTTTGCCTGCCAAGGCCAAGGCGGAAAATTCCCCCGCATTCTGGCTGTTTTTGAAAAATATCTTGACGCAGTGAGCCGGTTCTGATTTAATGCGTGGCTCTGATGACGCGAAAGCGTAGCAGCGATGGCCAGTTAGCTCAGTTGGTAGAGCAGCGGATTGAAAATCCGCGTGTCCGTGGTTCGATTCCGCGACTGGCCACCACTCACTGCCTTGTTCAGACGGCCAGTTAGCTCAGTTGGTAGAGCAGCGGATTGAAAATCCGCGTGTCCGTGGTTCGATTCCGCGACTGGCCACCAGAATTCACGCAAAAGCCAAGCTCAATGCTTGGCTTTTTGCATTTCTGCTCCCGCTGCAGTGTAGTCCTGCGGCTACATGGCAGTGGGTGTAAAATCGCTTGCTCCCACACTCAAGCGGAGTCCTGCCGTGTACCGTTTCATTGCCTCCGATCTGGACGGCACCTTGCTGGATGAACACCACTGCGTCAACGCGCTGACCGCACAAACCCTGCAACAACTGGAAGCACGCGGTCTGCGCTTTGCGCTGGCCACTGGCCGTCATTATCTGGATGTCAAAGGCATTCGTGATGCACTTGGGATATCCGCCTATCTGATCAGCTCCAATGGCGCGCGGGTGCATGACCCGGACAATCGCCTGATCCACAGCAGCAATCTGGACCCTGCCATCGTGCGCCGTATTGCCCAGCCGGAATTTGCGGCGGGAACCGTGCTGAATTTCTATCTGGACGATGCCTGGCTGATTGACCAACCCTACCAGTACCTGCTGGACTTGCACGCCGACTCCGGCCTGCACTATCAGATTGCGCCCTTGCATCAGCATGATGGAGCAGGGGTGGCCAAGGTCCTCTATATTGCGGACCATGCCCATTTGCTGACCGTCGAGGCCAAGCTGCATCAGGCCCTGGGTGAGCGTGCCTATATCACCTTCTCGGCGGACAATTGCCTGGAGGTAATGGCACCCGGCGTATCCAAGGGCCATGCGCTGCAACTGGTGCTGGACGAGCTGGCTATCGATACGGCTGATTGCCTGGCGTTTGGCGATGGCCAGAACGATATCGAACTGCTGCAAACCGCAGGCCATCCGCGCGTGATGGCCAATGCCCACCCACGGCTGGCATCACAGCTGCCGCTGGCACAAACCGTGGCCAGTAATGTGCAGTCCGGCGTGGCCTTGCATCTGCGCCAGTTATTCGCCTTGTAAGCGTTCTCATCTGCGCTACCGGCGCACCATGAAAAAAGGGCTGCCTGAGGCAGCCCTTGTCGTTTCTGGTGAGCCTGATCAGCCTTGCAAGGCTTGCGCCAGCGCTCCTGCCTTGTCGCCAACGATCAGATGCCAGGTGCCAGGCTGGGTCTGCACGCAGGCCATTACGCCAGCTTCTCGGGCGGCTGCTTCATTCAGGCTGTCGGCTTGCTTCAGCACCACGCGCACACGGGTGTGGGCAATGGCTTCCACCTGTTGCACATTGGCGCGGCCACCCAGTGCGGCCAGGATGGCGGCGGCAGTTGCTGCCAGTTGCGGGTCGGCCGGGCTGGCGGCTACCGCTGCCGGCGCAAGGACTGCCGCAGTGGCTGCGCTGGCAGCTGCGGCCGGCAGTTCGGCATCGTCACCGGCAGTTTTCAGGTAGATCTCCATATCGGTTTTCAGGTTTTCCGATTGCGGTCCGAAAATGGCCTGAATGCCGCTGCCTACTTGTACCACGCCGGATGCACCCATGGCCTTGAGTTTGGCCTGGTCCACCTGGGCCGGGTTTTTCACTGCAATGCGCAGACGGGTGATGCAGGCGTCCAGATTGGTAATGTTGCTGCGACCGCCAAAGGCCAGTACCAGTGCGCGGGCGCGCTGGTCTTCGCTGACCGCATCTTGTGCAGCACCATCTTCGTCTTCACGACCCGGGGTTTTCAGGTTGAACTTGAGAATGACGAAGCGGAACACGCTGTAGTAGATGACGGCGTAGATCGGGCCCAGGATGAACACATACCAGGCGTGGTGCGATTTGTTGCCGATCAGGTTGAACATCAAAAAGTCGATGCCACCTTGCGAGAAGGTGAAGCCCATGTGCATGTCCAGCGAGTTGGCCACAAACTGGGCCGATGCTGCCAGGCAGGCATGGAGGAAGTACAGCACCGGAGCCACGAACAGGAAGGCAAATTCGATGGGTTCGGTAATGCCGGTCAGGAAGGAAGTCAGTGCGGCGGAAATCATGATGCCGCCCACTTTTACCCGGTTTTCCGGCTTGGCGGTGTGCCAGATGGCAATGGCAGCCGCCGGCAGGCCGAACATCTTGAACAGGAAGGCACCGGACAGCACGCCGGCAGTGGCATCGCCAGCAAAGAAGCGGTTGATGTCGCCGTGGATGTGCTTGCCGCTGGCATCGACAAAGTCGCCCATTTCAAAGAAGAAGGGCACGTTCCAGATGTGGTGCAGGCCAAACGGAATCAGCAGACGCTCGACAAAACCATACACGGTGGCAGCTGTGCGCGGGTCGCTGACGGCGGCCCATTGCGAGAAGGTCTTGATGGCGCCACCAATCGGCGGCCAGACGAAGGACAGCACTGCACCCAGCACGATGGCGGCCACCGCGGTGATGATGGGCACAAAGCGCTTGCCGGCAAAGAAGCCCAGGTACTGCGGCAGGCTGATGCGGTAGTACTTGTTGAACATGTAAGCCGCCAGTCCACCGGCCAGAATGCCGCCGAACACACCGGTCTGGATGGACGGCATGCCCATGATGGTGTCGGGTTTCACGCCCAGCAGCCCGGCCATCACGCCCAGCGTGGTGGTCATCACCAGGAAGCCGATGGTGGCGGCAATGGCGGCCACACCGTCGTTTTCGGTAAAGCCCAGCGCCACGCCCACGGCAAAGATCAGCGGCAGGTTGCCGAAAATCACGTCACCGGCGTTTTTCATCAGCGACAGGATGGCCAGCAGCACGGTGCTCTGGGTGTGGAAGTCGGTTGCACCAATGCCCAGCAACAGGCCGGCTACCGGCAGTACGGCAACGGGCAGCATCAGTGCCTTGCCGATTTTCTGCAGAAAAGCGAAGGATTGATCAAACATGATAGTGATTCCTGCGTAATGCTCCCGTCCGGCTCAACTGGCCGGGAGCCAGCACCGTCCGGGGAAAGCCGGACGGCAGGTTGGTCGCGCTTAGCGCGCCTGTTGTGCCAGATGGGCGCGTACTTCAGCCACCGTGCCCAGTGCCAGCACCTGTTGGGCCAGCGTACGGCATTCGTCCATGCTCCAGCGCGCCAGTGTGGCCTTGACGCTGGCCACTGCCGGGGTGCTGACTGACAGCTCGGTCACGCCCAGGCCGACCAGCACCGGGGCCGCACGTTCGTCGGACGCCAGGCCACCGCACACGCCCACCCACTTGCCGTGGGCACGGGCGCCGTCGCAAGTCATGGCAATCATCGCCAGCACGCCCGGGTGCAAGGCATCGGCCTGCTTGGCCAGTTGCGGATGGCCACGGTCCATCGCCAGTACGTACTGGGTGAGGTCGTTGGTGCCGATGGAGAAGAAATCCACTTCCGGCGCAAAACGCGCAGCCAGGATGGCGGCAGACGGTACTTCAACCATGATGCCTACCTTGACGTCGGCATGGCCGCTGCTGGCCTGCTCTTCGGCCAGAATGGCCTTGGCGGCGCGCAGTTCGTCCAGGGACGCCACCATGGGGAACATGATGTGCAGGCGGGTGAGTGGAGCGGCTTGCAGAATGGCACGCAACTGGGTGCGCAGCAGGTCGGGGCGGTCTAGGCTGACGCGGATGCCGCGCAGGCCGAGGAAGGGGTTGTCTTCCTTGGGCAGCGGCAGGTAGGACAGCGGCTTGTCGCCACCTACGTCCAGCGTGCGCACTACCAGCGGGCGATCGCTGCCCAGCTCGCGGGCCACCGCGCAGTATTCGGCAGCCTGTTCGGCTTCGGACGGTGCGGTGTCGCGGTTATCGAACAGGAATTCCGAGCGCAACAGGCCCACGCCTTCGGCACCGGCTTTCACGGCGTCACGGGCATCGGCGGCATTGCGGATATTGGCCACCACTTCGATACGGCTGCCATCGCTGGTCTGGCCCGGCTGTTGCGACATGGCCTGTTCGGCGGCACGACGTTCAGCCAGGCGGGCAATGGCGGCTTCCGCCTCGGCCTTCTCGGTGGCGGTGGGGGCAATGTTCAGGGTACCGGCGGTGCCGTCCAGAATCACTTCACGGCCATCTTGCAGAGCCAGCGCAGCTTGCGAGATGCCGCAAATGGCCGGAATGCCCAGCGAGCGGGCCAGAATGGCCACATGGCTGGTGGCTCCGCCGGTGCGGGTGCAGAACCCCAGTACCTTGCTGGGGTCCAGCGCAGCGGTGTCGGACGGTGCCAGGTCTTCGGCAATCAGGATGGAACCGGCCGGTACATCCAGCTCGGCTTGCTTGACGCCAGCCAGCAAGGCCAGCACGCGGCGGCCCACATCGCGGATGTCGTTGGCGCGTTCACGCAGCAGGGCGTTGTCCTGCGCTTCCAGGCGGGCAGAGTAGGCGCTGAAGGCGGCACGCCAGGCCCAGGCGGCGGATTTGCCATCGGCAAGGCCTGCATAGGTCAGGGCCAGCAGGTCCGGGTCTTGCAGCAGTTCCTGATGCATGGACAGGATGGCGCGCTTTGCCTGGTCTTGCAGCTGGGCCTTGATGGTTTCAATCTGCTCGGCAGCTTCTTCGGTCGCGCGGGTGAAGTTTTGCTGTTCCACCACGCCGGCGGCACCGGCTTCCACTACGTCGAATTCTTGCAGGCGGTGATGGAAGATGCGGCCAATGGCGATGCCGGGCGAAGCACCCACGCCAGCCAGCACGCCAGCGCTGTCCTGTTGCACTGGCTGGGCAGCAGCCGGGGCAGCTGCGGCGGGCGCTTCGTCCAGGCTCTCACCGCAGCGGTCCAGCAGCAGTTGGGACAGTTCGGCAATGGCAGTGGCGGCATCCGGACCGGTGGCCAGTACCCGCACCTGATCGCCATTGACGGTAGCCAGGCCCATGATGCCGACCACGGATTTGGCATTGGCCACCTTGTCGCCCAGTTGCAGCTGGATATCCGCGGCAAAGCGTTTGGCGGCGCTGGCAAACACGGCTGCCGGACGAGCATGCAGGCCGGCCGGGTTGGTCAGGGTGATGGTTTCCGAACTCAGGGTTTCGCCTTCGGCCTGGCTGGCGGCTTCTGCGCTGCCTTGCAGGTCCAGCGTCATGATGATGCTCTTGCCTGCTTCTACCAGACCGCTGGCGCAGGTGAGCTTCTCCACCACTTCACCATTGGTGATGATGATCTGGGTGAGCAGGCTGGGGGCGGTGCAGGCCACCAGGTCGAGGTCGAAGTCGATCAGCGGCTGACCAGCCTTCACCTGCTGGCCTTGTTCTACCAGCGGTACAAAGCCTTCGCCCTTGAGCATGACGGTGTCGATGCCGATATGCACCAGCACTTCGACACCATTGTCCGAGGTAATGGTCAGCGCATGATGTGCTGTGTGGATATTGCTGACGATGCCGGTGACTGGGGCCAGCAGCGAGCAGGAAGTCGGGTCCAGGGAAATGCCGTCACCCACCATTTTGCCGGCGAAAACCGGATCGGGGACGGTATCCAGAGCGACCAGCCACCCGGAAAGGGGGGCCAGAATGTCCAGTCGTGGCGCGGGAGAGCCCATGTGAAACTCCTCAGGAGTTGATTGCAACAGTTATTTTATTACGAGCGATTGTTGGGGCAGGATTAAGCCGCAACTCGGCGCGTAAGGCAAGTGCCTAATCAGCCTGTTAAACGCAAGAATATTGTTATTGCAGGATTAAACCTGTTTTTGCCACTGGATGTGTAGGCAGATTGCAACGCCTGTATGATGCCAATATTGTAATTTAGCTACAGCTTTGATGTGAAACTGGCTTGATGGCCGTCAATAAAATGCATTCTTGCTTGCGGCCACCATGCCACAGTAGTGGCGTGGTGGCCGCAACCATTCAGCATAGCGGGATGCGGCGGTGGAGCAAGCGCGCAGCGCGGCGGGAAATGAAAACGCGACCCGTCTGGCTGGACGGATCGCGTGAAGTGTGGAATGGCGTGACAGATTACTGTTGCGCTGCCCGGCCCGGCTGCTCACCCATGAAGAACAGTGCCAGCGAGCTGGTGATCAGGAAGGCTGAGTATTCCCAGCCGCCCCCCTGATTGGTGAACATCCAGCCATTGGCACCATGCACCAGTGCGATGGTACCGGCCAGCAGCGGCACCAGCGCCAGCGCAACCCAGCGTGCTTTCAGTCCCAGGATCAGCAGCAGACCGCCACCGATTTCAGCTGCCATCGACAGGTAGCCGACAAAACCGGGCAGGCCAAGGCTGGAAAAGAACTGCGCGGTACCGGCCGGGCCAAATACAAACAGCTTGGTGGCACCATGTGCCAGATACATCAGGCCCAGGGATACGCGCAGAATCAGGGCAGAAAGGGCTGGAGAGGTGGTTTGCATGGTAAGGCTCCTGTAGCGGTTAAAGCCCGTATGGGGTGGGCTGTTGCAATGAGGGCATTTGACCATGAGCTGATGGTTGAATAAATATGCTATAAATGAAGAAATTATTTACTAATTGGAAATTATATGGACAGATTCTCGGAAATCCGCGCATTTGTCACCGTGGCGGAGCAGGGCAGCTTTGCCGCCGCGGCCGACAGGCTGGATCTCTCGCGCGCCATGGTCACCAAGCTGGTGTCGGCACTGGAGGCGCGCCTTGGCGTCCGGTTGATGCATAGGACAACCCGTCGCCTGTCGCTAACCGAGGCAGGTGAAACCTATCTGGCGCAGGGCGGGGCCTTGCTTGCCGAGCTGGAGGATCTGGATGCCCTGCTGTCGCAAGGTGCGAGTAAGGCTAGTGGCCGCTTGCGGGTGACGGCACCGGTTTCTTTCGGCATGCGCTTTCTGGGGCGAGCGATTGCCGGCTTCCAGCGCCAGCATCCGCAGGTTGAAGTGGAGCTGTCGCTGAACGATCGCAAGGTGGATCTGGTGGAAGAGGGATTTGACCTTGCAATCCGGGTGTCCAATCTGGCTGACTCCAGCCTGATTGCCCGTCCGCTGGCCAAAGTGCGCGACCGGCTGTGTGCGTCTCCGGATTATCTGCTGCGTCATGGCGTGCCGCAGCACCCGGACGAACTGGCGCAGCATGATTGTCTGATCTACACCCTGACCAGCCAGCCCAATCTGTGGGAATACCAGTGTCCGGACGGCAGCACTGGCAAGGTGCGGGTAAAAGGCAGCTTGCGTGCCAATAATGGCGATATCCTCACCGATGCCGCCATTCAGGGCATGGGGATTACCCGCCAGCCGGAATTCCTGCTGCAGCAGGCATTGGAGACCGGGCAGCTGCAAACCATTCTGGATGATTTCGGCCTGCTGTGTCTGGATGTCTCGGCGGTTTACCCAGTGCGCCGCCATGTGCCAGGCAAGGTACGGGTTTTTGTCGATTTCCTGGTGGAGTTCTTTGCCCAGCAAAAAAACAGCCCATCGTATGACGGGCCGTAAACTGACTGAAAGTGGGATCTGCTGCTGTATCAATGCTTGGCGGGTACGGCATCCGGTTCCGGCAGCACTTCACCGTTCAGCACGCGCTGCATGCGGTCCTGGTCCAGCGCTTTTTCCCAGCGGGCCACCACCACGGTGGCCACACCATTACCAATCAGGTTGGTGATGGCACGTGCCTCGGACATGAAGCGATCCACGCCGATCAGCAGAGCCAGGCCTTCTACCGGCAGCTTGCCGCCCAGTGTTGCCAAGGTGGCGGCAAGGGTGATGAAACCGCCGCCGGTGACTGCCGCCGCACCCTTGGAGGTCAGTAACAGCACGCCGATGATGCCCAGCTCTTCACCCAGACTCAGCTGCACATTGGTAGCCTGGGCAATGAAGATGGCCGCCATGGTCAGGTAGATGGAAGTGCCGTCCAGATTGAAGGAATAGCCGGTAGGAATCACCATGCCCACCACCGGTTTGGCGCAGCCCAGGTGTTCCATTTTCTTCATCATGCCCGGCAGGGCGGATTCGGACGAAGACGTACCCAGTACCAGCACGATTTCTTCCTTGATGTAGGCCAGAAACTTGAAGATGCTGAAGCCATTGAAGCGGGCGATGGCACCCAGTACCACAAAGACAAAGGCAAAGCAGGTCAGATAGACACAGGCCATCAGGAAGCCCAACTGCTTGAGCGAGCCCACGCCGTACTTGCCGATGGTGAAGGCCATGGCACCAAAAGCGCCGATTGGTGCCAGCTTCATCAGCATGTTGATCACGCCGAACAGGGCATGGGAAAACTCGTCCAGCATCGAAATGACGGTCTTGCCGCTGCTGCCCATGCGGGTAAGCGCCAGGCCCAGCAATACCGAGAACAGCAATACCTGCAGGATTTCACCGCTGGCAAAGGCACCCACCACCGTGTCCGGGATGATGTGCAGCAGGAAGTCCACGGTATTCATGTCCTTGGCTTCCGCCGTGTATTTGACGATTTCCTTGGCATGCAGAGTATGTGGGTCCACATTCAGGCCAGCACCCGGTTGCAGCAGGTTCACCACCACCAGGCCGATTACCAGCGCGAGTGTCGTGACGATTTCAAAATACAACAGGGACTTGACGCCGACGCGACCAACTTCCTTCATGTCGCCCATCTTGGCAATACCCACCACCACGGTGGAGAAGATGATGGGGGCAATCATCATCTTGATGAGCTTGATGAAAGCATCACCCAGCGGCTTCATTTTGGCGGCAGCTTCCGGATAGAAAGCACCCATCAGTACGCCGATGGAAATGGCAACCAGCACCTGGAAGTACAGGCGCGAGTAGAGCGGAGTTCTGGCTTGCATGTCTGGTCTCTTGTTCTCGGATGTTCGGAGGTTGAGCGTTGTTCCGGACCCTGTCTGGATCCTGTTGTTGCCTACATCCTAGCAAGCGATTGGTTTTAGGCTAATTGCTGATATCCCTAAGCTGAATGGATTGAACGGATAGTCGGCCAAAAACAGTTGATAAGCATAGCGTTGGTGCTGAATGGGTAACTGTACTTTGTGCCTGCTTTGATCCGTTGTGCATTTCCGGGTAACGCGAAAAAATCACAGCTTTACTCAAAAGCATTCTTGGTTCTGGCTGCACAAGCGGGACTGACCGGCAACAGTGGCCGTGTCATCCGGGAGTTGTGGCAATGGATGCCGTCGTTGCTTGGTGGACTGCATGTTCACTGCCAGTTAAAGGAAAAACCCATGGTTAATGTCGACTCGATCCCTGTTGAAGTGCGCGAGCGCATCCATAATGTTGCATCAGACCTGTACGCCAAAAATGGTCACCAGTCATTTCCTGCGCTGGACGAAGTCCGCAAATGTGCAAATGTCGATATGAACGTGGCCAGCCTGGTACTGAGGGAATGGCGCAAGATCCAGCCTGTCAGCCCCGAGCCACTGGGCAACAAGCTGCCCGTCCCTGTAGAAGAAGCAGGACTGGTGGCAATTCAGGCTGTCTGGATGCATGCCCAGCAGTTTGCAAATCAACATCTGCGTACTGCGCAAGCCGGCTGGCAGACTGAGCGGGATGAGCTGGATGCCCTGCGCGCTGAGCTGGCTGATGCATTTGAACGTCAGGCGGCCGAGCTGGAGGCCACCAGCCAGCAACTGAGTATGGTATTGGCACTGAATACACGGCAACAGCAAGAGCTGGAGCGTGCGGCTCCGCGCCTGGATGAATCGGCCAATCGTCTGGGGCAGACCGAATCGCGTCTGGTCGGGGTCGAGCGTGAGTTGAGCGAGACGCATGAGAAGCTGGCGCAGTCTTACGATGAGTTGCGCGCGCTGCGTCAGCAATGTGATGAACTGCGCAAGGAGTGCGATGTGCTGCGCAAGCAGCAAACAGCACTGCAAGAAGAGCTGCGTGTACAGCGTTCTGACAAGGAAAGTGCACACCGTGCCGTGGCCAGCTTGCGCCAGCAATTGCAGGAGGTCACGACAGAGCACGCTGGCGAATCTGCCTCCGCAGCATCCGCCCCTCCTGCTACTGCCACTGTTCCTGCTGCGGCAAAAGAACAAAGCGATCTTGAAGCTGCAGCATATGGTCAGTCAGTGACGGGGAGACTTGCAACGTCGTCACGTGCGGCAGACATGATTGTCCGATCGCGCTAGGGCGCATGCTTTGCATGCGCTTTCATTCATTCTTGGATATCAGGCTTGAACATCACTGTCTGATAGCCAATGTCACCCCTGCACAGTTTAATGAAACTGGCGGATATACGACGCCACGCCACCCAGCAGCATTTCAATCGAAATCGCCGTCAAAACCAGGCCCATCAATCGTTCCAGTGCTGTGATGGCCTGCTCGCCCAGCAATTTTTGCAAGCGTCCGGAAAACAGGAACACCACGGTGGTTACCAGCATGCAGATGGTGAGTGCGCCTATCCACTCCAGCATGCGCGATGGCTCGCGGGTGGACATCAGCAATACCGTAGCCATGGCAGAAGGCCCGGCAATCAGCGGAATGGCAATCGGCACGATGAAGGGTTCGCCATGCATCTTGTCACTGCCGAACACGCTGCCGCCCTCGCTGGGGAAAATCATCTTCAGTGCAATCAGGAACAGGATCACCCCGCCCGCCACCTGCATCGACTGATCGGTCAGGTGCATCACGTCCAGAAAATTGCGGCCGAAAAACATGAAAGTCAGCAGAACCAGAAAGGCGATCATGCATTCGCGGTACACCACTTTCTTGCGGCGCTCCGGTTTTACCTGCTTGAGCGCGGAGATGAACAGCGGAATATTGCCTAGTGGATCGGTAATCAGGATCAGCAAGACCGTGGCGGAAATGAAAGAAGTTTGCATGGTGGTGTCGACGTGTTGGTAGAGGTGATGTTCTGTCTATAGTGACAGCTATTATCTTGATAGTTAGTTTTTGGGAAAAATGCTATTGCAATCAAGTGCTCATTAGGATATCTGAAATGGGTGGTGATCATAATTTTTCAAAGATGTAGTTTGTTAACTTTGAAATATTTGTTTCACTGTTTCGTTTTGGGAGTTTTATGCCATGGCTCGTAATATGAATTCTAATTTTTATGTGATGCTAGGTATTGGTGCGAATGCCTTGTGGGGAGCGGCCTTTATTGTTCCGTATGCCTTGCATGACTTTCCTTCGGAGTTGATCACCATTTTTCGTTATTTTGTATATGGTGTTACTTCGATTGCTGTTTTGCTGTTGTTGGGTTTGGGTAATGTCAGAATTTCATTTCCCATTTTCATGGCGGCAAATGTAATCTCATTTTGTGGTAATGTGGGTTATTATCTTTTCTTGACCTTTGGTATCAAATATAGTGGTTTTGTCTATCCAGCGCTTATTATTGGCTTGTTGCCTGTTTCTGTCATCTTGTTTGGTGCATGTCAAGGCAGGAGGCAGTCACTGCTTGGCTTGCTGCCAGGTATTGGTTTGATTGTTTTTGGAATTGTATTGATTAATTTTTTGAGTGTGAATGATGCATCAGGCCTCACGCTGGATGCTGATCATGTTCGCGGCATTGTTTTTTCATTGATGGCTTTGTCGTTGCTTACAATATATTGCATTGCTAATGCCCGCTTTCTTAAGTCGAACATCGGTATTTCTTCATTGCGCTGGGCGGGTTTGCTGGGTATTTGCGCTTTATTGCAAAGTCTCCTGCTTACGCTCTTTGCCTATGTATTCGTCGGCCATGATATGTCAGTGTTCACAGCTTATTCTGCTGACAGGTTAATCGCCTTCATGCTTGGTGTGGTGTTCTTGGGTGTCTTTGTATCTTATGTGGCAATGTGGTTGTGGAATGTGTCGTCACGCCATATTTCCAGCATTGTGGCAGGGCGAGTGCTGTGTCTTGAGACCATTTTTGCGCTTGCCTACGGTTATATGCTGGATGCGCGCATGCCCCACTCATTCGAGTTGCTTGGTATCTGCCTTATTGTATTGGGTGGCTATCTTGTTCAGTGGTGCGCAGGGAGAGCGGGCCTGGAGGTGTGATGCATGGCGGCACGGCGGGTAGCTTGTTGCGCTGTAAACGAATATGAAGATGGACAAGGCCCGGCGATGCCGGGCCTTGTCCATTGTGGCTAATGCGTCTTATTCGGCAGCGCTGTCATCTGCGTTGGCATCCTCTGCGCCCAGTTTTTCGCGGCGGGCACTGCCGGCCACCATGGGGATGGCAAACAGGCGGCAAGGCAGGGAGCCGTTGAACAGCGGGGTGCGGCGCTTGACCGACAGGTGAATCATGTCGGACAGGCGCAGGTCGCCGCTGAAGAAGTGAGCAGTCCAGCCGGCAAAGTGAGCCTTCAGCCAGTCGCCCAGTTGCGGGTACAACTCGGCCAGCGCGTCCTGTTCGTCCATGCGCACGCCATAGGGCGGGTTGGTGACAATGAAGCCGCTGTCGGCAAACGGGCGTGCTTCCAGGATGTCCTGTGCCTGCAATTCGATGGTATCGGCCAGACCGGCGCGTTGCAGATTGGCACGGGCGATGGGCAGCATGTTGCGGGCGCGGTCGCTGCCCTTGATGGCCAGGTCGCGTACCGGCAGCTCGGCGGCGCGGGCTTCGCTCAGCAGGGCTTCCCAGGACAGTGCGTCAAATTCGCGCAGGCGCTGGAAACCAAAGCGGCGGTTGCGACCCGGCGCGCGTTTGAGAGCGATGTCGGCCGCTTCCACCAGGAAGGTGCCACTGCCGCACATCGGGTCCAGCAGCGGCTGGCTGCCATCATAACCGGCAATCAGCAGAATGCCGGCCGCCAGGTTTTCCCGCAGCGGTGCTTCGCCGGTTTCCTCGCGCCAGCCGCGCTTGAACAGCGGTTCGCCGCTGGTATCCAGGTAAATGGTGGCATGGTCGCGGGTGAGAAAGGTGTGGATGCGCATGTCCGGCGTGCGGGTGTCCACATTGGGACGACCGGCGTTGGCCTGACGGAAGCGGTCGCACACGGCATCTTTCACCTTGAGCGAAACAAAATCCAGGCTGCGCAGTTGTGCGCCAATGGCATCGGTTTTTACCTTGATGCTGCGCGATACGTCGAACCAGCGCGGCCAGTCAATCTGCATGGCCAACTGGTAGATATCGCTTTCCTGCTGGTAAGCGCCTTCGGCCAGCTTCAGCAGCACGCGGCTGGCAGTGCGGCTGTGCAGGTTGGCCTTCATCATGATGTCGGCGTCTCCACGGAAGGCCACCCCGCCGTCCACCTTGCTGACATCGTTGGCACCCATTGCGTTCAGCTCGGCCACCAGTGTCATTTCCAGGCCGCGCGGGCAGGGGGCGAACAAGGCCAGTTGCTTGTCGCGCAGGCCGGTCAGCGCATACACCGCTTGTGCGGCCAGCTTGTCGTTCCATGCCGGTTTGTCCGCACTTCTGGCTTGGCGGCTATCGTGCTGGCGCGGGTCGCGCTCCATGCGTCGAGGGCTGTCAAAAGGCTTGAGGCTGGCCGGGGAGTTGCCGCGCTCGCGGGGTTCCCAGCTGCGTTCATGACGGGCATCACGGCGCGGGCTGTCCTCGCGCTGGAAGCGCTCACGCGGTGCACTGTCTTCCCGGTGTTCGGCCGGTTTGGAGAACAGCTTGCGCGGTGCATTTTCTTGTGTCGGCTCGTCGCGACGGAAGCGGTTTTCCCGCTCGGCAGTCGGTGCTGGCAGGATTTCCGGGTCGTAGTAGCTGGCTGCGTCATGGCGTTCGGCACGGCGCGGAGCTTGTTCGCGTGGTGCTTCCTCACTGCGGAAGCGATTGTCTCGCGGCGCACTGTCATCACGACGCTCGGCCGCTTTGGAGAACAGTTTGCGCGGTGCTTGTTCCTGCGCCGGTTCGTCACGGCGGAAGCGGTTTTCGCGCTCGGCAGTCGGTGCCGGCAGAATTTCCGGGTCGTAGTGACGGGTGGCATCATTGTGCTCGAAGCGGCGCGGAGCCTGTTCACGCGGCTGCTCGTCACGGCGGAAGTGCTTGTCACGCGGGGCGCTGTCTTCACGATGCCCGGCTGGTTTGGCGAACAGCTTGCGGGGGCTTTGCTCGCTGGCTGCCGGTGCGGCAGGGGCATGGTCACGTTCCGGCTGACGCTCCATATTATGGCGTGCCGGCTTGTGCTCGATCTGACGATCCGGTTGGCTGTTCAGCGGTTTGCGGCCAGACGGGCCACGGTCACGCTGATAGCTGCGCTCGCCATCCGGGCGGCGTGATTCATGTAGATCGCCACGGTTGTCTGCCGGGTGCAGGCTGCGCGGTGCCGAAGCATCGCGTTCGCGTGGCGGATAGGGCTTGCGCTCGCCATCTCGGGCGTCGAAACGGCGTTGCTCGCCATCACGCGGCGGGTAGGGCTTGCGCTCGCGGTCGTCACGGTTGAACGGCTTGCGCTCACCATCACGCGGCTCGAAACGGCGCGGCTCGCCATCGCGTGGCGGATAAGGCTTGCGTTCGCGGTCATCACGGTTGAACGGTTTGCGTTCGCCGTCACGCTGTTCGAAACGGCGCGGCTCGCCATCGCGTGGCGGATAGGGCTTGCGTTCGCGGTCGTCACGGTTGAACGGCTTGCGCTCACCATCACGCGGCTCGAAACGGCGCGGCTCGCCATCGCGCGGCGGGTAAGGCTTGCGCTCGCGGTCGTCGCGGTTGAACGGCTTGCGTTCGCCGTCACGCGCATCGAAACGGCGCTGCTCGCCATCGCGTGGCGGATAGGGCTTGCGTTCACGGTCGTCACGGTTGAACGGTTTGCGTTCGCCATCACGCGGTTCGAAACGGCGCGGCTCGCCATCACGCGGCGGATAAGGCTTGCGTTCGCGGTCGTCACGGTTGAACGGCTTGCGTTCACCGTCACGCGCATCAAAGCGGCGCTGTTCTCCTTGGCGTGGCGGCTGGCCGGCGGCCGGACGGCGGGAGGAGTAAGGATCACGCGGGCCATCGGCCGACGGTGCTTTTTTCTGGATGATAGGTCCCTTGGCCGTGCCATCGGCGGGTGCGGCGGCACTACCAGCGGCAGGCTGAGCGGGGGAGGTGTCGCTGCTGCTGACATCGCGGCGCAGATTGGCGCGCTGGCGTGAACGGAAAGTGGCCATGGGTACATCCTTCAGATAAGCAAGCTTTAAGCAATCTTCCATTTTACCTTATTTGCAGGCGTACTGCTTGGTGCTGCTCCGTCTTTCAGGTAGCATGTCCGGTTCCCTTTTGTTTTGGCGCGGCTTTGCCATGTTGCAGGATTCATTTGCCACCCGTCTGGTGGCCTGGCAGGAACAGCAGGGCCGGCACGATCTGCCCTGGCAGGTGAGTGACCCATACCGGATCTGGTTGTCCGAGATCATGCTGCAGCAAACGCAGGTTACTGCGGTGCTGGGCTACTACGCGCGCTTTTTGCAGCATTTTCCTGATATTTCCAGCCTGGCGGCAGCGTCCGTCGATGAGGTGCTGGCCTTGTGGAGCGGCCTGGGTTATTACAGCCGGGCACGCAATCTGCACAAGGCGGCGCGCATGGTGATGGAGGAGTTTGGCGGCAGCTTTCCCTTCCGGCGCGAGGAAATCCAGCGCCTGCCTGGTGTCGGGCGTTCCACGGCGGCTGCAATTGCCGCCTTTGCCTTTGGTCAGCGCGAAACCATTCTGGATGGCAATGTCAAACGCGTGCTGACACGTTGCTTCGGCATCAGCGGTTTTCCGGGCGAGAAGGCAGTGGAAAACCGGCTGTGGACGCTGGCAGAATCTTTGCTGCCGTCTGATGGTGCACAGATGACTGCCTACACCCAGGGCCTGATGGATCTGGGTGCCACCGTGTGCGGTCGCAAACCGGCCTGTACCGTCTGCCCGATGGTGGACGGCTGCATGGCCGCACAGCAGGGGCGTACCCATGAGCTGCCCACGCCGCGTCCGAAGAAGGCCGTGCCTACCCGTCACACCGTCATGTTGCTGGCCCAGCATGGCGACAAGGTGTGGCTGGAGCGTCGCCCGCCCAGCGGTATCTGGGGCGGCCTGCTATCGCTGCCGGAATGTGCCGATTCTGCTGCGGTGGAAGCCTGGTTGGCCGGGCAGGGCAGGGGTGATGTGCTGCCCTCCTGGCCAGAACTGGAGCATGTGTTTACCCATTTTCGCTTGATCATTACCCCGGTGCCGGTGCGGCTGGATACGCTGACCAGCAACCGGGTGCAAGAGACCGCCGGGCAGTGGCTGCCTGTGGCCCAGGCGCTGGATGCCGGCTTGCCGGCACCGGTAAAGCGCCTGCTGCAGCGCCTGTCGGCCTGAGCAGCGGTCTGTCGGTGTTCATTTTTTGCGCAGCAT
Organism: Aquitalea denitrificans; assembly: GCF_009856625.1. Taxonomy (GTDB): domain Bacteria; phylum Pseudomonadota; class Gammaproteobacteria; order Burkholderiales; family Chromobacteriaceae; genus Aquitalea; species Aquitalea denitrificans. The sequence continues at coordinate 476,788 of NZ_CP047241.1, forward strand.
GGCTGCCCAGGTGTGAGATATGGTTTCCGTAGTGCGTTCAATGGCCGATACCCTGGCCGATGCGGCCGACCCTAAACGGTGGCTGGAGCAGATGTCAGCTTCCTTGCCTGAGGCCGAAGCCAGCTTGCTGGCACGCGCCTTTGATGCCGCGCGCGAGCTGTATCGCGGCAAGGGGCTGGTCAGCACCGGTGAGGACCTGTTCAGCCACGCAGTTTCAGCCGCGGCTATTGTGGCTGACCTTAACCTGTTGACCGACGCCATTGTCGCCACCCTGTTGTTTGCCGTGCCGGACCACAAGCCGGACTGGCAGGGCTGGATGACGGAAAACTTCGGCCAGACCGTGACCGTGCTGGTGGACGGCGTGGGCGGGGTGCGCCGCATCACCGAACTGGCGCGCATCGACAAGCTGGAAACCCCGGAAGAGCGCGCCCGCCAAGCAGAAACCATGCGCAAGATGCTGCTGGCCATGGTGGCCGACATCCGTGTGGTGCTGATCAAGCTGGCCTGGCGTACCCAGACCATGCACTACCTGCCCCATGTGCACGATGAGGCGGTGCGCCGTGCCATCGCCATTGAAACGCTGGAACTGTTTGCGCCACTGGCCAACCGCCTGGGTGTATGGCAGATCAAATGGGAGCTGGAAGACCTGGGCTTCCGCCACACCGAGCCGGACAGCTACAAGAAAATTGCCAAACTGCTGGACGAGCGCAGGCTGGAGCGCATCGACTATATCGGCCGCGTGCTGGACACCCTGCGCGCGGAACTGAAAGCAGCAGGGGTCAAGGCCGATGTTGCCGGGCGGCCCAAACACATCTTCTCCATCTGGAAAAAGATGAAGAAGAAAAAGCTGGATTTCAGCGAACTGTACGACATCCGTGCCGTGCGCATCCTGGTGGACAAGCTGCCGGACTGCTACACCGCGCTTGGCATCATCCACGGCATGTGGCAGCCGATTCCCGGTGAGTTCGACGACTACATCTCTCATCCCAAGGCCAACAACTACCGCAGCTTGCACACGGCGGTGATCGGCCCGGAGGACAAGGCGCTGGAAGTGCAGATCCGCACTTTCGAAATGCACGAACATGCCGAATTTGGCGTGGCGGCGCACTGGCGCTACAAGGAGGGCGGCAAGGGCGATGCGCAGTACGAGGAAAAGATTTCTTGGCTGCGCCAACTGCTGGACTGGCGTGAGGAAATGTCCGACCGCGAAGGGCTGGCCGAAGCCTTCAAGACCGAGCTGTTCTCCGACACCATCTACGTACTGACCCCGCAGGGCCGGGTGCTGGCGCTGCCGCACGGTGCCACCCCCATCGATTTTGCCTACGCCATTCATACCGGGCTGGGCAACCGTTGCCGGGGTGCCAAGGTGGAAGGGCAGATCGTGCCCTTGTCCACCCCGCTGCAAAACGGCCAGCGCGTGGAAGTGCTGACCGCCAAGGAAGGCGGCCCTTCGGTCAACTGGCTGCACGATGGCTGGGTGAAAAGCCACCGCGCCATTTCCAAGATTCGCCAGTATATCCGCATGCAGAATGCGGACACGGTGCGCGAAACCGGCAAGCAGCTGTTCGAGCGCGAGCTGGCCCGCCACCCGCACCAGCAGCCTAATCTCACCCTGCTGGCAGAAAAACTGGGTTACGCCAAGCTGGACGAGGTGTACGGCGCGATGGGGCATGGTGAACTGAGCACCCGCGCTGTCGCCAACGCCATTGCCAGCTTTGCCCCGCCACCGCCGGTGGATGTGGAACCGGAAAGCATCATCCGCGCCAGTCGCGGCGGTCATGACGCTGGCGGCATCCTGATCGAAGGGGTGGACAACCTGATGACGGTACTGGCCAAGTGCTGCAAGCCGGCACCGCCGGATGCCGTGGTGGGCTTTGTCACCAAGGGGCGTGGCATTTCCATTCACCGCACCAATTGCCTCACCCTCAAGCGGCTGTCGGCTGATGTGCCGGAGCGGTTGATTGCCGCCGGCTGGGGCGATCAGAAAAGCAGCGTGTTTCCGATTGATATCGAAGTGGTGTCACTGGATCGCGGTGGCCTGCTACGCGATATTTCCGACGTGCTGTCTCGCGAAAAGCTCAACCTGATTGCGGTGCACACCCTGTCGCGTGATATGCGCGCCAAGATGCGCTTTACCGTGGAAGTACGCCAGGTACAGGACATCAGCCGGGTGCTGGCACGCATGATGGAACTGCCGGGCGTCACCGACGCTCGCCGGGTGTAAGCGCCGGTCATGAGCGCGCCGTTTTGCGGAGCCAAGGCCGTGCTGTTTTATCAGGACAGCCTGCTGGTGTATCTGCGCGACGACAAGCCGGGGCTGCCCTTTGCCGCCTGCTGGGATTTCCCCGGTGGCGGCAGGGAAGGGCAGGAAAGCCCGTTTTCCTGCCTGCAGCGCGAAACGCAAGAAGAGTTCGGTATCCTGTTACAGCCTGCACAAATCCTCTGGCAGCGCAGTTATCCCAGTTGGCACCAGCCGGGGGTGGTCAGCTTTTTCATGGCTGGCCAGTTGAATGCCAATCAGGTGCAAGCTATCCGCTTTGGTGACGAAGGTCAGTGCTGGGGCTGGATGAGTGCGGCAGACTATCTGGCGCAAACTGCCGCCGTGCCGTATTTGCAGCAGCGCCTGCGGGATTTTCAGGTCGCCGGGCAAGGCTAGTGCAGCCTGATGCACTGCACATTGCTTTCAGCTGAAGATATTTCCATAATCTAGCCCTTGCTCCGCCGGCATGGCCAGCCTGCCATTGCCGCCGTACGGATGCCCAACCGAGCCGGAACCCATGTCAGAACTCACAATCGCGGCACGCCGTGCCCTGTCCATGATGGACCTCACCACCCTTAACGATGACGACACCGATGACCGGGTGATTACCCTGTGCCAGCAAGCCGGCAGCAGCGCCGGCACGGTGGCGGCAGTCTGCGTCTATCCCCGTTTTGTCGCACTGGCGCGCCGTACGCTGGATGAGCTAGGCCTGTCGCAGGTTAAGGTGGCCACGGTGACCAACTTCCCGGCCGGTGGCGATGATATTGCCGTGGCTGTGGCCGAAACCGAGGCTGCCATTGCCGCCGGGGCGGATGAAGTAGACGTGGTGTTTCCGTATCGTGCCTTGCTGGCCGGCAAGGCCGATGTCGGTGCGGAGCTGGTGGCCGCTTGCAAGGAAGCCTGTGGCGACAAGCTGCTCAAGGTCATCATCGAAAGCGGTGAACTCAAGGACGCACGGCTGATCCGCGAGGCCAGCCTGATTGCCATCGCTGCCGGTGCCGACTTCATCAAGACCTCCACCGGCAAGGTAGCGGTGAATGCCACGCTGGATGCGGCAGGCATCATGCTGGCCGCCATCCGTTCCACGGGTGCCCGTTGTGGTTTCAAGGCAGCCGGGGGCGTGCGCACTGCCGCAGAAGCCGCCGAATACATCGATCTGGCTGAGCATCTGCTGGGCGAACCGTGGGTGACGGCGCAGCATTTCCGCTTTGGTGCCTCCAGCCTGCTGGCCAATCTGCAGGCCGAAATCGGCGGAACGGCAGCGGCAGCAGGCAGTGGCTACTGAGTACTGAGCTGCCGCCGATCCATATCATTCTGGCCGAAGCCCGTCTTCGGCCTTGTCTTTTCGGGGCCAGTTTTCAGCCCCTTTCTTGCAGGAGTGCAGCATGTTTTTGCCGCAGGAAGTGATACGCAAGAAGCGCGATGGACAAACACTGTCTGACCAGGACATTCAGCAGTTTGTTGCCGGCATTACCGACAACAGCGTAGCCGATAGCCAGATTGCCGCCCTGGCCATGGCGGTGTATTTCCGTGGCATGGAGCTGGAAGAAAACGTCGCCCTGGCCATGGCCATGCGTGACTCGGGACGCTGTCTGCACTGGGACGACCTGCACCTGCCCGGGCCGGTGCTGGACAAGCACTCCACCGGCGGGGTGGGCGATGTGGTGTCGCTGATGCTGGGCCCGCTGATTGCCGCCTGTGGCGGCTTTGTGCCGATGATCTCCGGCCGTGGCCTCGGTCATACCGGCGGCACGCTGGACAAGCTGTCGGCCATTCCCGGCTACAACCCGTTTCCCACACCGGAGCGCCTGCGTCAGGTGGTGCGCGAGGTCGGCGTGGCCATCATCGGCCAGACCGCTGACCTGGCACCGGCAGACCGCCGCTTTTACGCCACGCGTGACATCACCGCCACGGTGGAGTCCATTGCGCTGATCACCGCGTCCATCCTGTCCAAGAAGCTGGCAGCCGGGCTGGATGTGCTGGTGATGGACGTCAAGGCTGGTAGCGGGGCCTTCATGCCGAGCATGGAAGCCTCCATCGCGCTGGCCGAACGCATTGTCCATGTCGGCAATGGCGCTGGTGTGCGCACCAGCGCACTGATTACCGACATGAGTCAGCCGCTGGCCAGCAGCGCGGGTAACAGCCTGGAAACGTTGGAAGCGGTGCGCTACCTGTGTGGGGATGTACGCAATCCGTGCCTGCACGCCGTCACCATGGCCTTGTGCAGTGAAATGCTATTGGCCGGTGGGCTGGCCACCAACGAAGATGATGCGCGTCAGCGACTGGAGCAGGTTCTGGACTCTGGCCATGCTGCAGAGATTTTTGCGCGCATGGTGGCCGAGCTGGGTGGGCCGGCAGATTTTGTCGAGCACCATCAGCGTTATCTGCCGGCAGCACCGGTGCTGCGCCCGGTCTATGCTGAGCGCAGCGGCTTTGTCGCCGCCATGGACACCCGAGCCCTGGGCATGGCGGTTTGTGCGCTGGGTGGCGGTCGTCGCCTGGCCAGCGACCAGTTGGACTACCGGGTCGGCCTGACGCAGTTTGTCGAACTGGGACAGTGGGTGGCAGCCGATCAGCCTTTGTTGTTGATTCATGCTGCCGATGAATGTGGAGCCGACGAAGCCGCCCGCCGCATCCGCAGTGCCATTCGCCTGAGCGAGGCAGCACCAGCGACCTTGCCACTGGTCTATCAGACCATCCACTGCCGCTGAGCGCAGGAGACCACATCATGCAACGCGCCATCATCCTGATACTGGATTCGCTGGGCATCGGTGCTGCTGCCGATGCGCCGCAATTCGGCGATGCCGGCAGCAATACCCTGGGCCATATCGCCATGGAAGCTGCTGCTGGCCGTGCCGACAAGGGCCGCAGTGGCCCGCTATACCTACCCAATCTATCAAGAATGGGGCTGGGCCATGCCTGCCAGCTGTCATCCGGCTACTTCCCGGCCGGTATGGACCAGACCGCACCGATAGCCGCTTACGGCTATGCCCGCGAGCTGTCCAGCGGCAAGGACACCCCGTCCGGTCACTGGGAAATCGCCGGAGTGCCAGTACTGTTCGACTGGGGTTATTTCACGGACAAGGACAACAGCTTTCCCGCCGTCTTGCTGGATGAAATTGTCAGCAAGGCCGGGCTGGCCGGTTATCTGGGCAACTGCCATGCCTCCGGCACGGAAATTCTCGATCTTCTGGGCGAAGAGCATATGCGCACCGGCAAGCCGATTTTCTATACCTCGGCCGACTCGGTATTCCAGATTGCCTGCCACGAAGAAAGCTTTGGCCTGGAGCGGTTATACCAGCTGTGCCAGATCGCTCGTGCGGCGCTGGAACCCTACAATATCGGCCGCGTCATTGCCCGTCCGTTTGTGGGGGAAGGCAAGGGGGGCTTCGTGCGTACCGGTAACCGCAAGGACCTGGCACTGCCGCCGCCTGCTGCCACGGTGCTGCAAAAGGCGGCTGCGGCCGGCGGGCAGGTGGTATCCATTGGCAAGATCGCCGACATCTACGCCCATGTCGGCATTACCGAACAGCACAAGGCCACCGGTTTCGACCAGATCTGGGATGCCACGCTGGCGGCCATGCGTGATACCTCAGGGCGTGCCATCATCATGGCCAATTTCGTTGATTTCGATTCCAGCTACGGCCACCGCCGCGACATTGCCGGTTACGCCCGGGCGCTGGAGGAGTTTGATCGACGCCTGCCTGAGGTGATGGCTGCCTTGCAAGCAGACGATATCCTGATTCTTTCCGCCGATCACGGTTGTGATCCCACCTGGCCTGGCAGTGATCATACCCGTGAGCATATTCCGGTGCTGTGCTACGGCCATACGGTTAGGCCTGGCAACATCGGTGTCCGCACCACCTTTGCCGATATCGGCCAGAGCGTGGCCAGCCATCTGGGCCTGTCTGCCATGGATTACGGCATCTCATTCCTGAACTGAACCCCGCCACAAGGAGACACACCATGGCTACCCCGCATATCAATGCCCACAAAGGCGATTTTGCCGAAACCGTGCTGATGCCCGGCGACCCACTGCGCGCCAGGATGATTGCCGAAACCTTTCTGGACGATGCCAAGGAGGTCACCAGCGTGCGCAATATGCTGGGCTACACTGGTAGCTACAAGGGCAAGCGCTTGTCAGTGATGGCGCACGGCATGGGCATTCCCTCGGCCAGCATCTACACCACCGAACTGATTCAGCACTATGGGGTGAAGAACATCATCCGGGTTGGTTCCTGCGGTGCCGTTACCGCCAAAACCCAGCTGCGCGAGCTGTATATCGCCATGGGCGCCTGTACCGATAGCAAGGTCAACCGCATGCGCTTCAATAACCACGATTTTGCCGCCATTGCCGATTACACCTTGCTGCGCACGGCAGTGGATACCGCGGCCCAGCTGGGGCGCAGCGTATCGGTGGGCAATGTGTTTTCCGCCGACCTGTTCTACGGAGTGGAACCCACCATGCTGGAAGTGCTGGAACGGATGAACGTGCAGGTGATGGAAATGGAGCTGGCCGGCATCTATAGCGTGGCGGCACAGTATGGTGCCCGTGCGCTGGGCATTCTTACCGTGTCAGACATCATCCCCACTGGCGAAGCCGCCACTGCGGAAGAGCGGCAAACCACCTTTCACGAAATGATGGAACTGGCGCTGGAAACAGCCATCAAGTTGTAAGTAATTAGTGATGCTGCGGTGCGTCATCCAGCAGCCCCCAAACAGGGTTTTCTGGCTGTAAACTGCAGCGGTAAGCAACTTTTCTGCTTGATCTTCAGAGTGGAAACTACGTTTTCATTAAAAAATTCATTGAATATCAATGTGTTGTGATGTTGTTGTATCTGGTGCGATTTTTTTAGTGCAGTGCACAAAAAATACTTGCCAAACTACTGATCGGTACTGATAATGAAACCTGCATCAGGACGTGGCATGCAATGTGTGCGTTTTGGTGTTGTCTCCTCCATCCTCCTTCTTTTAGGTGGAACTTGGCGCAATCAAAATGGATTGCGCTTTTTTTTTGCCCTGCGCATGCACAACCCGGTGCAATCAAGTATCTTCCTGCGCTGCATGGCGTTTTTTTGCTGCTGCTGTGGCAAAAAAGGCCGCATTCCTGTCCCGTTTCAGCATTGTCATTTGCTTTGTTACACAATGGTTTGACAGTGGGAAGGGCACTGCATTAGAATCCGTAACTTTCAAGAATTACGATGGAAGAGTTCCATGAAGACCTTTTCTGCCAAGCCGCATGAGGTTAAGCGCGAGTGGTTCGTGGTCGACGCCGAAGACAAGGTGCTGGGTCGCCTCGCCGCCGAAATCGCTCACCGCCTGCGTGGCAAGCACAAGCCGGAATACACTCCGCACGTTGATACCGGTGACTACATTGTTGTAGTCAACGTTGACAAACTGCGTGTTACTGGTACCAAAGCGCTGGACAAGAAGTACTACCGTCACTCCGGTTACCCGGGCGGTATCTACGAACGCAACTTCACCGAACTGCAAAACCAGTTCCCGGAGCGCGTTCTGGAAAAAGCCGTTAAAGGCATGCTGCCGAAGGGTCCGCTGGGCTACGCCATGATCAAGAAGCTCAAGGTGTACGCTGGTACCGAACATCCGCACACTGCCCAGCAGCCCAAAGTGCTGGAATTTCGTTTTTAAGGCATAGAGAATGAACGGTAAATACTACTACGGCACCGGCCGTCGCAAGAGCTCCGTAGCTCGCGTGTTCATGCAAAAGGGTAGCGGCCAGATCATCGTTAACGGCAAGCCGGTTGACGAATACTTCTCCCGCGAAACCGGTCGCATGGTTATCCGCCAGCCGCTGGTTCTGACCGAAAACACCGAATCCTTCGACATTAAGGTTAATGTTGTTGGTGGTGGTGAAACCGGCCAGGCAGGTGCTATCCGTCACGGTATCACCCGCGCTCTGATCGACTTCGACGCAGTTCTGAAGCCGGCTCTGTCCGCTGCAGGCTACGTAACCCGCGATGCGCGTGAAGTTGAACGTAAAAAAGTCGGCCTGCGCAAAGCTCGCCGCGCCAAGCAGTTCTCCAAGCGTTAATCGCCGGATTCCTGTTTATGCAAAAGCCGCCTCCGGGCGGCTTTTTCTATTTCTGTCGTTGCACTTTCCCCAGCACAGATGCCCTGTCTGTTGCCTTGCTAAATTCTGACTGTCGTCTTTTCCCCGCACTTTAGCAATTGCTGTTCATGAAAATATCACCCTATTAACAGCAATGTCTTTAAGCTGTCATTTAAATTGATTAGTTTACAAAGAAAATGCCAGAGAGTTTAACGGGTTTACCCCCGTGCTTACACCGTGTATGGTGGCCCCCTTTTGTCTTTGTGGCCTGCCCTTCCGGGCGGGCTGGTAGCAGCGTGAAACCGCTGTTGCCAATCTGCTGATCTACAGGAAACTCCGATGTCTTTGAAGCAACGTTTGCTGGCTTTTGTCGCTATTTTGCTGGTGGTGGTCATTACCGTGCTGGCGGTACTGTCCTATCAGCGCATGCGCACGGAAATCATCGAAGGCATCCGGCATGAGCTGGATGCCGCCATGCAAGGAAGCCGCAGCGCACTGGGCAACTGGCTGGCCCAGCGCAAGGATGCCGTAGAGGCTACTGCCTCTGCGCTGGTGAGCAACGGCGATATCCTGCCCCAGTTGCAGGAGGGCAAGACGGCTGGCAGGTTTGATCAGCTGTTTGCCGGTTATGCCGACAAGCGCATGATTTACCATCTGGCAGAAAAACATGCACCGGAAGGTTACGACCCGACATCACGTCCCTGGTACAAGCAGGCTGCAAGTGCCGGCTCCGGCATTGTTACCGAGCCCTATGTGTTTGCCAGTACCAAAAAACTGGGGGTGACGGTGGCATATCCCTTGCTGCGTAATCAACAGCTGCAAGGCGTGGTGGGCGGTGATATTTCGCTGGAAGGCATTATTGGCCTGGTACAGGGGATCAAGCTGCGCGGCGATGGCTATGCTTTCCTGGCAACCCGCAACGGTAAGATCGTTGCCCATCCCGCTGCGGACAGTGCGCTCAAGCCGGTGGCTGAGGTGATGCCAGGCCTGGATGCGGCTTTGCTGCAGCAGGCGGATGAGCATGGCAAGCTGGAGGAGCTGGAAATCGGCGGCCGTGCTGTTTTCCTGCAGTTGACGCCGGTGCCTGGATCGGACTGGGTGCTGGGCAGTGTAGTGGACAAGTCGGCCATTCTGGCTCCGCTGCAGGGCTTGTTGATCACGCTGGTAGTGGCCGGTCTGCTGTGTAGTATTCTGGCCATTGTGTTGGCGCAATTGGCACTTACCCGCCTGCTGCGTGGCCTGGTGCGCTTGCGTGATGCCTTGCTGGAAATCTCCAGCGGCCATGCTGATCTGACCCACCAGCTGCAAGTGGAGCAGCAGGATGAAATCGGCCAGACCGCCGAGGCATTCAACCGCTTTGTGGCCAGTCTGCGCCGCATGTTCATTGATGTGCGCGAGCATGCCGTTTCGCTGAATGGCGAACTGGATAGCCTGAAACAGGTGACCGATACCGTGGCCAGCCAGTCGGAGCGGCAGTCGGAGGTTTCCAGTGCTGCCGCAGCCACCATCGAGCAGATCACCGTCAGCATCAATCACATTGCTGATAATGCAGCGATGGCAGAGCAGGCAGCCAGCGACACCGGTTCTACTTCAGCCCATTCGGCCCAGGCGGTAAGTCGCTTGGCGGACGATATTGCCAATATTGCCGAGGAAGTCGGTCATCTGGATGGAGCACTCAATGCTTTGGGTGAACGTTCCGGGCAGATGAATACCATTATTGGGGTAATCCGCGACATTGCCGACCAAACCAATCTGTTGGCGCTCAATGCGGCGATCGAGGCGGCTCGCGCCGGCGAGGCCGGTCGCGGCTTTGCCGTAGTGGCGGATGAAGTACGCAAGCTGGCCGAGCGCACGGCCAAGGCGACCGTGGAAATTGGCCAACTGATTGATGCTACCCATGGCGATATCAACACTGCGCTGGATGATATGGCTGGCACGCAGCGCTCGGTGGCCAGCGGCGTGGAGGCATCGCGCACGGTGGCGCAGGACATGTCTGGCATTCAGGGCCGGATTGCCCAGGTGGTCGGTGCCATTCACGATATTGCCGATTCCACGCGCGAGCAGTCAGTGGCCACCAACGAGATGGCACGGGCGTCGGAGCAGGCCAACCGGGCCACCATCGAAACCGATCAGGCGGTACAGGGTGCGATGCAGACCGTGGCTGAATTGCATCGGCTGTCGTCCGATCTGCAAGCCATGGTAGCCCAGTTCCGCCTGTAAATATCCGGCCTGCGCCGAGTGGGCCAGATCAATGTTGCATCGCGCCAGCCTAGTCCTTAGACTGTCGCTTTTGCGACGTTTATTTACACAAGGAAGTACAGCATGATCAAGGTGGGCATCGTCGGCGGTACCGGTTATACCGGTGTCGAACTGTTGCGTCTTCTGGCCGGGCATCCCGGTGCCGAGGTGGTGGCCGTTACCTCGCGCAAGGAAGCGGGCATGAAAGTGGCCGAGATGTTCCCCAGCCTGCGCGGTCGCGTGGATGTGGCCTTCTCTGCACCGGATGAAACCGCGCTGGAGCAATGCGATGTGGTGTTTTTTGCCACCCCGCATGGTGTGGCCATGGCGCAGGCGCGCGAGCTGCTGGCCGCTGGTGTAAAAGTGATCGACCTGGCTGCCGACTTCCGCCTGAAAGACCCTGCCGTATTCCAGCAATGGTATGCGATGGAGCACAGCTGCACCGACCTGCTGGCCGAGGCCGTATACGGCCTGCCGGAAGTCAACCGTGATGCCATCCGCGCCGCCCGCCTGATTGGCATGGCCGGCTGCTATCCCACTTCGGTACAGCTGGGCTTGCTGCCGCTGCTGGAAGGCGGCAAGCAGCTGATTGATACGCAAACCCTGATCGCCGACTGCAAGTCCGGTGTGTCCGGTGCCGGTCGCAAGGCCGAGGTCGGTGCCCTGCTGGCCGAAGCTGGTGACAACTTCAAGGCCTATGCGGTGAAGGGCCATCGTCATTCTCCGGAAATCGAGCAAGGCTTGTCGGCCATTCACGGCGGCCCGGTCAAACTGACTTTCGTGCCGCACCTGACCCCGATGATCCGTGGCATTCATTCCACCATCTACGCCCGCATCAAGCCGGAGGCGCTGGATACCGACTTCCAGGCGCTGTTCGAGCAGCGTTATGCCGGTGAACATTTCGTGGATGTACTGCCGGCCGGCAGCCACCCGGAAACCCGCAGCGTGCGGGGTTCCAACACGGCGCGCATTGCGGTGCACCGTCCGGGAAACGGCGATCTGCTGGTCATCCTGGTGGTGGAAGACAATCTGGTGAAAGGTGCATCCGGCCAGGCAGTGCAGACCATGAACCTGATGTTCGCTCAGCCGGAAAACGCCGGTCTGGACATCGTTCCGCTGCTGCCTTGATCACGCTGGTGATTGAATATTGGCCATTCGCCCTGATATCCGACTAAAATAGTAGGTGAATGGCCGCAAGGCCGAAATCGATTTGCGAGGTGAACCATGTCCGAGACTACCGAAATGCCGACCCCGATCAACTTTACCGACAGCGCCTGCAACAAGGTGCTGGACCTGATCGCGGAAGAGGGCAATCCTGATCTGAAACTGCGCGTGTTCGTGACCGGCGGTGGCTGCTCCGGCTTCCAGTACGGTTTTACATTTGACGAAATCGCCAATGAAGACGATACCGCTATAGAGAGAGACGGTGTCACTTTCCTGGTTGACCCGATGAGCTACCAGTATCTGGTGGGTGCCGAGATTGACTATCAGGAAAGCCTGGAAGGCTCCCAGTTTGTCATTCGCAACCCGAATGCCACCACTACCTGCGGTTGTGGTTCTTCCTTCTCGGTGTAAACCGGCGGGACGACAAACAGGAGTAGAATGAAAACCCGGGCTCAGGTCCGGGTTTTTTTGTATCGGGGGAAACAAGATGAATAAACTGCCGCCACTGGTATTGCCCAAGGTCGAATTCAATCGCGAATTCAATTTCAGCGATGCCGATTTCGAGCGTATTCGCAAGCTGATCTACAAAGAGGCCGGCATCTCGCTGAACCCGTCCAAGAAGGACATGGTGTACGGCCGCCTGGTAAGACGCATCCGCGAGCTGAAACTGGCCACCTTTGCCGCCTATGTGGATTTTCTTGAGTCGGTAGCGGGCAAGCGCGAATTCGAGCAGTTTGTGAATGCCCTCACGACCAATCTCACCTTCTTCTTCCGGGAAGAACATCACTTCCCCATTCTGGCGGATCAACTGAAGCAAAGGGCGGCCGCCGGTGCCAGCGAGCTATCCATCTGGTGCGCGGCATCTTCCACCGGTGAGGAGCCTTACTCGCTGGCCATTACCGCGCTGGAAGCCTTTCCGCATACTAGCAAGCCGGCAATCAGCATCATGGCCACCGATCTGGATACCAGCGTGCTGGAAACCGGCCGCAAAGGCATTTATCCGGAAGACAAGATTGCCCGCCTGCCGCCCGGTCATGCCCACAAGTATTTCGACAAATTGTCGGATGGCACCTATCAGGCCAAGGCGGTGTTGCGCAATATGATTACCTTCCAGCGGCTGAACCTGATCGAAAACAACTGGGCGCTGCGCAAGCAGTTTGATGCCATTTTCTGCCGCAACGTGATGATTTATTTCGACCGCGACACCCAGTTTGCCGTGCTGAAAAAATTCGCCCCGCTGCTCAAGCCCGATGGCCTGCTGTTTGTCGGCCACTCGGAAAACTTCTATTTTGCCTCGGACTATTTCCAGCTACGTGGCAAGACGGTTTATCAGCACGCACCGAAAAAGTAGCGTTTCCCCCATTGAGCCCTGCTGCGCTGCGGCGTAGTATCCGGGGTCTCAATCGGCTTAGCCGGACGGGCAAGCATGGCTTGCCCGTTGTCACGTCTGCTGGAGTCAACATGAAGGTAGCAGTGCTGGGGTCGGGTGTAGTGGGAGTATCCACTGCCTGGTTTCTGGCCCGTGCAGGGCATGAGGTAGTGGTGTTGGACCGTGCCAGCGGACCGGCGCGGGAAACCAGTTTTGCCAATGGCGGCCAGATATCTGTCAGCCAGTCCGAGCCCTGGGCCAATCCGGCCGCCCCCTGGCAAATCCTGCAATGGCTGCTGCGCGACGATGCCCCGCTATTGTTCCGCCTGCGGCTGGATCCGGCCCAGTGGCGCTGGTGCTGGCAGTTTCTGCTGGAGTGCCGCGCCAGCCGTGCCGAACACAATATGCGCCAGATGCTGGCGCTGGGCCGCTACAGCCGCGATACCCTGCAGCTGCTGCGCGCCGAACTGAATCTGGATTACCAGCAGCAGACCCGTGGCATCGTGTCGCTGTTTCACACTCAGCGCCAGCTCGACGAAGCCGCCCATGTCGCCGCACAAATGCGTGAACTGGGCATGGACAAGCACATCATCAGCCGTGAAGAACTGGCACGCATCGAACCGGCACTGGCCGCCGTGGCTCCCACGCTGGCCGGGGCCAGCTACTGCCCGTCGGACGAATCCGGCGATGTGCACCTGTATACCTGTGCCATGGCCGAGCATGCGGCGCGTGCCGGTGTGGAGTTCCGCTTCAATACCCGCATCAATGCGCTGGAAACTGACAATGGCCGCATCAGCGGCGTGTCGGTCAATCTGCCGGAGGGCAATTACCGTCGCGTAACAGCAGATGCCTATGTGCTGGCGCTGGGCAGTTATTCGCCCTTGCTGGCGGCACCGTTGGGGCTGCGCCTGCCCATCTACCCGTGGAAGGGCTATTCCGCCACCTTGCCCTTGCGCGACCCGGCCACGGCCCCGCTGGCCAGCATTACCGATGAAGCCTACAAGGTGGTTATCTCGCGTCTGGGCTCGCGGCTGCGCATTGCCGGGACGGCAGAGCTGGCAGGTTACTCCAGCAGCCTGAATGCGGTGCGCTGTCAGGCCTTGATCAAGCGTGGCCAGGCCTTGATGCCCGAGGTGGCCGACTGGGACGCCGCCGAGTTCTGGAGCGGTCTGCGTCCGGCCACGCCGGGCAATGTGCCGCTGATCGGCCGCAGCTCTTATCCCAATCTTTACTTCAATACCGGTCACGGCACGCTGGGCTGGACCGAAGGCGCGGGCAGCGGCAGGGCGCTGGCGGAAATCATCAGCGGCTGCACCCCGCCGATTGATTTTGCCTTTCAGGGTGTTTGATCCGGCGCAGCGGGTAGCATGGCAGCAATGCTAAAATGCCGGCCTGGATTATCCCATTTTCTAACTGGAGTCGGACCATGCGTATCGGAACCCCGCACAGCGCCACTGCGCTGCGTGTCATGCTGCTGGGCAGTGGTGAGCTGGGCAAGGAAGTTGTCATCGCATTGCAGCGCCTGGGGGTGGAAACCATTGCGGTAGACCGCTACGCCGGTGCCCCGGCCATGCAGGTGGCACACAGCAGCCATGTCATCAATATGTCGGATGCCGCCGCGCTGCGCGCGCTGGTGGAACAGGTGCGCCCGCATCTGATCGTGCCGGAAATCGAAGCGATTGCCACCGAAGAGCTGCTGCGCATCGAGGCTGATGGTCTGGCCGAGGTGATCCCCACCGCCCGTGCCACCAACCTCACCATGAACCGCGAAGGCATCCGCTGTCTGGCGGCGGACGAGCTGGGCCTGCCTACTTCGCCGTTTGCCTTTGCTTCCTCGCAGGATGAGCTGCAACAGGCGATTGACGCCGGTATCGGCTACCCCTGCCTGGTGAAGCCGGTAATGTCCTCCAGCGGCAAGGGTCAGTCGCTGCTGCGCGGTCCGGATGACGTAGCTCGCGCCTGGGAATATGCCGTCAGTGCCGGTCGCGTGGACAAGGGCCGGGTGATTGTCGAAGGCTTCATCGACTTCGATTACGAAATCACCCAGCTCACCGTGCGTGCCAGCGATGGAGAGGGCGGCATTGCCACCCACTTCTGCGACCCCATCGGGCATCTGCAAAAGAACGGCGACTACGTGGAGAGCTGGCAGCCACAGCCGATGAGCGAACTGGCACTGCTGCGCGCCCGTGAAATGGCCAAGGCCGTGACCGATGCGCTGGGCGGACGTGGCCTGTTCGGGGTGGAGCTGTTCGTCAAGGGCGATCAGGTATGGTTCTCCGAAGTCAGCCCGCGCCCGCACGATACCGGGCTGGTGACGCTGGCCACCCAGCGCTTCTCCGAATTCGAACTGCATGCCCGTGCCATTCTGGGCTTGCCGGTGGATGCCAGCCTGCGCAGCGCCGGTGCCTCGGCGGTGATTTACGGTGGCATGGAAGAGCAGGGCATTGCCTTTGACGGCGTGGCCGAAGCACTGGCGGTGCCGGGTGCCGACCTGCGCCTGTTTGGCAAGCCGGAAAGCTTTGTCCGCCGCCGCATGGGTGTGGCCGTGGCCCAGGCCGATGATGTGGCCACCGCGCGTGAGCGTGCCTTGCTGGCGGCCTCGCTGGTCAAGCCGGTAAAGGACTGAGCCATGCAGGAAATGACACCATACGAGCTGATGGGTGGTGAAGGCGTGGTGCGCTGGCTCACCAACCGCTTCTACGACATCATGGACAGCGACCCTTCGGTCAAGGTGCTGCGCAACATGCACCCGGCCGATCTGGCCGGTTCGCGGGAAAAGCTGTTTATGTTCCTGTCCGGCTGGCTGGGCGGGCCGGGCTTGTACATGGAAAAATTTGGTCATCCGCGCCTGCGCATGCGTCACATGCCGTTTGCCGTGGATGGGGAAATGCGCGACCAGTGGATGCAGTGCATGACCCAAGCGGTGAACGAACTGCTGGTGGAAGACTGGCTCAAGGCCAAGCTGCTGGAAGCCTTCTATAACACCGCAGACTTCATGCGCAATCAGGAAGAGTAAGCGCCGGTCTGATCCGGTGTAACCGCATAACCCTCTGCACGGTAGTTGCCGGCAGAGGGTTTTTGTTTATCTGTTGTCCGGCAATGGCGGAATGGAATAGGTGCCGGTGACATGGGCAACCGGCTCGTCACTGCCCGTGGAGTACAGCAGCACCTCGCCCACTGCCAGGCGCTTGCCCAGCTTGAGGATGCGGCCTTCGGCAATCACATCTTCCTGCGGCGGTTTGCGCAGGAAATTGATATTCAGGCTGGTGGTGACGGCCAGTTCCACCTTGCCTATCATGCCCAGCACCACGGCATACAGGGTGGCATCGGCCAGCGCCATCAGGGCCGGGCCGGCAATAGTGCCACCGGGGCGGATCAGGTCGGGGTTGAAGTGCATGCGCAAGCGGGCCGTGCCGTTGGCAATGTCCTCGGTGTGCATGCCGAACAGTTTGACCAGCGGCAGTTCGCTGTCGATCAAGGCCTGGAATTCTGCAACGCTGATCTGGCTCATGGGGTGGTTTCGCTCAGAATAATGGCTCATGGTGCATGACCATTACGTCAACGTCAATTTTCCAGCATCATGCACGGTGCAAGGGTGCAGCGACAATCTGTCGTGAAAAATCAGCGCGGACGGTGGCCGCGCTCGATCAGCACGCCAACGCGGCGCACACCGGGCAGAATGCCCAGCTTGGTGACGGAAACCTGCACCCAGGGCGCGCCAAAGTCTTCGCGAATCACTTTGGCGATATATTCCGCCAGCGCTTCGAGCAGCAGGAAGTGCTGTTCGGACAGTGCCTTGCGCAAGCGTTCCACCACCACGCCATAGTGAATGGTGTCGCCGATATTGTCGGTGTGGCAGGGCACTTCACTGGGAATGCCGATTTCCAGGTCGATTTCGATGGTTTGCGGATTTTTCCGCTCCCACTCATAAACACCGATAATGGTGTCGGCGCGTACTTCGCGCAGGAAAATGATGTCCATTGCTATGCCGGGAGTTGGGCTTTGTCGCCCGATACCGTAAAATCCGAAGCCTTCTATTCTAATGGATACACCATGACCACGACAGCATTTGCCTTCATTGTTGCGGCCTACCTGCTGGGCTCGCTGTCTTTTGCCGTGATCGTGAGCAAGGCCATGGGCATGGCCGACCCGCGCAGCTACGGCTCCGGTAATCCCGGTGCCACCAATGTGTTGCGTACCGGCAAAAAGATTGCCGCTGTGCTTACCCTGCTGGGTGATGGGGCCAAGGGCTGGGTGGCGGTGGCGCTGACGGCCTGGTTCGGCCCGCGTTATGGCCTGGGTGAACAGGCCATTGCCATGTCGGCACTGGCGGTGCTGATTGGCCATATGTGGCCGGTATTCTTCGGCTTCAAGGGCGGCAAGGGTGTGGCTACAGCGGTGGGCGTGCTGTTTGGTTTCAATATCTGGCTGGCACTGGCGGCCATTGCCACCTGGCTGTTCATGGCTTTTGTGGTGAAGATTTCCTCGCTGTCCGCCATCGTCGCCTGCGTGATGGTGCCGGTATACGCCTACTTCATCGTGCAGCCGTCCTCGCCGTATTTTGGCACCTGCATCATCATTGCCATCCTGGTGATTCACCGCCACAAATCCAACCTGATCAAGCTGTTGACCGGGCAGGAAGGCCGGATAGGCGAGAAAGCTGCTAGCAAAGGCGACAAGCAGGCCTGAGTCCTGTCTCGACCCGGATGCAAAAAGCCCGCACATGCGGGCTCTTTTATTTGTGCTGCCTGCTGCGGGCTAACCGTCCGACAACACCTTGATGTGGGCCGTCACGCTGCGTGCCAGCGAGGACAAATCATAGCCGCCCTCCAGCACCGAGACGATGCGGCCATCGGCGTACTGGTCGGCAATCTGCATCAGGTGGCGGGTCACCCATTCGTAGTCGGCCTCCACCAGTCCCAGCGAGCCCATGTCATCCTCGCGGTGGGCATCGAAGCCGGCGGAGATAAAGATCATCTGCGGCTTGAAGTCGTGCAGGCTGGGCAGCCACACGTTTTCCACCACTTCGCGGAATTCCCGCCCGGTGCTGCCAGCCTTGAGCGGCACGTTCACCATGTTCGGCCCCACCGGGTTGTCACCGCAGTAAGGGTAGAAGGGGTGCTGGAAGATGGACACCATCATCACGCGCGGGTCGTCACGGAAGATGTCCTCGGTGCCATTGCCGTGATGTACGTCGAAGTCGATCACGGCAATCCGCTCGAACTTGTAGGTGGACAGCGCATGGGCAATGCCGACAGCGATATTGTTGAAGAAGCAAAAGCCCATCGCCTTGTCGTGTTCGGCATGATGGCCCGGCGGGCGAATGGCACAGAAGGCATTGGGAGCCTTGTCCTCGCACACCAGTTCCACTGCCTTGATCACCGCACCGGCGGCGCGACGTGCGGCAGGCAGGGTGCCCGGTGCCATGGCGGTATCCGGGTCCATGCGGAAGGTACCGACACTGGGCGCACAGGCTTCGATGTATTCCACATAGCGTGGCGGGTGCACCCGGGCCAACTGCTGCTCGGTGACTTCCGGCGCTTCCACCTCATGCAGGCTGTCGTAAATCTGTGCTGCCATCAGTTGATCCTTGATGGCAACCAGGCGCTCCGGGCATTCCGGGTGGCCTACCCCCATATTGTGCTGCAGGCAGACAGGATGGGTGATGTAAGCAGTGAGTCCGTTTCTCTGTAGACGGTTTTTTAGCCAAGTTAACACGAGCGTTTCCTTGTTGCGTACGATTGTTTGCGTACAATGGACGCGAGTTTTATCTTTATGTATTTTCGATAAATACTGCGCGCAACCGGGTCCAAATGCAATCACTCAGCCTTGCCTATCGTCAACTCAACACGCTTATTCTGGGCAAGCCCCGCGCTATCCGGCTGGCGCTGGCCTGTCTGATTGCCCGTGGCCATCTGCTCATCGAGGATCTGCCCGGGGTGGGCAAAACCACGCTGGCGCATGGCTTGGCTGCAGTACTTGGCCTGCATTACCAACGCGTGCAGTTCACCAGCGATCTGCTGCCAGCCGATATTCTGGGCGTAAACATCTACCAGCGTGAAACCGGCAGCTTCCGCTTTCATCAGGGGCCGGTGTTCAGCCAACTGCTACTGGCCGACGAAATCAATCGTGCCTCGCCCAAGGTGCAATCAGCCTTGCTGGAGGCCATGGAGGAGCGCCAAGTCTCCATTGATGGCGAGAGTCATCCGCTGCCAACACCGTTTATTGTGATCGCCACCCAGAATCCTTCCGAGCAACTGGGGACTTTTCCACTTCCCGAGTCGCAGCTGGATCGTTTCCTGATGCGTATTGCGCTGGGCTATCCGGCGGCAGAGGCCGAGCGCGCATTACTCTTGGGCCAGGACCGTCGAACCTTGCTGGATGACATCACCCCTTGCCTGAGTGGCGATGGCTTGTTGCAGTTGCAACAAAAGGCTGCTGCACTGACCGTGACGTCAGATCTGGCCGACTATGTGCTGGCCCTGTTGCAGGCAACGCGTCAGGACCGTAGCTATCTGGCAGGTCTCAGTCCGCGCGCAGGGCTGGCCCTGCTGGCCGCAGCCCGTGCCTGGGCCTTGCTGGAAGGGCGTGATCATGTGCTGCCGGAGGATGTGAAAGCCATTTTTCCGGCTGTGGCCGGACACCGGCTAGGTTTGAGCGGAGACGCTTCTGCCAGCCTGACTGCACTGCTGGAACATGTTGCCATTCCGTAAGCCATTGCGCGCCTGGTGGTTGCGCCGTCTGCCGAAGGAATCCGTTTGCCGCTTGGGGCAGCGGCGTATCTATTTGCTACCCACCCGCTTTGGCCTGTTGCTATTGCTGGTGGCTGCTGCGGTATGGGTGGGTGCGTTGAACTACGCGGTCAGCCTGGCTTATGTGCTGGCCTTCTGGTTGCTTGGTTTATTGCTGGTGGCTGTGCTGATGGCTTATCGTCAGCTGTCCGGCCTGCAACTGCAGGTGCAGGAGAGTGAAGGGGCGTTTGTCGGGCAGTTTGCCGACTGCCGTCTGCGTCTGCTCAATACCACGGCAATCACTCGCCAGCTGCTATTGCAGTCCGAGCATGGTGGAGAGTGTGTGCCCTGTACGCTGGCGGCAATGGCCGAACAGTCGGTGACCGTTGTGCAGCTGCTCAAGCGGCGTGGCCGCCATGCCTATCCCGCTATCCAGCTGTGGAGCACTGCCCCTTTTGGGCTAATCCGGGCATTTTCATGGTGGCGGCCGGATGCGTCCTTGCTGGCCTATCCGCTTCCCTTGCCTGATCGCGAACATCAGGACTGCCATCATGAAAATGGGCGGGGCCGTAATCGTGGTGATGACGAGGAGGATTTTTCCCATCTGGGAGAATACCGTCAGGGGGATACACCGCGGCAGATTGCCTGGAGTGTGCTGGCCCGGCGTGATGTATTGGCCAGCAAACGTTTTGCCAGCCAGCCACGCGGTCAGGCATTGCATCAACTGGCATGGCAGGACTATCCGGCGACGCTGGATGTGGAAAGCCGGCTTTCACGATTGTGCTGGAGGGTGTTGCAGTGTGAGAAAGCCGGCCAGCATTACCGCTTGCACTTGCCCGGTTGCATGGTGGAGCCATGGCCGGGACAGCGCGAGCAGGCATTGGCGGCATTGGCCGAATTCAGGTTGCCCGTATGAGGCTGGCCCAGTTCCGGCAAGGTGAAATGGCGGTATTGCTGGCCCTGGCGCTGGTGATGCTGCCGTTATTGCTGCATCTCCCCTCTTGGTTGCCCATGCTGGTACTGACCATGCTGCTGGTTCGTGGCTTCTTGCTGCAGCGCCAGAACCAATTGCCATCGCTGTGGCTGTTATTGCCGCTGCTGGGTTTATCAGTATTTGGCTTGTGGCTTAACCTGAATACCCTGATCGGGCGTGAGGGCGGGGCGGCCTTGCTGGTTCTGTTGCTGGGATTCAAGAGTTTCGAATCACGCCAGCAACGGGATTGGCAGGTGCTGCTGGCACTGGGTTTTTTTCTGGCAGCAATTCCACTGCTGTTTGACCAGTCCCCACCGTCTGCGCTGTGGCTGATTGTCAGTCTATTGGCACTGACCTGGGCCATGCTGCGGCTGGCTGGAGGTGCAGTACAAGGGGCTGCTGGTATGGCAGCTCAGGCCTTGTTGTTGTCCCTGCCGTTGATGCTGGTCCTGTTTGTGGTGATGCCGCGCCTGCCTGGGCCGCTGTGGAGCATGCCGCATGAACAGCATGTTGCCAGCACCGGGCTGTCTGACAGCATGGAGCCCGGCAGTATCAGCCAGTTGGTGCAGCAGCAAGAGCCAGCGTTCTCGGTTGTGTTTGACGGCCAGCCACCCGCACATGAGCAGCTGTACTGGCGCATCATGATTTTTGATGATTTTGATGGCCGGCGCTGGCAAAGCGTACACGGCCAGACGCGGGAGCAAATACAGCTGGCAGGGGGCGAAAAGGTGCGTTATCGCCTTACCGGCAAGCCTTCCAGATCACGATTGCCCCTGCTGGATTACCCGCTGGCCGCACCAGCAGAAGGAAGACTGGAGCCGGGGGGGCTGTTCAAGCTGGCTAGTGATCAGGACGATGTACTGCGCATCTCGGGTGAGAGCCTGGTTGGCAGTCATTATCTGAGTGAGCTAAGTCGCAGCGATCAGGACTTCTACCGTCACCTTCCGCCCGGAAATCCTGCCAGCCGCCAACTTGCCATGCAGTGGCGTAGTCAAAGTAGTGACAGTGCCGGTTTTGTACGCGAGGCCCTGTTGCACCTCCGCTTGGGCGGTTTTGCCTATACGTTGAGGCCGCCTTTGCTGGAGGGAGACAACAGTATCGATGCTTTTATGTTTTCCACGCGGCAGGGCTTTTGCGAACACTATGCATCGGCCTTTGCTTTCATGGCGCGGGCTGCCGGTATTCCTGCCCGGGTAGTAACCGGCTATCAGGGAGGTCAGTTCAACTCGCTTGGCCGTTTCTGGCAGGTACGTTCTTCCGATGCACATGCCTGGGTTGAAGTCTGGCTGGCTGAAAGCAGAGAGTGGTTACGGGTTGACCCAACCGCGGCCGTTGCGCCGGAACGGGTCAGCCAGGATCTCGGGCAGAGCATTCCTGCAATGCAGGCCCAATTACCGGTATTCGGTAGTCGCATGCCAGCATGGATGGTGCGTGTGCAGCAGGGCTGGCAAGCCGCCGGTTTTGCCTGGCAGCAGTGGGTTGTCGGTTACGATGCCTCGCGGCAATTGAGTCTTTACCGCTGGTTGGGGCTGGGCGAGATCGTCGACAGTGCATCTGTTGTGCGAGCGCTGTTATGTGGAGTGGTGCTTGCTGGCTTGCCATTGCTGTGGTGGTGGCGGCGGAGCACGGAAAGTGTGCCTTTGCAGGAAGGGCGTTCGCGGCTGGAACGTGCTCTACAGCAGCAGGGTATCATCCTGTTACCCAGCGATGGCCCGCTGGATATGCTGAACAAGGCCAGAGGTTTGCCTGCTCCTGCCTATCGCGAACTCAAGCAGTTGTGCAAGGACTACGCTGCAATGCGCTACCAGAACCCGGCATTGTCACAACAGCAGGCGCGCTTATGGTTGCGCAGGGTCAAGATTTTCTCTACCGATCTGGCGAGAGGGAAGTTGCGCCAGGGGGGCTGAGGCATTGGTAGTCCGGCGTACTTTTGCTATTGCCTGCTGGCTGCTACATGACCTGCCTAAAGTATCTAAACAGAAACCCCGCCATGGCGGGGTTTCTCCTTGTATCACCGTTTTCGGTGCTATAGCAGGAAGTCGCGGGAGATACCCTTGCGACGCAGGATACGACGCAGTTGTTCCAGGCCTTCAATCTGGATCTGGCGTACTCGCTCCCGCGTCAGGTTCAGCGCAGCTGCCAGTTCTTCCAGCGTGCAGATTTCATGACCATTCAAACCATAACGGCGCTCGATCACCATGCACTGCTTGTCATTCAACTGGGCCAGCCAGTCTTTGACAAACATTTCCAGCTGGTTGTTGTGGAGCTGAATTTCCGGTTCTTCATGCTGCTCATCCGGAATCGATTCACCAATCGACAGCATGGGGTCGATATCCAGCGGTGCGTCCAGCGAAGCCATGCGTTCGTTCAGGTTCATCACCTTGCGGACATCTTCCACCGGCTTGCCTACCTGATGGGCAATTTCATCCAGAGTAGGCTCACGTCCCATCTGGCTTTCCAGATAGCGTGATGCCCGCAGATAGACGTTCAGTTCCTTGATGACATGGACTGGCAGGCGGATGGTGCGCGACTGGTTCATGATGGCACGTTCGATGCTCTGGCGAATCCACCACGTGGCGTAGGTAGAGAAGCGAAAGCCACGCTCGGGGTCGAACTTTTCCAGCGCATGCATCAGACCGATATTACCTTCTTCGATCAGATCGAGCAGGGCAAGGCCACGGTTGATGTAATGCTTGGCAATGTTCACGACCAAGCGCAGATTGTGCTCGATCATTTTTTGCCGGGCGTCGAAGTCACCTGCGACAACACGGCGAGCCAGTTCCAGTTCCTGGGCTGGGGTCAGCAGCGCATTGTTTCCGATATCGTTCAGATAAATCTGGGTGACATCAGCAACTTCTTCTGTGACGCTCTGGCGCTCGGCTGCCTCTTCGGTTTCGGTTTCGGCTTCGGCAGCAGCTTCTTCGGCAACTTCTTGTTCAAGAGCTTCCTCTTCTTCGAGGATATCGCTGTCTTGGTTCATAACTCCCCCCGCTACGGTGGCTCCTGGCAGGGGAAGATACCCCTAGTCAGGACTTGTGGTCTAGGTACTGCATCGGATCAACCGGTTTCCCGAAGCGGCGGATCTCGAAGTGCAGTTTTACCTGATCGGCATCGGTATTGCCCATTTCGGCAATCTTCTGCCCTTTCTTGACACTCTGTCCCTCCTTAACAAGCAACTGACTGTTGTGGGCATACGCTGAAAGGAATGTCTTGTTGTGCTTGATGATGATCAGCTTGCCATATCCCCTCAAGCCATTCCCGCTATAAACAACTTTGCCATCTCCGGCGGCAATCACGCTTTGACCGGCGCGACCGCTGATATCAACCCCTTTGTTGCTGTCCGAATAACCGCGGATCAGCTTGCCTTCAGTTGGCCAAGCCCAGGCGACTGCGTCTTCACTGACTGCTGGCTGGGATTTTTCTTCAATTTTGTTTTTATTTTCCGATATTGCAGCAGGTGTACTACTGTCCTTTTTGTCGGACTGAACTGCCGGAGCCGATGCATTGCCCATTTTCACCGGGACAGTTTTTTTTGCCGTGCTGCCTTCGCTTTGCTGTGCCAGCGTTTTCGCAGCTTCTTCCGTGTATGGCAGCTTCAGTGCTTTCGGGTAGTTCTTGCTGCTGGCTACCGGGGTGCCACTTTCAACGACAACTTTTTGTTGCGGTTGCGCCACCGCAGTGCTTTCCTGAGGCGTTGCTGCCGCTGGCGGCGTCTGGCTGTCCTGCGTACCCGGAGGTGTCAGGCGCAATACCTGACCTACCTTGATTCCGGTGTCCGGCAGATTGTTCCAGGCGGCAACATCCTTGTATTTCAGCCCGTTATTGAGCGAAATACGGAACAGGTTTTCGCCTGGCTGCACAATATGCGTCTTCTCACCAGCACCGCTTGTTGCCGGTTTGGCAACAATGCTGCCACTACTTTTGTACGGGGTCGCCACCGCCACATCTGCGGGTGGCGTTATCGCGGCCTTGTTTGCCGTGGTGACTGCGGCAACGGGTGCCGGGCGGGCGGACTCAACCGGTGCTGCCTGTTGTGCCATGCTGCTGCAGCCAGCCAGAACGGCTGTTGTCAACGTTGCGGCAAACCAGTGCTTTGAATGCTGTTTATGCATGCCTGTAGATTTTATATGTCAGTTAGTTGGGTTTTGTAAATTGTCAGACCGGGTATGTGTTGTGTTTTTGCAAGACTTAGTTACGACCGGGCAAGAGTGGTACGAATTTCACCGGATCAAGCCGTGTTTTCTGCAAGCCCTGGGGTGTTTTTTCCAGCAGCCACAAATACTGTTCTGTTTCACCGACCGGCATGATCAATCTGCCACCTTCTGCCAGTTGTTCAACTAGTGCTTCCGGGATATTGCGTGCCGCTGCCGTCATGATGATGCCTTCGAACGGGGCCGCTTCTGGCAGGCCAAAGTGGCCATCTCCATGGACAAGCCGGGCATGGACTAGCTTGGCTGCACGCAAATTGCGTCTTGCTTTGTCCAGTAGCGCACCGAGTCGTTCAATGGAATAAACTTCGGCTCCAGTCTTCAGTAGTACGGCTGTCTGATAACCACATCCGGTTCCGATTTCCAGCACCTTGCCCGGTTTGCGGCCTGTCAGCAGGATTTCTGTCATCTTGGCGACTGTAAGCGGCTGGGAAATGGTTTGGGCATGGCCGATGGGTAGTGACACATCGTCATAGGCACGGGTGGCCAGTGCCTGATCGACAAACAGATGACGCGGCACGTCTGACATGGCGGTCAGCACACGTTCATCCTGTACGCCGGCCTGGCGCAGGCGTTCTACCATGCGCTTGCGGGTTCGGTCAGACAGCATGCCGTAAGCCTGGTTGTCTTGTGTCACGGATGAAGCCATGTAGTGATTCCGTCCAGTTGGCCGTATGCGGTTAAATCCAGCATCAGCGGGGTGACCGAAACATGTTTGCCTGCAATGGCGGCAAAGTCGGTGCCGGGGCCTGCATCCTGTGCGCTGCCGACCGGGCCTACCCAGTATATCGTTTCCCCGCGAGGATTCTTGGCTTTGATAACCGGTTCGGCATGATGTCTGCGTCCCAGTCGTGTGACTTGCATGGATTGCAGCTGATCGACCGGGATGTCTGGAACGTTGACATTCAGCAGCACTGGCTGGATCAGCGGCTGCGCCTGATGGCGTGCCAGCAATGCCTCAATCACGTGGGCCGCTGTGCCGAAGTGCTGGCCGCTGTAGCCGGCCAGCGAGATGGCAATGGACGGAATGCCAAGCAGGAAGCCTTCAGTAGCGGCAGCCACGGTGCCTGAGTAGATGGTGTCATCTCCCATATTGGGGCCATGGTTGATGCCGCTGAATATCATGTCCGGACGAAAATCCAGCAAACCGGTTACCGCCAGATGGACGCAGTCGGTTGGCGTACCGTTGACATAATGAAAGCCGTTGGCAGCCTGACGGACGGTAAGTGGCCGGTCCAGGGTCAGCGAGTTGCTGGCACCACTGCGATCGCGTTCGGGTGCCACGACGACGACTTCACCATGACGTGCCAGCGTTTCCGCCAGGGTGCGGATGCCGGGAGAGAAATAGCCATCGTCATTGCTGATCAGGAACTTCATGCTGTGCTTCCAGGTTGGACGCATGATTGTATCGCTGCCGCGCTGTGGTGGAAAACCTTCATGGCATGACAGGCAAAGAAAAACCCGCCGTAGCGGGTTGGTTTGATCAGGCGTAATAGCGCTGGCTGAATTCCAGCATCCGTTCGATGGGAATGCGGGCTGCATCCATCTGTTCGGCGCTCAGGTAATCGATATGCAGGCCTTCGCCCTGCTGGGCGCGCTTTACGGCATCGATGGTGTTCATCTTCATATAGGGACAGGAATTGCACTGGCAACCGGCATAGATTGGTGCCTGGCGCAGGTCCAGATCGGGGCGGGCCAGTCCCATGTTGTACAGGATGCCATCTTCAGTGGCGACGAAGATAACCGCCTTGCTGTCTCCCTGGAAGGCCTTCACCCAGTTCAGCATGCCGGAAGTGGAGCCGACATAATCGGCTTTCTTCAGCACCGGCAGTGGGCTTTCCGGGTGGGCAATCAGGTATTTCTCACCGGAAGCTGCAGCGAAAGCCTCTTCCAGCGCAGCTTCGTTGAATTTGTCGTGTACTTCGCACACGGCAGACCACAAGGGCATGTCGTAGCCGTACTGGTCGTTCAGGTAGCCACCCATATTGCGGTCGGGCGAGAAGATGACTTTTTTGCCTTCCGCATACAGGTGGGCAATGATGTCGTCCACATTGCGGCTGGTGACGATCCAGTCAGACAGTGCCTTGTGTTCTGCACTGGAGTTGATGTACGACACATGAACGTGGTCCGGGTGGCTTTCGCGCCATGCCTTGAGTGCCGTGACGTCGGTCTGGGTGACCAGCGAACAGGTAGATCCTGCATCCGGCAGGATCACCTCTGCCTGCGGGTTGAGGATTTTGGCGGTTTCGGCCATAAAACGCACGCCGGCAAACACGATGATGTCGGCATTGGCTTCTTTTGCAAACAGCGACAATTCCAGGCTATCACCCACCTTGTCGGCCATTTGCTGGATTTCAGGCTGGGTATAGTAGTGGGCAAGGGTGACGACACGCTTCGTCATGATGAGCTGACTCCTGCTCGCCCTGCATCAGGTTGCAGGCGGCTGAATGAATATATTGCAATGCAACGTACTAGGGTTGCCAAATCGCAAGATTAGCAATATTGCAGTGCGATTACCACCTGCAAGCATGGTTACTCCCAATGGTGGCCAATCGGCTTTGCTATAAAATTCATTTGGTACAGGCTTGCCCGAGGTCAACATGACAATATGATGGCTGCGGCAGCATGGAGATGGCTTGCAGGTGGGTATGCAATTGCAGCAGAAATCCTGTCCATGGGAAGACTGAGAGTTTCACCTTGTTGTGCATTGCACAATACTGTCGCAACATGCCGGAATGAAAATGAATTTTCCGTGGCAAGTACGTATTTGCCATACAGAATGCAGCCAGCAGGCCGATGCTTGTGCAGGTTGCCGGCATCTGCCGACCTCTTGTCGCTTGAATTAACAGAACGGGAACCGCTTCCATGAGGCCTCATTACCTAACTCCGCTGTTTTCGCCGCGCACTGTTGCGGTTGTTGGTGCCAGCGATACGCCGGGGTCGATCGGCCAAGCCGTGTTTGCCAATCTGCTGGCTGGCAATTTTCAAGGCAAGCTGTTCCCGGTCAATCTGAATCACAAGGTGGTGGGGGGGATTCCTGCCGTTCCTTCGGTACGCCTGATCGAACCCGCAGTTGACATGGCTGTAGTGTGTACTGCCATTCGCACATTGCCGGCCATCATCAAGGACTGTGGCAAGAAGGGCATCAAGGCAGTATTGCTGGCCAAGGAGTTTTCCGACAGCGAACAGCTGGAACGGGAAATCCTCAACGAATCGGTATCGATTGCCCGCCATTACGGCATCCGTGTACTGGGGCCGAATGTATTGGGCCTGATGCGACCGGTGGCCGGTTTCAACGCCACCAATTACACCAGCAAGGTACGGCCGGGAAACATGGCGCTGGTGTCGCAGTCCTCCGCCTTGTGTACGGCCATGCTGGACTGGGCAGACAGCAAGGGCATCGGTTTTTCCAGTGTGATTTCGGTGGGCGAGGCGCTGGATGTCGATTTCGGCGAAATTCTGGATTACCTGGTGGCGGATAACTTCACCCAGGGCATTTTGTTGCATGTACACCACATTCACCACGCCCGCCGCTTTATGAGCGCACTGCGGGCTGCCGCCCGTACCAAGCCGGTAGTGGTGATCAAGTCCGGTCGCTACCAGGATGATGTCACTGGGGTGACGCATTCGAGCAATCTGATTGAAAGTGGCGACGTATTTGATGCCGCACTGTCCAGAGCCGGTGTGCTGCGTGTGTCATCCATTGCCCAACTGTTTACCGCAGCCAAGGTGTTGGCAGCTAATTTCCGGGTGAATGGCAAGCGACTGGCCATTGTCACCAACGGCATCGGCCCGGGTGTGCTGGCGGCTGATAGCGCCTACACCAACGGGGTGGAGCTGGCCAAGCTTAGCGACACCACCATGGAGCTGCTCAACAATGCCTTGCCGCGCAACTGGTCGCATGGCAACCCGATCGACCTGATCGGTGATGCCAGCCCGGTGCGTTTCCGTACAGCGGTAAAAGCCTGTATCGATGATCCGAATGTGGATGGTGTGCTGGTGATCTTTACCCCGCAGGCCGGTACTGATCATTTGACTACCGCGCAGTTGATGATTGGTTTACAGCGCGAGTCCAGCAAGCCGATGTTCCTGTCCTGGCTGGGCGATGCCAAGGTATCGGAAAGCCGTGATCTGTTTTCCAAGGCCAAATGTGCCCACTTCCGTGCTCCAGAATATGGCATCGAAGTATTCCGCAACCTGGCGTCCTATCACTACAACCAGCAATTGCTGCTACAGACGCCCGGACCTCTGGAAGGCAAACGTGCCGCACCGGACTTGCTGCGGGCCCGAGCGGTAATTGCCGGTGCCATGGCCGAGGGGCGGACCATCCTTTCCGAGCGGGAGTCCAAAGAGGTACTGGCTGCCTTCCGTATCCCGGTTAATCCTACCTTGCTGGCACGTACTGAAGACGAAGCCGTGGTGCTGGCTGAACAGATCCACTATCCGGTGGTGTTGAAGATCGATTCCGCAGACATCATTTACAAGTCCGATGTTGGCGGTGTGGAACTCAACATCAGTAATGAGGCCACATTGCGGGCAGCCTTCCGCGGTATTCTGGAGCGTGCGCGCCAAGCCATGCCGGAAGCGCGTATCGACGGCATTTCGGTACAGCCGATGCGTAAACGCCGCTTTGCGCGCGAGGTGATGGTGGGCGTGACGCACGACAGCTCTTTCGGCCCGGTGATTACCTTTGGTGCCGGCGGCATTGCGGTGGAAGTGATGCATGACCGCGCGCTGTCCTTGCCTCCACTGAACCAGTACTTGGTGGGCAGCATGATACGCAAGACCCGTATCGGCCAGTTGCTGGGTGCCTTCAAAAACCTGCCTGCCGTGGAGATGGACGAGCTGGTGGATGTGCTGCTGCATGTGTCGGAGATGGTGTGCGAGCTGCCAGAGTTGCGCGAGATGGACATCAACCCGCTGGTAGCCGACGAAAAAGGCGTCATTGCGCTGGATGCGCGCATCATCGTCGAGCCGCTCAAGCCTGATGTGAAGCGCTACGGCCACATGGCCATCATGCCTTACCCCACGCATATGGTACGCAGCGCCACGCTGACTGACGGCATGAAGGTGACTATTCGTCCGGTGCGGCCGGAAGATGCCGAAATGCAGCAGGAATTCGTGCGTATGCTGTCGGACGAAAGCCGTTACAACCGCTACATGTCCAGCATCAAGCAGCTGTCGCAAACAATGCTGGTGCGTTTTACCCAGCTGGACTACGACCGCGAAATGGCACTGGCCATGACTTGCGAGACAGAGAACGGTGAAGAACAGCAAGCCGTGGCCCGTTTCATTACCGATCCGGACAACGAAGGCTGCGAGTTCGCCCTGGAAGTGGCGGACAAATGGCAGGGCAAGGGCATTGGCTACATCCTGATGAACGCCTTGTTCGATGCCGCACGCGAGCAAGGATTGACGGTAATGCGCGGGGAAGTGCTGGCCGGCAACAAGGGCATGCTCAAACTGATGCACAAGCTGGGCTTTACCGTGGAAACCCATCCGGAAGACCGGGCGCTGACCATCGTCACCAAAATCCTCTAAGCCATCAGGATGCTTGTTGCAGGCAGATTGCAGACTCGTGGTGTGGTTTTTTTCGTCAAAGCAGGGGTCTTCTGCTGACCGATAACGGGCGGCAGGACTGGCAGGCGTATTAAGCGCTTGCAAGATAAGGGAAAAGTGCCATAGAATCGTGGGCTTTTCTACGATACCGTTTTTATCTAAGGACAATCGACAATGGTAGTGATTCGTCTG
Source organism: Aquitalea denitrificans (assembly GCF_009856625.1). GTDB lineage: Bacteria > Pseudomonadota > Gammaproteobacteria > Burkholderiales > Chromobacteriaceae > Aquitalea > Aquitalea denitrificans. The sequence continues at coordinate 507,552 of NZ_CP047241.1, forward strand.
GCACGTGGCGGCGCCAAGAACCGTCCGTTCTACAACATCGTGGTGACCGATTCCCGTAACCGTCGTGACGGTCGCTTCATCGAGCGCGTTGGCTTCTACAACCCGGTAGCTAACGAGAAGGAAGAGCGCGTGCGCCTGACTTCCGATCGTCTGAACTACTGGATTGGCGTTGGTGCCCAGGTTACCGACGCTGTAGCCAAGCTGCTGAAAGAGCAGAAGGTTGCTGCCTAATCGTTCGTTGACTCAACTAACGGACTAAGGCGCATGCGCAAAGAAGATCTCGTCTTGATGGGGTTTGTGCGTGGCGCCTTCGGTATCAAGGGCTGGATCAAGGTTCAGGCCGATACCGAATACGCTGACGGTCTGTTTGACTACCCGGTCTGGTGGCTGGGCAAGGATGACAGCTGGAAGCCGTACACATTTGAAAACGGGGCCGTGCAGCCCAAAGGCTTGTCCGTCAAGCTGACGGGGATTGAAGATCGCGACACGGCGGAAGCCCTGCGTGGTCTGCAAGTTGCCGTTCCCCGTAGTGAATTGCCGGAAGCTGGCGCTGACGAATATTACTGGTCCGATCTGATCGGCTTGTCTGTCGTCAATCAGCAAGGCGTGGTGCTTGGCAAGGTGACCGAATTGATGGAAACCGGTGCCAACGACGTATTGGTGGTAGAAGGCGAACACGGCCAGCGGCTGATTCCCTTCGTTGGCCAGTTCGTACTGGATGTCAGTCTGGCCGAGGCCCGCATTTCGGTGGACTGGGGCCTGGACTACTGATGCATATCGATGCCATCACGCTGTTTCCGGAAATGTTCGATGCCATCGCCCGCTTCGGTGTAAGCCAGCGGGCGCTTGATTTGGGCATTTGGGATTTCCAGAAATGGAATCCACGCGATTTCACCCATGACAACTATCGCCGTGTGGATGATCGTCCCTACGGTGGTGGGCCTGGCATGCTGATGCTGATCGAACCGCTGGAAGCTGCCATTACGGCGGCCAAGGCTCGTCAGCAGGCAGCAGGTGTCAATGAGAGCCATGTTATTTACCTGTCACCGCAAGGACGTGCCTTGACGCACGAAAAAGCGGTGGAGCTGTCCCAACGTCCTGGCCTGATTGTGTTGTGTGGCCGTTATGAAGGGGTGGACGAGCGCTTGATCGAGCGCCAGGTGGACGAGGAAGTTTCCATTGGCGACTACGTGTTGTCCGGTGGCGAGCTACCGGCCATGGTGCTGATGGATGCGGTCATCCGGCTGCTTCCTGGCGTTCTCAATGATGCCCAGTCTGCTTATGAAGACTCATTTGTGAACGGACTCCTTGATTGTCCGCACTATACCCGACCCGAAGACTATCAGGGCATGCGGGTGCCGGATGTACTCATGTCCGGAAATCATGCACTGATTGCTAAATGGCGACTCAAGCAGGCGCTGGGAAGGACGTGGCAACGTCGACCAGAGCTATTGCAGGGCCGCTCTTTGACAAAACAGGAATCTCGGCTGCTGGCAGAGTACCAGCAGGAACAAGATATCCGTAAAAAACCGGAGTAACACATGGATCTGATCCAGAAACTCGAGCAAGAAGAAATCGCCCGCCTGGGCAAAACCATCCCGGAATTCGCTCCTGGCGATACCGTCGTGGTGAATGTCAAGGTAAAGGAAGGTAACCGCGAACGTCTGCAGGCTTACGAAGGCGTTGTTATCGCCAAGCGTAACCGTGGTCTGAACAGCTCTTTCATCGTGCGCAAGATGTCCGCCGGTGAAGGTGTTGAGCGTACTTTCCAGACTTACTCCCCGCTGGTGGCTTCCGTTGAAGTGAAGCGCCGTGGTGACGTACGTCGCGCCAAGCTGTACTACCTGCGTGGTCGTACCGGCAAGTCCGCACGTATCAAGGAAAAACTGCCGGCTCGCAAGCAAGGCTGATCCTGATACCGTCAGGTATGATGAAAGCGCAAGGTTTGCACCTTGCGCTTTTTTTATGTCTTCTGCCAGGAAACCCTGCATGACTACGGAAAGCATAGACCGGTTTCTGGATCATCTGTGGCTGACCGATGGCTTGTCCGCCAATACCCTGGCGGCTTATCGCCGCGATCTGGCCAAAATGCAAAAGCAGCTGCAAAGCCAGGACAGCACGCTGGAGTCAGCCAGCCACGCCCAGCTACAGCAGGCGCTGCTGGCAGGTGTGGAGCGGGAGAAACCTGCGACGCGAGCCAGGCAGCTGTCCTGTCTGCGGCGTTATTACCAACATATGCTTAGTAGCGGGCAGCGGACTGATGACCCTAGCCTGCATCTGGATAACCCCAGGCTGGGGCAGCGGCTGCCCAAAACCCTGTCTGAAGCGCAGGTCGAGCTATTGTTGCAGGCACCCGACGTGGAAACGCCGCTGGGACTGCGCGACCGGGCCATGTTCGAGGTGCTGTACGCAACCGGTTTGCGCGTGTCCGAACTGGTGGGGCTGACGCTGCAGCAACTGGACATGGTGACGGGCCTGATCATTACCCGCGGCAAGGGCAATAAGGAGCGTATGGTGCCGTTGGGAGAGATTGCATTGGAGTGGCTGGAGCGCTACTTCAGGGAAGCCCGTGTGCTGCTGTTGGGTGGGGCGCAGTGCGATGCCGTATTTGTCACCCAGCGCAAGGCGGGGATGAGCCGGCAGATGGCCTGGCATCTGATTGCCAGCTATGCCAGTGCGCAAGGTTTGCCGCCTGTGGGCCCGCATATGCTGCGGCATGCTTTTGCCACGCACCTGGTGAACCATGGGGCCGACCTGCGTGTTGTCCAGTTGTTACTGGGGCATTCGGATATTTCCACCACGCAGATCTACACCCATGTTGCCCGTGAGCGGCTCAAGCAGCTACATGCCCAGCATCACCCGCGTGGTTGACGGTCGTGCTCAGTAAAAGAAAACGCCCGCATCTGCGGGCGTTGTGCGGTAAGGCGCAATATCCGTCTTATGCCGGCTCTGCAGCCAGGGGCTCGGTATCAAACTGAAGCTCGACGACATCCTGATCATTGATGTCGACCGTGACTTCGCCACCATTGGTCAGACGGCCAAACAGCAGCTCGTCTGCCAATGCCTTGCGGATGGTGTCCTGAATCAGCCGTGCCATCGGACGAGCCCCCATCAGTGGGTCAAAACCTCGCTTGGCCAAGTGGGTGCGCAGCGCATCGGTAAAGTGGATTTCCACTTTCTTGTCGCTGAGCTGGTGCTCAAGCTGCATCAGGAACTTGTCCACCACCTGCATGATGATCTGCTCATCCAGCATCTTGAAGGATATGGTGGCATCCAGCCGGTTACGGAATTCCGGGCTGAACAGGCGCTTGATGTCTGCCATTTCATCACCGGTTTCCTTGGACTGGGTAAAGCCTAGTGTCGGCTTGGACATAGTCTCGGCCCCGGCGTTGGTGGTCATGATGATCACCACATTGCGGAAATCGGCCTTGCGCCCGTTGTTGTCCGTCAGGGTGCCGTGATCCATTACCTGCAACAGTACATTGTAGATGTCAGGATGAGCCTTTTCGATTTCGTCCAGCAGCAAGATCGCATACGGATGCTTGTTGATGGCCTCGGTCATTTGGCCACCCTGCTCGAAACCGACATAGCCCGGCGGTGCGCCGATCAGCCGGCTTACCGCATGGCGTTCCATGTACTCCGACATGTCGAAGCGGATCAGTTCCACACCCAGCACATAGGCGAGCTGTTTCGCAACCTCGGTCTTACCCACACCGGTGGGGCCGGAGAATAGGAAGGAGCCGATCGGTTTGTGCGGATTGCCCAGTCCGGAACGTGTCATCTTGATGGCTGTGGCCAGGCTTTCGATTGCCTTGTCCTGACCGAATACCACATTCTTCAGATCGCGCTCCAGATTCTTCAGCACATTCTTGTCATCGCTGGAGACGGTTTTAGGCGGAATGCGCGCGATCTTGGCCACGATCTCTTCGATTTCGGACTTGTTGATTACCTTTTTCTGCCTGGACTTGGGCAGAATCTTCTGTGCTGCTCCAGCTTCATCAATCACGTCAATTGCCTTGTCCGGCAGATGGCGGTCATTGATGTAGCGGGCGGACAGCTCGGCTGCGGTAGTCAGCGCCGACTGGGTGTACTTCACGCCATGGTGTGCCTCGAAACGTGATTTCAGACCCTTGAGAATTTCGATGGTCTGCTCCACGGTTGGCTCGGCAACGTCTATTTTCTGGAAGCGCCGGGACAGGGCGTTGTCCTTCTCGAAAATGCCGCGGTATTCGTTATACGTGGTGGCACCAATGCAGCGCAGGCTGCCATTGGACAGTGCCGGCTTCAGCAGGTTGGACGCATCCAGCGTGCCACCGGAGGCGGCACCAGCACCGATGAGGGTGTGAATCTCGTCAATGAACAGGATGGCGTGCTCGTCCTCGGTCAGCTGCTTGATCACGGCTTTCAGGCGCTGCTCGAAGTCGCCACGGTACTTGGTGCCGGCCAGCAGGGCACCCATGTCCAGTGCATACACGGTGGCCTTGGACAGCACGTCCGGCACCTCGTTGTTGACGATGCGCCGCGCCAGGCCTTCGGCAATGGCCGTCTTGCCCACGCCGGCCTCGCCTACCAGCAAGGGGTTGTTCTTGCGGCGGCGGCACAGGATCTGCACGGTACGTTCCAGCTCGTGCTCACGACCGATCAGTGGGTCGATCTTGCCGTCGCGGGCTTGCTGGTTGAGATTCTGGGTGTAGTTTTCCAGAGCTCCGCCCGGGCCGGTAGCCTGTTCCTCTCCATCGGACTCGTTATGCTGGTCACGCGGCTCCGGTGGGTGTTGTGGCGAGCGCTGCTTGGTGATGCCATGCGAAATGAAATTGACTACATCCAGCCGCGAAATACCCTGCTGATGCAGGTAGTAGACGGCATGAGAGTCTTTTTCGCCGAAAATGGCTACCAGAATGTTGGCACCGGTCACTTCCTTCTTGCCGGAAGACTGGACATGCAGAATGGCACGCTGAATGACACGCTGGAATCCCAGTGTGGGCTGGGTTTCAACTTCGGTTTCCCCTGGAACGGTCGGCGTGTGTTCGTCAATAAAGTCGCCCAGCTGTTTTTTCAGCTGGTCGAGGTTGGCCCCGCAGGCCCTCAAGACATCGGCGGCGGAGGGATTGTCTATCATGGCAAGCAGCAGATGCTCCACGCTGATGAACTCGTGGCGCTTGCGCCTGGCGTCCATGAATGCCATATGCAGGCTTACTTCAAGCTCCTGGGCAATCATCAGTTTTCCTCCATTACGCACTGAAGCGGATGCTGGTGTGCTTTGGCAAATTGCGACACCTGTTCAACCTTGGTGGCAGCCACGTCTTTGGTATAAACGCCACACACGCCGTGACCTTGCGTATGGACTTGTAGCATGACCTGAGTAGCCTTTTCCCGGTTCATGTGGAACAACTGTTGCAACACTTCCACCACAAATTCCATCGGGGTGAAATCATCGTTCAATAACAATACCTTATACATTGGGGGAGGGGTGGTCCTCACCCGAGACACCTCTTTGACGGCGTCATCGCTGAACTGCGTGGACATGTCGACTTTCAGTTAAACCGCGGTTTACTTCAATTTTGGCTCCCCCCGACTTTTTTTCAAGGGGCATGTGTGAATTCCTTTTGCACTTGACGCTATCACAATGGTTGCGTAGAAATGCAGTCAGGTGCTTGGCTTAGCTGTTTGGCATTGGCGGATGAGCCGCAATGGGCAGCAAGCTTTAAGTTGGTCGGCCTCACCAGCCATCGTCAATCAAGGAAGTAACATGTCAATTGGTACCGTTAAGTGGTTCAACGACGCTAAAGGCTTTGGCTTTATTACCCCGGACGAGGGTGGTGAAGACCTGTTTGCCCATTTCTCCGCCATCAATATGCAAGGCTTCAAGACCCTGAAAGAGGGTCAGCGTGTAAGCTTTGACATTGTTAGCGGCCCGAAAGGCAAGCAAGCGTCGAACATCCAGGCAGCCTGATCAGGCTGAGGATGTGCCAGGATTGCCAGGTACGCTGACCTACCGGTCAACGTACCGACAGCTTCAAACAGAATCCCGCCAACCGGCGGGTTTTGTTTTTTCAGGCGCTGTTGCTGACACAAGACGTAGCCGTGGCAGGGCGCAGCAATTGCATCCAGAGTGCCAGCAAGGTTATTCCACCCACCAGCGACAGGCACAGCCAGGGCAATGCCGGCCACTGCCACTGGCGGGATACGTCCAGCAGCCAGCCCCCGCCGATATAGCCCAGCGCGCCCCCCAGTGCCAGCCCGAGCCGGCTGCAACCCAGATAACTGGCACGTGCCTGCGGGCGGGCCAGACTGGCAACATAGGTTTCCCGTGCGGGTTCCATGATGATGGAGCCGAGAAAGAACAGGCCCAGCACAGTAAATGCTGCCAGCGGATGTGCCACATTACTCATGATGGCCAGACTCAGGCTCATCAGTCCAAGTCCGACCAGCATGCGTTGTTCGCGGCGCAGGTAACGTTCTCCCCAGCGTGCCAGTGGATAGAGCAGGCTCAGCGACAAACAGGTTTCCAGCGTGTACATCCAGCCTACGGCCTGGTAGCTGCCGGTGAGCTGCTTGATGGTGACCGGAACGAGCAGCATGACTTGTACCGCCAGCATGTAATAGCCACTCAAGGTCAGCACAAAGCGCATATAGCTGCGATCTGCCAGCACCACGCGCATTGATTGCCAGGGCGATGTCTTGCCTGTGGCAACCCGGTAGGGAGGCAGTAACAGGGCATTGACCAGCGCTGCCAGCACAAACATGGCAGTACCGGCCAGGCCAACCCAGCGAAAATCAAACTGCAGTAGCCAGGAACCCAGCAAGGCTGCAGCAACAGCGCCTGCGCTGTCCTGCATCATCAGGATGGCATAGAAGTGGGGGCGGTCTCGCGGTAGTACCAGCTTGGCCACCAGTGCGGTACGTGGCGGGTCGAACAGGGTGCCGCCCAGCCCGGAGAGCAGGCAGGATAGATACAGCAGCCAGGGCGAGTGAGCGAGCGCCATGCAGGCAAAGCCGGCTGCGCGCATCAGCATGCCGCAGACAATCAGCGGTTTGGCTCCAAAGTGGTCTGCCAGAGAGCCACCAAACAGGCCCAGTCCCTGCTGCATGAACTGCCGCATGGCCAGTGCCAGCCCGACGATGCTGGCGCTCCAGCCCAGCTGATCGACAAAGTGCAGGCTGATCAGCGGAAACACCATGAAGAAACCGAATATCACCAGCAAGTTGTCCAGCAGGATGAATGCCTTGCCCAGTCGGCGTGCGCGCTGTGCGGATGCCATGTTATCTCCTCATTCGAACAGCATTCTAGGTAGGCATCCTGCTATTATGTAAGTCTATTTCTCCTAATATTTCATATGCAATTTTATTATGTCTGTTGCCTTGTCTGATCTGGAGTTGCTGCTGGATGTGGCCGAGCTGGGCAGCTTTAGTCAGGCCGCAGCCAAGCGCGGCTGGTCGCAGCCTCAGGTCAGCCAGCGCATTGGCTTGCTGGAGCAGCACTGGGGTGTCAGCCTGTTTACCCGGCACCGGCGCGGAGCCGTGGCAACCAATGCCTGTCAGGCCTTTCTGGATGCCGCCCGCCAGTCGGTAAGTGCCTATCGGCAAGGGCTGGAAACCATGCAGGGCACGCCGGCGGTGCCGCGCATCCGTTTGTCCTGCCTGCCATCGCTGACGTCTCCGGTATTCGGTCCCTTGCTGATGAAACTGGCTGATGCTGCGATGGAAATTCGCTGTGGAACCGATCATTCTCAGCAGATCATGCAGGATTTGCTGACCGGGCAGGTTGAGGTGGGTTTTGTGCTGAAATGTCCGGCAATGTCAGGGATCCAGATGGAATTGCTGTGGCGTTCGCCGATTGTTCCGGTGGTGGCTGCCAGCCATCCGCTGGCAGGCTGCAACAGGGCATTGGCACTGGCTGATATCGCCAGGTATCGCATTGCGCCACAGTTTTGGGGGGATGAGTGTGAGTCCTTGATCCAGCAGATCCGCATGGTACGGCAGTTACCCAGCCCGATTCATGCGGTACAACCGGCCTCTGCTGCACGGGAGCTGGTATTGCGACATGGCTTTGTTTCATTCATGCCAGAACTATCGATCAAGGCTGATCTGCAGGATGGTACTCTGGTCAGGTTGTGTCTGCCGGAACTGCCGACCTGGCATTGGGAGGTGATGATGGCCTGGCGTGCGGGTAAACGGGTGGATGCGGTCAAGGCGCAGGTGCTGGATGCGGCGCGTGCACTGGTGGCCGGCTGAAAGCGGTTGAAACAGGAAAGGCCCGCATGGGCGGACCTTGAGGTGGCATTGCAGGCCGGGGCTCTACATGCGCGCTATCATGGCATCGCCGAATGCCGAGCAGGAAACCTCGGTGGCACCGTCCATCAGGCGGGCAAAATCGTAAGTCACCTGTTTGTCGGCAATGGCGGCCTCCATGGATTTGATCACCAGATCAGCCGCTTCAACCCAGCCCAGGTGGCGCAGCATCATTTCGGCCGACAGGATGAGCGAGCCGGGGTTGACCTTGTCTAGGCCTGCATACTTGGGCGCAGTGCCGTGTGTGGCCTCGAAGCAGGCATACTTGTCCGAGATATTGGCTCCGGGTGCAATGCCGATGCCGCCAACCTGTGCTGCCAGCGCATCCGAAATGTAGTCGCCGTTGAGGTTGGTGGTGGCGATGACATCGTATTCAGCCGGACGCAGCAGGATCTGCTGCAGGAAGGCATCGGCAATGGCGTCCTTGACGATGATTTCGCGACCGGTTTTCGGATTGTTGAACCGGCACCACGGACCGCCATCGATCAGCTCGGCACCAAACTCCCTGCGTGCCAGCACATAGGCGGCATCACGGAAGTTGCCTTCGGTAAACTTCATGATATTGCCCTTGTGGACGATGGTGAGGCTCTTGCGGTCATTGTCTATGGTGTATTGCAGCGCCGCACGCACTAGCCGTTCCGTACCCTCTACGGAGATAGGCTTGATGCCGATGCCGGAGCTGTCCGGGAAACGGATTTTCTTCACGCCCATTTCGTTCTGCAAAAAGGCAATTACCTTTTTGACGGCATCGGAACCAGCTTGCCATTCAATTCCGGCATAGATGTCTTCGGTGTTCTCACGGAAAATCACCATGTTGACCAGTTCGGGGTGCTTGAGTGGCGAGGGTACGCCCTGGAAATACTGTACCGGGCGTACGCACTGGTACAAGTCCAGTTCCTGGCGCAGGGCTACATTGAGCGAGCGGATGCCACCGCCGACCGGTGTGGTCATCGGCCCCTTGATCGATACCGCAAATTCTTTCAGTGCATCGAAAGTTTCCTTGGGCAGCCATTCGTCTGGCCCGTACAGGCGGGTGGATTTTTCGCCCGCATATACTTCCATCCAGTGAATTTTCTTGGCACCCTCATAGGCTTTTTCTACCGCAGCATCAATTACCTTGATCATTACCGGGGTGATGTCGATGCCGATGCCATCACCTTCGATAAAGGGAATGATGGGGTTGCTCGGGATGGGCTGGCCCGGGATGATTTTCTGTCCTGCTGCTGGAACCTTGATATGGGACTCACTCATTGTTGTTCGCTCCTTGTCTCAGGGTAGGGGACTGCCGTGATCCGCAGTACATGCCACTTACTTAGCCTAGACCGTAGTGGGATGCTTGCAGAAGAGGATCTGACAATTATTTTTGAAAATCGTTGACCGGATACCGGGAGTACAAAAAAAGCGCCAGGACGAATCCTGGCGCTCTGGCGGTAAGGCTGGTTTGGTAAGCTGCCGCTGGTTTAGGCCAGGGCGGCTTTCAGGGCGGCATTGAAGGTGCTGCTCGGGCGCATTACGGCCTGGCACTTGGCGGTATCCGGCAGGTAGTAGCCGCCGATATCGGCCGGCTGGCCCTGTACGGCTTTCAGTTCGCCAATGATTTGCGCTTCTTGCTCAGCCAGTTGCTTGGCCAGCGGAGCAAACTGGGCTTGCAGTTCGGCATCTTCAGTTTGTGCTGCCAGTGCTTCTGCCCAGTAGCTGGCCAGGTAGAACTGGCTGCCACGGTTGTCCAGCTCACCGGTGCGGCGCGACGGCGACTTGTCGTTGTCCAGCAGCTTGCCGGTGGCGGCGTCCAGGGTCTTGGCCAGGATTTTGGCCTTGTTGTTGCCGGTCTTGATGCCCAGTTCTTCCAGCGATACCGCCAGGGCCAGGAATTCGCCCAGCGAGTCCCAGCGCAGGTGGTTTTCTTCCAGCAGCTGTTGTACATGCTTCGGTGCCGAACCGCCGGCACCGGTTTCGTACATGCCGCCACCGGCCATCAGCGGCACGATGGACAGCATCTTGGCCGAGGTGCCCAGTTCCATGATGGGGAACAGGTCGGTCAGGTAGTCGCGCAGGATGTTGCCGGTCACCGAGATGGTGTCCAGGCCGCGGGCGACACGTTCCAGGGTGAAGCGCATGGCGCGGACCTGGGACATGATGTGGATTTCCAGGCCGCTGGTGTCGTAATCCTGCAGATAGGTTTCCACTTTTTTGATCAGTTCGTTTTCGTGCGGACGGTACGGATCCAGCCAGAATACCGCCGGCATGCCGGAGTTGCGGGCGCGGGTAACGGCCAGCTTCACCCAGTCGCGGATCGGTGCGTCTTTCACCTGGCACATGCGCCAGATGTCGCCGGCTTCCACGTTCTGGCTCAGCAGCACTTCGCCAGTGGCCAGGTCAACAATATTGGCCACGCCGTCTTCGGCGATTTCAAAGGTCTTGTCGTGCGAACCGTATTCTTCTGCCTTTTGCGCCATCAGGCCCACGTTGGGCACGGTGCCCATGGTGCGCGGGTCGAAGTTGCCGTGCCATTTGCAGAAGTTGATCATCTCCTGATAGATACGGGCAAAGGTGGATTCCGGCATTACCGCCTTGCAGTCGGCCGGTTTGCCGTCGGCTCCCCACATCTTGCCGCCGCCACGGATCATGGCCGGCATGGAGGCATCGACAATCACGTCGTTGGGCGAGTGGAAGTTGGTGATGCCCTTGGCGGAGTCAACCATGGCCAGACGCGGACGGTGTTCCTGGCAGGCGTGCAGGTCGCGGATGATTTCTTCGCGCTTGGTGGCCGGCAGGGTCTCGATCTTTTCGTAGAGGTTGGCCATACCGTTGTTGACGTTGACGCCCAGCTCTTCAAACAGCTTGCCGTGTTTCTCGAAGGCATCCTTGTAGTAGATCTTGACGCAGTGGCCGAACACGATGGGGTGGGATACCTTCATCATGGTGGCTTTCACGTGCAGCGAGAACAGGATGCCGGATTCGCGACAGTCTTCCATTTCTTGTTCGTAGAAGTCGCACAGCGCCTTCTTGCTCATGAACATGGAATCGATGATTTCACCGGCCTTGAGCGCGAGCTTGGGCTTGAGCACGATGGTCTTGCCGCTCTTGGTGGTCAGCTCCATCTTCACGTCACACGCTTTGTCCAGCGTCATGGATTTTTCGCCATGGTAGAAGTCGCCATGGTGCATGTGGGAAACATGGGTTTGCGACCATTGCTTCCATTCGCCCATGGAGTGCGGGTGCTTCTTGGCATAGTTTTTTACCGCCAGCGGGGCGCGACGGTCTGAGTTGCCTTCGCGCAGCACCGGGTTTACTGCGGAACCCAGACATTTGGCGTAGCGGGCCTTGAGCGCATTGTCGGCGTCCGAGGAGGGCAGCTCCGGGTAGTCCGGCAGGGCATAGCCCTTGGATTGCAGTTCCTTGATGCAGGCGATCAGTTGCGAAACCGAAGCACTGATGTTCGGCAGCTTGATGATGTTGGTGTCCGGGTTCTGGGTCAGCTTGCCCAGCTCGCTCAGCGTATCCGGTACTTTTTGTGCATCAGTCAGGTATTCGGGAAATTCGGCCAGTACGCGGGCTGCTACGGAGATATCTGCCGTTTCGACATTGATGCCGGCGGTGCCGGTAAAGGTGCGGATGACTGGCAGGAAGGCGCTGGTGGCCAGCGCAGGTGCTTCGTCGGTCAGGGTGTAGATGATGGTCGGCTGTTCCGAAGGCATTGCTCTATCTCCAATGATTATTTTGACGTCAGAACGACTACGCGAGGCGGCTTTCGCACACCGGGGGATGTTCCGCTAGGCGCGTGTAAAGGCACTGCATAAGGCGGGCGGCTTGCCGGACTGCGTTAAGCAGCCTGTGCGTGGCAGCGCGGCCCGTAGACTTGCGGGTGACTTTTCGGAAGTGAATTATACCCCTCAAATGTTCGTACTGTTTGTAAGTATCCGAACTTTGCCATCCTGGCGAGGTAAACAAGTGTTCGAATGTGAATTTTTCGCACCGGTACTGTGAGTTGCAGTCCATAGCATAGTTCCAGCCAGGGCATTTTGCCGTCTGCCTTTGTTGCAGGACCGAGGCTGCAGCAATACCTCCTACCCCTACCCGCAGACCGGCATGACCGCCAGCGCCACTCCTTGTTATCATCCGGGCATTACATTTTCCTGCATGGTTTGTCTGCAATGCCCGAACTTATCCTGTTCAACAAGCCTTACGGGGTGATTTGCCAGTTTTCTCAACATGAGCTGCACCCCACGCTGAAGGATCATATCGCCATTCCCGGCGTTTACCCGGCCGGGCGGCTGGATACCGATAGTGAAGGCTTGCTGTTGCTGACCGGTGAAGGTGCTTTGCAGCATCGTATCAGCGACCCGCGCTGGAAACTGCCCAAGACCTACTGGGTGCAGGTAGAGGGGAGGGTGAGCGAGGTGCAACTGGATGCGCTGCGCGCCGGGGTGGATCTGGGCGACTTTGTCACCCGTCCGGCGCAGGTGCGCCAGATCGACCCGCCCGCCCTGTGGGAGCGCAAGCCGCCGGTACGTTTTCGCAAGACCGTGCCGGACTGCTGGTTGGAAATCATCATCAGCGAGGGTAAAAACCGCCAGGTGCGCCGCATGACGGCCAAGGTGGGCTTGCCCACCCTGCGGTTGGTACGCGCGGCCATCGGGCCGTGGCAGCTGGGTGACATGCAGCCTGGCGAGCTGCGCAGTATCGAGGTAAGTCTTGAAGATTTGCCGGCACTGTCCCATGCTGAGCGTCTGGGCAAGCCTGCGGCAGTGGCTACAGCAAAAACTGCGCCCACCGCAGGTAAGCCGCGCCCGCAGGCCTCTTTCCGTTTTGCGCACAAGAACAAGCCATGATGCATGCGGGCCCGTTCTGCCGCTAAGGGAGCGGGTGTAACTGAGAGTGGCAAATACGAGGCCGCAGCATGCAGATTCCCGAGTACTACAACCCGGTAGCGCGCGACATGGCACAGGTGTTGGTCGATGGTTTCGACAAGCACTATCGCCTGTTTCGGGCCTGTAACCAGCAGGCCAAATCCCTGTTTGAACGGGCAGACTGGCAGGGGGTGCAGCAGGCCATCCGGGACCGGATCCAGTTTTACGATGAGCGGGTGCTGGAAACCGTTGCCCGCCTGCACCACGAGTTTCATGCCGATCTGCTGGATGATGAAATCTGGCAACAGGCCAAGCTCTACTTCATCGGCCTGCTGACCAATCACAAGCAACCGGAGCTGGCGGAAACCTTCTTCAACTCGGTGTTCACCCGTATGCTGCACCGGGATTACTTCAACAACGATTTCATCTTTATCCGGCCTGCCATTTCCACCGAGTACATCGAGTCCGACCCGCCCAGTTACCGCAGCTATTACCCCGCCAGTCGCAGCATGCGGGCGGTAATGCGCAACATCATTCTGGATTTTGGCTGGCGTCGGCTCTTTGCCCATCTGCGGCATGATCTGGCGTTGCTCATGCGCTGTATCGCCACCTTTTTTGATGGTCACTGGCCTGCGGCAGAAGCCAATCTGCAAATCCAGGTGCTGTCATCTGCTTTCTACCGTAACAAGACCGCCTATATTTTTGGCAAGGTAATCAACGGTGGCATCAGCTACCCGTTTGCCATCCCGGTATTGCACGATGAAGCCGGACGCTTGTATCTGGATACCTTGCTGCTGGAGCCATGGCGCATCGGCGTGCTGTTTTCCTTCAGCCGGGCTTATTTCCTGGTGGATATGGAGGTTCCCTCCGCTTATGTGCAGTTTCTGCGCAGCATGCTGCCCAGCAAGACCAAGGCAGAGCTGTACACCATGCTGGGCTTGCAGAAACAGGGCAAGAACACCTTTTACCGTGATTTCATGCAGCATCTGCAGCACTCGAATGATCAGTTCATCATCGCCCCAGGTATCCGTGGCTTGGTGATGCTGGTGTTTACCCTGCCGTCTTATCCCTATGTGTTCAAGTTGATCAAGGACGTGTTTGGCGGCCCCAAGGAAGTTGATCGCGATACGGTAAAGCGCAAATACTGGCTGGTGAAACGGCATGACCGTGTCGGGAGGATGTCCGATACGCTGGAGTTCTCCAATGTGGCGTTCCCGCGCAGCCGGTTTACTGCCGAACTGATCGAGGAGCTACGCATGCTGGCCCCATCCATGATGGAGGAGGGGGAGGACAGCATTGTCATTCGCCACCTGTATATCGAACGGCGTATGAAGCCGCTGAACATGTACTTGATGCAGTGCGACGATACGGAAAAGGAACGCGTGATTCGCGACTATGGCCTGGCAATCAAGGAGCTGGCCTCCGCCAATATCTTCCCCGGTGACATGTTGTTCAAAAACTTTGGCGTGACGCGCTACGGACGGGTGATTTTCTATGATTACGATGAAATCGAGTACATGACGGACTGCAATTTCCGCAGCATTCCGCCGGCACCTAATCCAGAGATGGAGATGTCGGGTGAGGTATGGTACCCGGTGGCCCGCAATGATGTATTTCCCGAGGAGTTCGGCACCTTCCTGCTGGGAGATCCACTGGTGCGCAAGACCTTTCTTAAATATCACCGGGATCTGTTGGAGCCGCGCTTCTGGCAACAGCGTCAGCAGCGCATCAGGGATGGAGTGATCGAGGACTTCTACCCCTATCCCGAGGAAATGCGTTTTACCAATATGTGCACAGCCGCACAGAGGAAAGGCTGATTGTCCATGGTCCGGGTCAGGCTGCGGTTAAATGCTTTGGCAGAATAAAGAAAGGGAAGCCAGAGCTTCCCTTTTGATTTGAGCTGTGGTGTAAGACAGGCAGCAGGGGTCAATGGGCTGCAGCAAGGGGCAGGGCTGGCAGTTGGGACTCGAAATAGGCAAGTGGCCCGGCAGATGTAATGCCGATACAGAAGCAGTCGTCATTCCAGCGCGAAGAAGATGACTCACAGGTGTGTAGCAGTTCGAACAGGGTTTTTGCCTCGTTGAACAAGCCGCGTAAAGTCTGGCTGTTGCTCAGCCACAGGTGGATCTGCTTGGCCTGCGGGTGCTGACCGCGCAATTGAAGCCTGCCCATGTCATCGCTTGCCAGGCAGATGGCTGGCGGAATGTGAATGCCACGCGCTTGCAGATCCTGCCGGGCGAGCAGCCCGACGTTGCCCAGCAGGGTACGTGCCTGCAATGACAGATTGTCGGCAAGGGTTGGGTTGGGTGCGGTGGACATGGCTGGCTGGATGAAGGGTTGCGAGCTGGGGGATTCGGTCAGTGGCATGGTTTTACTCCCGGAAGGTTAATACCTTGATGGTAGAAGGCCATGCGCGAATGGGAGTCTGATGATTGGCTGAGAATTTTCATTTTGATTGATGGCAAATTCCCTGCTGCATGCCGAGACGGCAGCATTATGCTGAACAGCAAACAGGGAGACCGAAGTCTCCCTGTTCTGGTTTTGCATGGGGTACTACTGGATCAGGAAGAACGCGGACTACAAATGTGGTCCTCGAAATAAGCAATGGGACCAGCGCTGGTCAACCCGATATGGAAGCAGGATGATTCGGGGAAGGTTTCACCTGCGGATTCAGTGGCACGAATGATTTCAAACAAAACTTCAACTTCTTTGAACAGGCTGGAAATTCTGGCATCGCTGGCAAGCCAGGTCAGGATGTCATCGGCCTGCGGATGATTGTTTTCCAGTGTCAGGCTACAGCCGGGGCAGCTGACCAGACTGATGGCCGGGGGCATGCTGATCTGACGCGCTGCCAGTTCCTCCTCCGCCTGGGTGGCGAAGCGGGACAGTTGCTTTGAAGCTCTTTCACGAATTGCTTGAAGGGAAATGCTGCCATCATCTCCAGTATGACCAAACAGACGAATCAAGCCCGGATTGCTGGCAGTGCTCTGCGACGACATGATTTTTACTCCTGTTCTCTGGTTGTCATGATTTTTTCATCATAGAAGACCGCGGGAATTTTGCTGAATCATTTCAGCACTTTTTTCACTTGATAGAGAAAGTCGAGCGCCTGACGTGGTGTCAGCTCGTCCGGGTCGATTTCTTCCAGCATGTCCAGTGCCGGATTGGGCTCTATCTCTACTGCTGCAGTCATGGCTGGGGTGGCGGCAAACAGGTCGGGTTGAACCTTTGCCGCGGACTGGTTCTCCAGCTCCACCAGATAGCGTCGTGCTTCGCGGATGACCTTGGGTGGCACGCCCGCCAGTTGGGCCACGGCCAGGCCGTAACTCTGGCTGGCGGGGCCTTCGTCCACATGGTGCATGAAGACGATGCGGTCCTTGTGCTCGACAGCGGACAGATGGACATTGGCCACCGCCGGGTATTGTTCTGTCAGGGTGGTCAGCTCGAAATAATGGGTGGCAAACAGGGTATAGGCCTGGCTCTTTTCAATCAGCGCCTTGGCGATGGCCCATGCCAGGGCAAGGCCGTCGAAGGTGGAGGTTCCCCGGCCCACCTCGTCCATCAGCACCAGTGACTGGGCGGTGGCGTTGTTTAAGATATTTGCCGTCTCGGTCATTTCCACCATGAAGGTGGAGCGCCCGCCTGCCAGATCGTCGGAGGCACCGATACGGGTGAAAATACGGTCGATCTGGCCGATGACCGCACGGTTGGCTGGTACGAAGCTGCCGATATGGGCCAGCAGGGTGATCAGCGCATTCTGCCGCATATAGGTGGATTTACCGCCCATATTGGGGCCGGTGATCAACAGCAGCTTGCGCGCGTCGCTCAGTCGGGTGTCGTTGGCAATGAAGCGTTCCACTTCGGCTTCCACTACCGGGTGGCGACCTTCGATGATTTCCAGCCGGGTGTCGTTGACGAACGCCGGCTCAACGTAATTGTTGCTGCTGGCGCGTTCGGCAAAAGCAGCCAATACGTCAAGTCCGGCCACGGCCTGGGCAATCAGCTTGAGGTCGGGAATGGAGGGTGCCAGTTGATCCAGTAACTGCTCGTACAGTTGTTTTTCCAGCGCTAGCGAACGGTCTTGTGCCGACAGTGCCTTGTCTTCGAACTCTTTCAGCTCCGGCGTGATGTAGCGCTCGGCATTTTTCAGGGTCTGGCGGCGGCGGTAGTCATCCGGCACCTTGTCGCCTTGGGCGCGCGAAACCTCGATATAGAAGCCGTGCACGCGGTTGAATTCCACCTTGAGGGTGGTGATGCCGGTGCGTTCCTTTTCACGGGCTTCCAGTGCCAGCAGGAAATCGCCGCAGTCAGTCTGGATGGCACGCAGTTCGTCCAGGTCGGCATTGAGACCGTGGTTTATCACCCCGCCATCACGCAGAAAGGTAGCCGGTTCTGGCAGGATGCTGGCTGCCAGCAGGGTTTCCACCGGCGAGTTATCCGGCAGCAGGCGCGCCAACTCGCCCAGCAACGGGGCATCCAGGCTGGAGGCCAGTTGCTTGGCTCCAGTCAATGCCTTGAGTGAATCGCGCAGGGCGGCCAAGTCGCGTGGGCGAGCACTGCGCAGGGCAATGCGGGCGGTGATGCGTTCGATGTCGGCCACTTCGCGCAGCTGGGCGTGGATGTCCTGATGCGCAGGCAGCAGGGCACGTACCGATTCCAGCCGGCGTTGCAGCTTGTCGTGGCGGCGGATGGGGTGGTGCAGCCAGTGGCGCAGCAGGCGGCTGCCCATGCTGGTGGCGCAGGTGTCCAGCAAGGACGCCAGGGTGGGGGACGGTTCGCCGCGTATGGTTTCGGTCAGTTCCAGATTGCGCCGGGTGGCGGCGTCCATGCGGATCAGCTCGCCAGCGTCTTCCACCGCCAGTTGGGCGATGTGGGCCGGGTTCACGCTCTGGGTGGATTTGACGTATTCCAGCAGCGCACCGGCGGCACTGACGGCAACCGGCAGGGTATCGGCACCAAAGCCGGCCAGATCGTGAGTGCCAAAGTGGCGGGTCAGCGCCAGTTGGGCGGAGTCGTGGTCAAACTGCCAGGGCGGCAGCTTTTTGCGTGGGCAGTTGACCTGCTCGAAGATATTGAGGCCGCTATCGTCCGGCAAGACCAGTTCGGCTGGTTTTAGCCGTTCCATTTCGCTGGCGAATTCTTCCACGCTGGTTTGCATGATCTTGAATTCGCCGCTGGCCATGGACAACCAGGCCAGGCCCAGCGTGCCCTTGATCATGTTGACCGCCAGCACCAGGTTGTCGCGCTTGTCGTCCAGCAGCGCGGCATCGGTAAGGGTGCCGGGGGTGACGATGCGTACCACCTTGCGTTCCACCGGCCCCTTGGCCAGTGCCGGATCGCCAATCTGTTCGGCAATGGCCACCGATTCGCCCATTTTCACCAGCCGTGCCAGATAGCCTTCGGCTGCATGGTAAGGCACACCGGCCATCTTGATGGGATTGCCGCCACTGCTGCCCCGGGTGGTGAGGGTGATGTCCAGCAGGCGCGCCGCCTTTTCCGCATCCTCGTAAAACAGCTCGTAAAAGTCGCCCATGCGGTAGAACAGCAGCTTGTCGGCATGCTGACTTTTAAGGGAGAAATACTGGGCCATCATTGGAGTGTGCTGGGGCGTGCTCATGCGCGTGGTGCTCTTATTGGTGCCGTTGGTGTGCAGATGACAACGCCCCGCAAGACGGGGCGTTGAAGCAAGGCTGCCGATTTTACCGTAGCCGTGGGGCGGTGTCAGGACGCTGTTGCCAGCGTACATTCTGCTGAAGTGGCCTGCTTGCCGTTTTTCCGCTGCCCTTGCCGTTGACGCGCGTGGGACATGGTCGCTTTTTGTCATGCCTGCGTCACCTGGGCTCAGGATAATTTGCCGGTTTTGCCTTCTGATGGCGGTATGCATGACTATTTGGCGTGGCTGATGAAAAAACCGCAAACAAGGGCTGGCGCTGCCTGCGCCGCAGGCTAGTATGTCGGATGGATCTGCCGCCTTGCTGTGATCCTGGCCACGTAGAGCTGCCCGTTTACTCACTCTGATGGAGATAACCGATGTCCCAACTGCAAGCCCGTTCTGGCTGGCCTTATCCTGCACTGCTTGCACACCGTGGCGGTGGCGCACTGGCACCGGAAAACACCGTGGCCGGCTTTCGTGCTGGACTTGCCTATGGATATCGGGGGGCGGAATGTGATGTGAAACTGTCGGCCGATAATGTGTGCTTCCTGCTGCATGATGACAGTGTGGATCGCACCAGCAATGGCCGTGGCCTGGCCGCCGAGCTCAGTATGGCGCAGCTGGTCTTGCTGGATGCCGGCAGCTGGAAAGGGGCGGCATTTGCTGGCGAGGCATTGCCCAGCTTTGCCAATGTGGCGGCCTGTTGTCGGGCGCATGGCATGTTGTTGAATGTGGAAATCAAGCCCTGCCCGGGGCGTGATGCAGAAACCGGCCGTATGGTGGCGCAAGAGGCTGCGCGCTTATGGGCCGGAGCGGCAGTACCGCCGCTGTTGTCATCCTTCAGCTTCGAAGCCTTGCAGGCCGCACAGCAGGCTGAACCCGGACTGCCCCGTGCCTGGTTGGTGGAGGAGATTCCGGCTGACTGGCAGGACAGATTGCAGCAGCTGGACTGCATCGCCCTGCATTGCGATCACACGACCCTGAGCCCGGCTTTAGCGGCAGCCATCAAGGCGGCTGGCTACCAGTTGCTGTGTTACACGGTAAATGACGCAGCAAGGGCACGTGAAATCATGGCCTGGGGCGTGGACAGCGTGTGTACCGACCGGCTGGATTTACTGCAGCCAGCACAATGGCTGGCGGAGTGACGCGGTATGGCAGCTGATCTGGTGGAGTGGCTGGGCCTGTTGGCCGGGTGTCTGACTACCGTGTCCTTTTTGCCGCAGGTTTGGCTGGTGTGGCGCAAGCGCTCTGCCAGCGATATCTCACTGGGCATGTATCTGCTGATGTGTAGTGGCGTGGCCATGTGGTTGGCCTATGGCGTGCTGATCCACTCGCGGCCGGTGGTGCTGGCCAACGGCCTTACCCTGTTGCTGAGCGGCGCTGTGCTGGTGATGAAGCTGCTGTTTGACTTGCGTCGGCGCGGTATGTCGGCAAAGCAGCCGGGGACTGTCTAGAAGCTGGTCATTTGCAAGGCTTCTTCACGGTTGAAGTACTTGCGGAAAATTTTCAGCAGCGTGCCGTCCCGGCGCATGTTGTTGATCAGTTCACGCCAGCGTTCCTGCTGTTCCGGGGAGATGGTTTTTTTCGACATGATCAGACCATGCGGTGTCGGCTGGTCGTTGGTCTCCAGAATGCGTACCAGTTTGCTGACCTGGTATTTTTCGAGGTCGGAATAATCAAAAGGCTCGATGATGATGGCCTGGGTACGGTCCTGGCGCAGGTTCTGGTACAGCATGTCGTAGTCGTAACTCCCGACCAGTCTGCCGTTACGGTCCAGCTTGTCGACCAGCTGATTGATGGTGTCGCTGTAGCGGAAGCTGAGAATACCGCCCAGCTTCACATCGCTGCGGCTGTCAAATTCGCTCAGACTCTGGATGCCACTATCCTTGCGCACGATCAGACTGAACTTGTCGGCAAAATACCAGGCAAAGGCCGCGTAGCGTTCCCGTTCTTCATTGGTGATGCCGGACAGGCTGAAGTCCAGGTTGCCGACTTCCAGCAGCTTCCAGATGCGCGAGCGCGGTAGCAGGCTGACTTCTACCTTGCAGCCGCTACGCCTGATCAGCTCGTCAGCTACATCCTTGTCAATGCCGGTGCGTGTGCTGGCGTTGTACAGCAGGCCGTGTTCATGCAACGCCAGCGTATAGCTGCGGCTGCAGTCTGGTCCTGCGGCCTGCACCATGACGGAAGTGCACAGTAGTGCAGTCAGAATGACAGGCGGAAAGAATCTGGGCATTGGTGTGCTTTGCAGTCTGATTTTTGCTCAGAATAGCAGATACAGATTTAAGTGAAACGTCTTTGCCTTGTCATTACGCAGACAAGGCGGGCCAGGCTTGCTCCTGGCACCCATAACAGCGCCGTTGGCTAGCATGCGTCGGCATGCAATGTCCCTTGTCTCCCGGCGAGATTGCCTTGCTGACTGTCGTTTTCTCACCATGCCACTTTGCCGTTGTTGCTGGGGAAGGTTTTGTCTGTTGACCAACAGGAAAGAGTCAGGGCACTAAAATGGCGGAGCAGAAACAATCTGGCAGTATTAAGGAAAAACCAAAATTGCAGCGGTATGTTGTGCCGTGTATTCATGGCTGTGGTTTAAAATGCAATGGTTAAGAAATTTCCTATGCATTGTTAGGAATTTACATTGTCCTAAAGGATGGGTAATCCACAAGAATGTGCCCAAGAGTTCCATTCCTGTTCTCCCTGCCCACTCTTGCTAGGACTTGCTACCATGAAATCTCTGTTTGCTGCTGCTACTTCGATTGCCTTGTTTGGTGTTGTTCCTTTCTCGCAGGCATCCGCTGCCAACTTGAATGTTCAGGTATATAACCCCGGTGTGAAAGGTATTTTTGCAGTTTCCTCTGAAATAATTTATGGCGATAAAGAAGTTGTGCTGATTGATGCGCAGTTTTCTATTGCCGATGCCAATAATTTGGTGGAAAAAATAAAGGAAACTGGCAAGAAACTGACCGCGGTTTATATCAGTCATAGTGATCCGGATTATTATTTTGGTCTGGAGGCTATTAAAAAAGCCTTCCCGGATGTGCGTGTGCTTGCCACGCCTGAAACGGTGGCCGCCATCCGTGCCAGCAAAGATGGCAAACTGGCTTTCTGGGGGCCGATTCTGAAAGAAAATGCACCCAAGCAAGTGTTTACCCCAGACGTGCTGCAAGGCAATACCTTGACTGTGGATGGTAATAAACTGGAAGTGATGGGCTTGAAAGGCCCAACTCCGGATCGCAGTTATGTGTGGATTCCGTCTATCAAGGCAGTCGTCGGTGGTGTGGTGGTGATGGCCAATCAGCATGTCTGGATTGCCGATACCCAGACTGAGAAATCTCGACAGAATTGGCTGCAAACCCTGGCGGATATCGAGGCGCTCAAGCCAGCAATGGTGGTGCCGGGGCATTATATGCTGAATAAAGATGGCAGCCAGCCGTTTACTATTAAGTCCGTGCAGTTTACCCGTGATTATCTCAAAGCATTTGATAAAGAGGCAAACATAAGCAAAGACGCTGCTGAATTGATTTCAGCCATGAAAAAGCTATATCCGGGTCTGGCGGGTGACAGTCTGCTTGAGATGAGTGCCAAGGTAATCAAAGGTGAAATGCAGTGGCCGGCGGCTGAAGCAAAGCCCGCTTATCCGGCAGCTGGTAAAAAAGTGGCAGTCAGTTTTGGTGATACCACTTTCGAGCTGAATTTCCATGATGACAAGTCGATGAGCTATGTCGGGACTGCCGGCATGTTCAAGGGCATGGGGGATGATGTGCAATACACCGCGGTGCAGATTCGTCCGCAGGTTTTCATGGTGTACTGGCATGAGCCCAAGACCGGTTCCAATGTGGTCCATGTCCAGGACTTCGAAAGCGGTATTGTCTATACCAATATTGCGCAAACGGATGGCCAGTTCTTGCACATGGATGGCAGATTGGCCGTGCAGAACGGATAAGATCGAGCAAGTAAAAAAACGGCAACCCGCGGGTTGCCGTTTTTGCTGCCTGCACCGAGGCAATGATTACTTGTTCAGGTGCGGCGCGATGGTAGCCAGCAGCTGGGCCAGCACCTTGGGGTTGGCGGCCACGATGTCGCCCGATTCCATCCATTCCTGTTCGCCGGTCAGGTCGGTGACGATGCCACCGGCTTCCTGCACGATCAGGCTGCCCGCGGCGATGTCCCACGGCTTCAGGTTCATTTCCCAGAAACCGTCCACACGGCCGCAAGCCACATTGCACAGGTCAAGCGAGGCAGCGCCTTCGCGACGTACACCGGCCGTCTTGCCCAGCACGTCTTTGAGCATGCCCAGATATTGGTCGATATAGCTTTGGTCGGATACCGGGAAACCGGTGGCGATCACGCATTCATTCATCATGAAGCGCTTGGAAACACGGATGCGGCGGTCGTTGAGGAAAGCGCCAACACCGCGCGAGGCGGTAAACAGATCGTTACGGCTAGGGTCGTACACCACGGCCTGCTGCACCTGGCCCTTGTGCGCCAGGGCGATGGAAATGGCGTATTGCTGGTGGCCGTGCAGGAAGTTGGTGGTGCCGTCGATGGGGTCGATGATCCATTCGTACTCGGAGGAGCCCACGCCTTTGGCACCGGACTCTTCTGCTAGAATGGCGTGCTTGGGATACGCCTCGAGAATCATGTCCACGATGGCCTGTTCGGCAGCGCGGTCCACGTCGGTCACAAAGTCATTGTGCTTTTTCTTCTCAACACGAATGGTATCGAGGTTAAGCGACGCACGCTGGATTACACTGCCAGCACGGCGGGCGGCTTTAACCGCGATATTGAGCATCGGATGCATTGACGGCCTCTAGAACTTGAATGCAGATGCCAGCCTGCATGGCTCGACATCTGACAGTAACAATCTGGGTTAAGGAACAAAAAAAGCCGGCGCGGACGCGCGGGCTTTTTGATATGCCCGACATTTTAATGTGAAACTGCTGATGAATAAACCCCAAGTACCTGATTTTCTGAAAAACATTCGCGTTGTGTTGGCCAGACCCAACCATCCGGGCAACATCGGCTCCGCCGCGCGGGCGATGAAAACCATGGGGCTGACCCGCCTTTATCTGGTTGAACCCAAGGTGTTTCCCAGCGACGAGGCCAATGCGCTGGCCTCCGGCGCGGTTGACGTGCTGGAGAGCGCCACCGTGGTGGCCAGCCTGGCCGAGGCGCTGAGCGATGTCACCGTGGCCTGTGCGCTCACCAGCCGCCGGCGCGAGCTGACCACTCCCTTGTCCACCCCGCGCGAAACCACACCGGAACTGGTGGCCCGCGCCCGTGATGGCGAGCAGGTGGCGCTGGTGTTCGGCAATGAAACCTTCGGCCTGTCCATTGAAGAAGTGGAGCAGTGCAACCGGCTAGTAACCATTCCCGGCAATCCGGATTACTTCTCGCTCAATCTGGCGATGGCAGTACAGGTGATGACCTACGAGCTGTTCAGCCACACCGAGGTGGATGTGGAATACCTGCGCCCGGAGAGCGAAACCGCCAGCCTGGGCGAGGTGGAGGGCTTCTGCCAGCATCTGGACCAGACCATGGGCGCCATCGGCTATTACCGTCGCCGCAACAGTGAACGGCTGATGCGCCGCATGCGCGCACTGTTCAATCGTTCTGGCATGCTGCGCGATGAGGTGGACATCCTGCGTGGCCTGATGAAACAGATCCAGCGCGTGGCAGACGGCCATGAGCACGACGGCGAGTCCTGAGCGCAGTTTTTATCTGCCCTTCACGCAGCCAGCGCTGCGTGATCTGGCATTCCTGCTAACCGCCCCGGCCCCATGGGATAGTGGCAGCAATCTTTCACCACAGCGGCTGTTGGGCCGGGATGGCCCGGCCTTGCTGGCGGCACTGGAACACGACCCCGCTCCGCTCAATGCCTGGCTGGCCGCCCAGCCCTGCCGACGCCTGGGCCACTATGCCGAGCGCCTGCTGGCCTTCTGGTTTCATCTGGCACCACATATCGAGCTGGTGGCAGCCAATTTGCCAGTATCTGATGCCGGTGGCCGTACGGTGGGGGAGTTCGATTTTCTGGTCCGGCTGGATGGCGAGCCGCTGCACGTGGAAACCGCCAGCAAATTCTATCTGCAGCTCGGGCGTGGCCCGGACACGCTGATTGGCCCCAGCCTGCGTGATGCCTGGCTGCTCAAGGCCGCCAAATTGCAGGCGCAACTGCGTCTGGTGCATCACCCCGCTGCCCGGCGGGTGTTACCTGCGGGCTTTGCCGACTGTGCCAGTCAGGCAAGGCTGGCCGGCTGGTTCTTCTACTCACAGATGTTGGCACCGCAGCCTCCGCTGGCTGCTGATCAGCTGCAAGGCTGGATCAGCCCGGTATGGCAGGACTGGCCCAGTTGCAGTCCGGCCTCGCGCTGGATTTGGCTGCCCCGCTTGCAGTGGCTGGCTCCGGCACGTGTAAGGGACGATACCGTGCGCGAGCAGCACAGCTTGCGTCAGGAGTTGCTGCAGGCGGCGGTGCCGCAGTTGGTGGCAGAACTCCTGCCGGTGGGCGATGGCTACTGGGAAGAAGTGGCGCGCGGCTTTGTGGTACCAAGTGGCTGGCCGGAACAGGCGGCCTTGCAGCAGCTGTTGGCCAGCATGGCCGGGTGCAGCCTCGGATGAAACAGTTGCTGATTGTGCATGCCAGCCAGACTGGCCATACCTTGCAGTTGGTCGAGGCCTTTTGTCGCCCCTTGCATGTTCTGTCGACGGAGTTGCAGTTGTGCCGCATGCCGGCACAAGAGGCCACGCTGGACGACTTGCTGAGTGCGGACGGCATTGTGCTGGCAACGCCGGAAAATTTCGGCTATATGGCGGGTAAAATGAAGGATTTTTTCGACCGGACTTTTTACCCGGCACAGGGGCTGACCGCGGGCCTGCCCTATTTGATGCTGGTGTCGGCGGGGACGGACGGACAGGGCGCGATCCAGTCCATGCGCCGTATTGCTACCGGGTATGGCTGGAAAGAAGTATTACCGCCGGTGCTGGCCTGCGGTGAAGTCACGGCGG
The DNA here is from genome assembly GCF_009856625.1 of Aquitalea denitrificans. GTDB lineage: Bacteria > Pseudomonadota > Gammaproteobacteria > Burkholderiales > Chromobacteriaceae > Aquitalea > Aquitalea denitrificans. The sequence goes on from NZ_CP047241.1 coordinate 533,352, forward strand.
AGCATCTGGCGGCCGCAGAGCAGCAGGGGGAATACCTGGCTGCCGGTATGCTGATTGGCCGCTGGTAGGCTCAGTTAGCGCACCGTCGCCAAAAGGTGTAGGTCTTCCGGTGAATGGTCGATTCTTGCCCGAAGGGGCAAGATGCAAAAAGGGCGATGCGCCGCTTGCCGCAGCCATCGCCCCTGGAGTGAAGTGCCTGCTTACACGCCGTTGGCGTGGGTGCAGCCGGAAATCAGGTCTTTCAGCGCATCTGCCTTGATCAGCTGGATGTGCTTGTGGTCCACGCTCAGCCAACCTTGCTGCTGGAATTTCGACAGGGTACGGCTGACGGTTTCCAGCTTGAGGCCAAGGAAGCTGCCGATTTCTTCACGGCTCATGCGCAGAATGAAGTCATTGGCAGCAAAACCACGGGTAGACAGGCGCTGTGACAGATTCAGCAGGAAGGCAGCCAGACGTTCTTCTGCCTTCATGTTGCCAAGCAGCAGCATGACGTTCTGGTCACGCACGATTTCGCGGCTCATCAAGCGGAAAAAGTGATGCTGCAGGCTGGGGATGTCACGGCCCAGGCTTTCCATGCGGCCAAATGGCAGTTCGCATACTTCGCTGTCTTCCAGCGCGATGGCATCGCAACCGTGGACGTTGGAGGAAATACCGTCCAGGCCCATGAGTTCGCCGGACATCAAAAAGCCGGTAACCTGCTCGCGGCCATCCTGGCTGGCGACGCTGGTCTTGAAGAATCCGGTGCGCACGGCAAACAGCGATTTGAATGCCTCGCCGCTGCGGAACAGGTACTCGCCACGCTTGAGGCGGCGGCTCTGACGGATCACGGCATCCAGCTGTGTCATTTCGTCGCGGTTCAGCCCGATGGGCAGGCAGAGTTCGCGCAGGCTGCAGTTGGAGCAGGACACCTTCAGTGCGTGCAGAGTGTGTTGGTTTTGGTCTGACATCGAGTGTTTTGTACAACCCTGTAAAGAAGCTTGACCCTTGTCAAAGCGGAATTCACACGTTTTCCGCAAATTTACCAGTCCACCTGACGTTTGACTATCAATACCCGACGACATGCACACCACCCATCCGTTTTCGCCTACCCACTGTGAGTTCGACCGAGAGTTGATCGAACGTCTTGATGGCTCAGGCCCAAGATACACTTCTTACCCGACCGCAGACCGGTTTACCCCGGCGTTTGGCGAGAAGGACTATAAACACTGGCTGAAGCAACGCCACCTGGGCATGCATCAGAACGCAATATCATTGTACGTTCACATCCCGTTCTGCAACACGGTTTGTTACTACTGCGGCTGTAACAAAATCATCACCAAGGACAAAACCCGCGCCGACCGCTATCTCGACTATCTGGAAAAAGAGATCAAGCTGGTTGCCGCCTCCCTTGGCTGTCGGGAAAAACTCATCCAGCTGCACTTTGGTGGCGGCACGCCGACCTTCCTGTCCGACGAGCAGTTGGACCGGTTGATGACCATGCTGCGTGCGCACTTCGATTTTTTGCCGGAGGGAGAATATTCCATCGAGATCGACCCGCGCAAGGTCGGTCGCGAGACCGTGCATCATCTGGCGCGTCTGGGTTTCAACCGCATGAGCGTGGGCATCCAGGACTTTGATCCGCAGGTGCAACAGGCGGTCAACCGGGTGCAGAGCGAGGAGGAAACGGTAGCGGTGATAGAAGCAGCGCGCGAGGCCGGTTTCAAGTCGGTCAGCGTTGATCTGATCTATGGCCTGCCGCTGCAGACGCGTGAATCGCTCAAACGCACGCTGGACAAGGTGATTGCCATTGGTCCGGACCGGCTGGCGCTGTACAACTATGCCCACCTGCCCACCGTATTCATGCCGCAGCGGCGTATCAACGAAGCTGATCTGCCGCTGCCCAGCACCAAGCTGGATATCCTGCAGGACGCGGTTAAGAGCCTTGCCGATGCCGGCTATGTCTTTATCGGTATGGACCACTTTGCCAAGCCGGAGGACGATCTGGCCATTGCGCTGCGTCAGGCCCGTCTGCAGCGTAATTTCCAGGGCTATTCCACCCATGCCGATTGCGACATGATCGGCCTTGGCGTGTCTTCCATCGGCAAGGTTGGCCCCTGTTACAGCCAGAACGAAAAAGACGTGGACAGCTATTACGCAGCCCTTGATGAAGGCCGGCTGCCGGTGATGCGCGGCATGGTGCTGGATCAGGACGACATCCTGCGCCGTGGCATCATCCAGGCGCTGATGTGTCGTTTCTCCTTGTCGGTAGAGGCGATCGAACAGGTGCACGGCATCAATTTCGCCGATTATTTTGCCGCCGAGCTGCCTGCCATCCGCGAATTCCACAAGCAGGGTCTGCTGACTTTTGATGGTGACTTCCTGATGGTGGAGCCCAAGGGACGCTTCCTGATCCGCAATATCGCCATGTTGTTTGACCGTCACCTGCGAGAACGTGAGACCAAGGCACGATATTCGAAGACAATTTGATGTATTGATCCCTGTTTTCCAAGGGGAATCCCTTAAAAAAACAGGGAAAAAAGCCCGCTTTTAGCGGGCTTTTTGTTTGAAAAGTGATGGTTTTTTACAACACATTACGATTGATGATCAGCGTCATCCGCAGGGCTAGGCTCCACTTGCAGCCCTTTGGGCTGGCGATGCAGGCGAATGATGGCCTCGCCGGTGGGGCTGGCCATGATGTTACGCAGGGTGTAACTGTCCAGGGTGCTGAAAAATGCCTGCATTCCAACATCCAGCAGTGCCTTCAACTGGCAGTCCTGCCGTAGCGCACAAGGCGGCTCGGCGCAGTCGATCAGTGGAGCATTGCCTTCGAGCACCCGGATGATTTGCCCCAGGCGGTAATGCTCGGGCGGCTGGGCCAGTGCCAGCCCGCCACCCTTGCCGCGGCTGTTGTTCAGCCAGCCTTGCTGGCCCATGAAATGCACCACCTTCACCAGATGATTGCGCGACACGGCAAAGCGTTCGGCAATCTCGCTGATGGTGACCGGCTGGGCGCGGTCGCGGTGCGTCAGATACATCAGCACGCGCAGGCCAAGATCGGTAAATCGGTTCAGTTGCATTGGGCGGGAAGGCGGGGTGGACAGTGCCGCGCAGGATACTCCGCACGGCGCTGCCTCACAATGTGCGATGACAAACAAACTACGAGCAGGCGGTGGGCCGCTGGCAGCCGCCCGTCAGGACGGCCAGACCAGTTGCGGTGCGCCTTTCCTAGTCGGCCGCGATGGCGTTGGAGCCGAACACTTCCATATGAATGCGGTCGGCCAGTACGCCGGCATCACGCAGCTGGCGTCGTTGTTGCTGCATGAAAGCAACCGGACCGCACAGGTAGTAGTCGGCATCCTGCTGCAGCGCATGCGCTTGAATGGCGGCGGCATCAATACGGCCAGCCTGATCGAAATCCTTGCCGGCTTTTTCGCTGGCCGATGGTGTTTCATAGAACACGGCCTGTTGCAGCTGCGGGTAGCGCTGCACCAGCGCACTGACCTCCTGTTTCATGGCATGCACCTGGCCATGACGCGCGGCGTGCAGGTAGCGGATGGGACGCTGGCTACCGCTTTCCACCAGATGCTTGAGCATGGACAGCAGCGGAGTCTGGCCTACTCCGGCGCTGATCAGCACCACCGGGGTATCGCGATCCTGATGCAGCACGAAGTCACCGAACGGCGGCGAAACCTGCAAGATGTCGTCCTCTTGCAATGCCGTGTGTAATTGACCTGACACCTTGCCCGCCGGTGCATCACCCTGGGCAACTTCACGTTTTACCGAAATGCGCAGCCAGTCCTTGCCGGGTGCATCAGACAGGCTGTATTGACGCGGTTGACTCAGGCCCCACTCGGGAATGAAGCGCTGTACCGATACATACTGGCCCGGCTGGAAGTCGGGCAGGGCACCACCATCGGCTGCCTGCAGGTAAAACGAGGTGATCTCCGTGCTTTCCTGCTGTTTTTTCACCACACGGAACGGACGCCAGCCGCTCCAGCCGCCTGGCTGGGTGGCTGCGCGCTGATACAGGCTGCTTTCCAGATTGATCAGCAGGTCAGCCAGTTGCTGATAGGCTGCAGCCCAGGCATCCAGCAGGCTGTCCGGGGCGGCTTCTTCACCCAGCACTTCGCGGATGGAGGCCAGCAGATGCTTGCCGACGATGGGGTAGTGCTCGGCACGGATACCCAGGCTGACATGTTTGTGCGCCACGCGTTCCAGCACCGGCAGCAGTACTTCGGGGGCGTCGATGTGCTCGGCATAGGCAGCCACGGCCATGGCCAGTGCCTGCTGCTGTTGGCCGGCATGCTGGTGCCCCTGATTGAAGATGTTTTTCAGTTCCGGATTGTGTTGGAACATGCGCTGGTAGAAGTGGCTGGTTAGCAGCACACCATGCTGTTTCAGGATGGGGGCGGTGGATTTGACGAGCTGGCGGATTTCGCTACTGAGCATGGTGGATCCTTAAGGTGTGTGTTAAATACATTTTATTGGGCGAGTTTGAAGTCTCGACACAACGCGTTTGGGAAAATTAAAGTGTATTTGCAATACATCTTATACGGAGTAATACCACACCGGCAAGTACTGCTTATTAACCATAAAAGAGAGATGGATTTGCTTGTTGCGATGCGAAATGGTGGCGCTATAAACAAACAATACGTTTTACCGAATGACCGCTGTTTTGCTTGTTGCCAAGGAGTTTTGCATGCTTCGCTACTGTTCACGCCGGATGCAGCGTTTGAGCTACCCCACCCGTTTTGCCCTGATTGGGGCCGTATTTGTTGTTGCGCTGGCATATCTCACCTACGGCTTGTACCGCAGCAATCAGGACAGCGTGGATTTTTCCAGCAAGGAGCGCGTGGGCGTGCAGTATCTGCAGCCAGCCATGTCCTTGCTGCTGGCTCTTGAGCAAGCACAGACCGCAGCTGACAGCGGAGGGAAGGTGTCCGACGCCTTGCAACAGCAATGGCAGGCGCTGCAGCAGACACATACCGCATTGAATGCGCAGTTACAGCTTGATGCGGGCTGGTCGGCCCTGGATGCTTCCTGGAAGAAGCTGCAGGCCGCGCCGCAGCCAGCAAACTATCAAGCCATGGCCAACAGCCTGGTGGACCTGAGCGGCATGGCCAGCGACCAGTCCAATCTGACGCTGGACCCGGACATTGATACCTTCTACCTGATGGATATCCTGACCGTGCAATGGCCTGTCTGGCTGACCCGCACCACACAGGCCAACGGCCTGCTGCAAGTATCCGCAGGGCAGCCGCTGCCTGCCGCCGCCAGGGACAAAGTTCTGGGACTGGCTCCGCAAATCAGCGAGAGCTTGCAGAACATGCAGCATGATCTGGCAAAGGCCGTGGAGTATAACGCCACGCTGAAATCCGGCTTTGCCGGCTTGGATGAGAAACTGGCGGCACAAACCAGGGCAAATGCGGGTGAACTGGCCAAGGCCATCGGTGGGCAGCCCTACCGCCCAGCTGGTCTGCAGGCCGCGAGCCTGGACGTGGCGGGGCAATTCCAGCAACTGGCCTTGAGCCGTCTGGACAGCCTGCTGGATGCGCGGATTGCTCGCATCCAGTGGCAGAGGAATGTGTACCTGATCTGTGCTGGTCTGGCCTTGCTGGTAACAACTGCCTTGTTCATCACGCTGTACATGTCGATTACCGCACAACTGGGTGGTGAGCCATTCTATGTACAGGAAGTGGTGGCGCAGATTGCTGCCGGCCGGCTGGATACCAGCATTACCTTGCTGGCGAATGACGACTCCAGCCTGCTGGCGGCCATCCGCCAGATGCGCAACCAGTTGCGCGATACGGTCAGCCAGCTGGTGCAGACATCGCAGCAACTGGATGGTGCTGCTCATGATGTTGCCGAGGGAGCCAGCCTGGTGGCCAGCAGCAGCGATCGCCAGTCCGAGGCGGCCTCCAGCATGGCCGCTGCGGTGGAGCAATTGAGTACCAGCCTGTCGGTGAGTGCCGAACGTTCGGTTGAAGCCAATGCCCTGTCGCGCTCGGCAGTGGCCGAATCCGGTAGCGGTACCCAGGTGATCCAGGGGGCCGGGCGCAGCATGCAGAGCATTGTGCGTGAAATATCGACGATATCGGAAACCATCCAGGAACTGGGAAGACAGTCGGAATCGATTGTCAGCATTGTGGATGTGATTCGTGATGTGGCGGATCAGACCAATCTGCTGGCCCTTAATGCCGCCATCGAGGCTGCACGGGCCGGTGAGCAGGGGCGCGGCTTTGCCGTGGTGGCCGACGAAGTACGCAAGCTGGCAGAGCGCACCGCCAACTCCACCACCGAAATCGGTGGGATCGTGCAGCAAATCCAGTACACAGCACGGCAGGCGGCGGGCAATATGCAAAGCGGCATGCAAACGGTGGAAGCCGGCCAGCAACATGCCCAGGATGCGGGCGCTGCCATTGTTTCCATCCAGCAGCAGATTGATCAGGTACAGCAGGCGGTGGCAGAAATCCAGATGGCTTTGAACGAACAGAGCCATACCAGCCAGGTACTGGCCAAGAATGTGGAGCAGGTGGCACAGATGTCGGAGGAGAACAGCCGGGCAATGAAGGGGACGGCAGAAACGGTGGGACAGTTGAAGGGCTTGTCCGAACAGCTGAGTGTGCTGGCCAGGCGTTTTACCGTGTGATCAGGCCGGGCTGCACAAAGTGAAAGGCCGCTGGGAAGCGGCCTTTGTCATGGTGAGGTGGCGAAAAAAACTGCCGGGTGTGTCGTCCTCGCTGCTGGACTCGACAGCCTGGGTTGGCAGGTGCTGATCGACCCAGTCCAGATCATCCAGTTCGGCCAACATGGCCTGACGTGCATTCTGGCGCTGGCCGGAGCGGCTGTTGCGGTGTGCTCCACCCTTTTTCAGCAAGGGCGAGCAGGCGTAGGGATTACGCGGCTTCAGGGTGTGCATTTTCTTCTCCATGCATGCAGCTGCGGTGCAGCCACTGCATGGCATTGTAGAAAGTGCGGCGGCGCAGTCAAGCGCCGCATCATCCTTCCACCTTCCACGACATCCCACAAAATCAATGGACGGCAGGCGCGCTGGTCGTCGGCCAGGGAAAATCTGCCGTACCCATCAGCCGCACCGGCTGTTTGCCTGCGGTAAAGTAGTCCGCTTGCGAACGCGGCAACGGCGTGCGACCGCGAATGGCATCGGCCAGTTTTTCCGCCATCATGATGACCGGCGCATTGAGGTTGCCGGTGGTGACGCGCGGCATGATGGATGCATCCACCACGCGCAAGCCCTCCACGCCGTGCACCAGGCCGTCCTTGTCCACCACCGCCATGTCGTCGTAGCCCATCTTGCAGGTACAGGACGGGTGCAGCGCGGTTTCGGCATGTTCGCGCACGAAGGCATCGATTTCGGCATCGCTCTGAATCTTCATGCCCGGCTTGATTTCCTCGCCGCGGAATTCATCAAACGCCTGCTGGGCGATGATTTCCCGTGTCAGCCTTACCCCCGCGCGGAACTCCTGCCAGTCCACCGCATGCGCCATGTAATTGAACTGCAGCAGCGGTTTGACGCGCGGGTCGCGGCTGGCCAGCCGCACAAAGCCGGTGCTGGGCGAGCGCATGGAGCCGACATGGCACTGGAAGCCGTGCGCCTTCACCGGATTGCTGCCGTCGTAATTCATTGCCAGCGGAATGAAGTGGTATTGCAGATTGGGCCAGGCAAAGTCGGTACTGCTGCGGATGAAACCACCGGCTTCAAAGTGATTGGTGGCACCCAGGCCGGTGCCGTTCAGATACCACTCCACGCCGATGGGCGGCTTGTTCCACCATTGCAGCGCCGGGTAGATGGAAACCGGCTTGGTGCAATGGTATTGCAGATACATTTCCAGATGGTCTTGCAGGTTCTCGCCCACGCCGGGCAGGTGTACCACGCTGCTGATGCCATGTTGCTTGAGCTGGTCGGCATTGCCCACGCCGGAGCGTTGCAACAGCTGCGGGCTGGCAATCGCGCCGTTGCAGACGATGACTTCGCGCCGCGCTTCGGCCTGATGCAAGCTGCCGCCTTGCAGATAGCTCACGCCCACCGCACGGTTGCCGGCAAAGCGGATCTGGTCGGCCAGTGCGCGGGTTTTTACTGTGAGATTGGCGCGGGTGCGCGCCTGATCCAGATAGGCCAGCGAGGTACTGCAGCGGCGGCCCGATGGCGTGGTGGTGCGGTCCATCGGCCCGAAGCCTTCCTGGCGGTAGCCGTTGAGGTCGTCGGTGCGCGGGTAACCGGCCTGTTCGCCAGCCGCAATAAAGGCCTGATACAGCGGGTTGTTGTCCGGCCGTGGCGTGGTGACATGCAGCGGGCCAGCGGCACCGTGGAAGTCATTGGCACCCTTGTCGTAGCTTTCCGCCTTGCGGAAATAGGGCAGGCAGTCCAGATAGCTCCAGTTTTCCAGCCCCGCGTTTTCCGCCCAGCCGTCAAAGTCCAGCGCATTGCCGCGGATGTACACCATGCCGTTGATCAGCGACGACCCACCCAGCCCCATGCCGCGGCCCTGGGTCATGATGCGCTTGCCCATGTGCGGTTCCGGCAGCGTGGTGTAGGCCCAGTTATAGGTGGTGCCTTGCAGCGGGTAGGCCAGCGCGGCCGGCATCTGGGTGCGCCAGTCCAGCCGCCAGTCCGGCCCGCCGGCTTCCAGCAGCAGCACGCTGACATCGGCATCTTCGGTGAGGCGGGCAGCCAGCACACAACCGGCAGAACCGGCCCCGACGATGATGTAATCGAACTGTTGCGACATGGGTGCTCCTTGCTACGGATGGTTCAGACAAGACAAGGGCAGGCCGTGAGGTCTGCCGTTATCGTGTGGATGACAGGGCGAGCCGCCTGGCGCGGCTGACAAAATAAGGCAGAGCCCCCGGTGCAAGGCGCGCCGACGCAGACAGTACAAGCAGTATGGCAAGGCGGCGCAATGCTGCAACAGGCGTTCTGCTGGCAGCACTCAGGCGTAAGGACTGGCCACCCCGGTCAACTCCACATACACGCTCTTGCGCTGGGTGTAGCAGTCGATGGCGGTAAGGCTGTTTTCATAGCCGAGGCCGGATTCCTTGTAGCCACCAAACGGCATTTCAATCGGCGTGATGTTGTAGTTGTTGATCCAGCACACCCCGGCTTGCAGCTTGGCCACCACGCGGTGGGCGCGCGCCAGGTCGCGGGTGAAGACGCCGGCTGCCAGCCCCAGCCGGGTGGCATTGGCACGCTGGATCACTTCCGCCTCGTCGTCGAACACCAGTACCGACATCACCGGGCCAAAGATTTCCTCGCTGACAATGCGCATATCGTCGCGGCACTGGTCGAAAATGGTGGGGGCGATGAACCAGCCGGCTTCGCAACCCGGCACGATCACGCGCTGGCCACCGGCGGCCAGTACCGCACCTTCGCTCTGGCCGATGTCGATGTACTTGAGCACGCTTTGCGCATGGCTGGGCGATACCTGCGCGCCCACCTGGGTGTCCGGGTGCATCGGGTCGCCAATCTTCAACAGCGCGGTGCGTTCTTTCAGCCGCTGCATGAAGGCGGCGTGAATGCTGCGCGCCACGAACACGCGGGTGCCGTTGGTGCAGATTTCACCCTGGGTGTAGAAGTTGGCCAGCATGGCGGCGGACACCGCCTGTTCGATGTCGGCATCGTCAAAGATGATCAGCGGCGACTTGCCGCCCAGCTCCATGGTGACGCGCTTGAGCGTGCTGGCGGCGTCTTTCATGATGGCCTTGCCGGTATCCACCGAACCGGTAATCGACACCTTGGCCACGCGTTCGTCGGCAATCAGCTGGCGCGCCACGGACGAGCTGCCCTGGATCACGTTGAACACGCCATCCGGCACCCCGGCTTCGCTGTAGATTTCCGCCAGCAGGGCCGCGCTCATCGGCGTCATGCCCGAGGGTTTGTAAATCATGGCATTGCCACAGGCCAGCGCCGGGGCGGATTTCCAGCAAGCAATCTGGATGGGGTAGTTCCACGCGCCAATGCCCAGGCACACGCCCAGCGGCTCGCGCCGGGTATAGGCAAACGCACCTTTCAGCGGGAAATGCTCGCCGTGAATGCCGGCGGCCATGCCGGCAAAGTATTCGATGCAGTCCGCGCCGGACAGCACATCCACCACCTCGGCTTCCTGGATCGGCTTGCCGTTGTCGCGCACTTCCAGCTCGGCCAGTTCGCGGTTGCGCGCACGCAGAATACCCACCGCCTTGTTCATGATGCGACCGCGCTCGGCACCGGTCATCTCGCTCCACACCGCAAAACCGGCTTCGGCGCTCTTGACCGCCAGTTCGGCCTCGGCCGCGCCAGCCTGCTGCACCTTGCACAGCAGCTCGCCATTGGCCGGGTTGAAGTTGTCGGCCAGCGGCAGGGCCGGATTATCGATATAGCGACCGCCGATATAGCTTTTCAGGATGCCATCTTGCACGTTGTCTTCCTTGTATTCTGGGTGGGGCATTGCCCGTGATGCCGCTCATTGAGCCACGACGGCAGACGCCTTGCGTGTCAAAAGCCGACATGGGGGCCAATTGTGGCGACATGCCATCGCCGGTACTCGGGTGCTTTGATGATGGATGGATAGGGCGGGCGCGGTCAATGCGCGCAGCCTGCCCCGTGTTGAGCACTGGCCGGGGACGTCAGGCAGCCGGCTTGGCGCGTGGCTGTTCCGCCGCCTCTGCGCGCCACGCCTGTTTCTCCGTGCGCTTTGCCAGTTGCTGGTGGCAGGCCGCTGCCAGGCGGAGCAGCTCGCCATTGCGGCTGGCACTGCCGTCCGGCCCGGCAATGTGTTGCGCCAGTGCCTGCAAGGACGTTGCGCTGCTGTTGAGTGCCACCAGTCGGCCATGGGCATGGCGGCGCGGGTGGCTGGCGGTGTAGTTGAGGGTCAGCAGCCAATGGCTGTGCTGCCAGTCGCTGCCGTGTTCCAGCACTGCTTTGAGTACGGCATGGCTGATTTGCTGCCCGGCCTCGGCCGCCATGGCCAGCGCCTGTTCCCAGCGCGGGGCATCGGGTGGCAGTTGCTGCAGGGCGGGTAATACTTGTTGTTGCAGCCAGTGCTGCAGTTGGCGGGCGGCGGGGCGTTTGCTTTGTTGCAGTGCGCGTTGCAAGGCAGGTGCTGGCCAGCCGCATTGCGGGCTGTCGTGTGCTGGCAGGGTGAGGTGGCAGCCGGGGTATTCGGCCAGTTGCTGTTGCAGCTGGTAGCGTAGTCGTGGTGGGGAGAGGGCGAGGATGTCGTCCGCCAGCAGGCAGCAGTGGCCGTGGTGGAGCAGTACCCGGACGGGTTTGCCTTGGTAGTACAGCGTCAGGGGCGGGGCCTGGGGGATGTTGGGGTCGGGATGCGTCATGGTGCTGCCCTCCGTTGCAGGATGAAGGCTGCCACGCACGCAAGAAAACGCGGGTGGCAGGCCAAAGCGGGGTTGGCGAACCGGAAGCACTACCATGACCGGCAGACCGTATAGGTCTCCCCGCCTGGCCTGCCATTGGAGGGGGCAGACGCAAGCAGAAAAAGCCGCTTTGACACGGCTTTCCCGGTAGTACTTACAGGTCGCCAAACCTGGCTGCGTTTGAACACGCAACGGGACAAGGCTAATCAGCACCATCGGGGACAGCAAGACTAGAGGGGAGTGGAAACACTGGCAAGAGGTGCAGGTAAGGGTCTGGCATCCGCTCACGCGGATGATGATTTGCATGCCGCTTCCGCGCGGCGGACGGGAAAGAGGGCTTGCCTGGCCAAGCCCTCCTTCACCTCCAAGGCCACCCCAGCAAGCATGGCCTGCGGCTGCCTGCTATCACCCCATCGTCTAGCGCAACACCACCGTGCGGTTGTCGTTGAGGAACACCCGGCGCTCCAGGTGGTAGCGTACGGCGCGGGCCAGTGCCTGGCATTCCATGTCGCGGCCGGTGGCTTGCAGGTCTTCCGGGGTGTAGGCGTGGTCCACCCGGTCCACCACCTGTTCGATGATGGGGCCTTCGTCCAGGTCATCGGTGATGTAGTGGGCGGTGGCGCCAATCAGCTTTACCCCGCGTTCGTGCGCTTGCAGATAAGGGCGCGCGCCCTTGAAGCCGGGCAGGAAGGAGTGGTGGATGTTGATGGCGCGGCCAGACAGGCGGGCGCAGGTGGCGCTGGTGAGCACCTGCATGTAGCGCGCCAGAATAACCAGTTCCGAGCCGGTTTCCTCGATCAGCGCCAGCAGGGCGGATTCCTGTTTGGCCTTGTTGGCCGGGTCCAGCGGCAGGTGGTGGAAGGGCAGGCCGTAGGCTTCGGCAATCGGGGCCAGGTCGCGGTGGTTGGACACCACGGCGGTGACGGTCATGTCCAGGTCGCCCATTTTCTGGCGGTACAGCAAGTCATTCAGACAGTGGTCCAGCTTGGACACCATGATCATCACCCGCGCCTGTTCGCGCCGGTCCTGCAATTGCCAGCGCAGGTCCTGGTAATGCACGGTCATCTCCTGCATGCCCTGGTGCAGCCGCGCCGGGTCAAACACCTCGGTTTGCGGATGAAACACGCAGCGTACGAAGAAGCGCTGGCTGGCGGCATCGTCAAACACGGCCAGTTCGTCGATATAACAGCCTTGCGATTCCAGCAGGGCGGAGAAGCGGGCCACCTGACCGGAGGCACTGTGGCAGGTGAAGCTGAGGATGTAGGACGGTGTGGCGGCTTTCATGAGCGGTCTTCCCTTGTAGTACGGCAGGCGCGCTGCCTGCGGTGTGTGCGCTAACCCTAAGCCCTGGCAGACTGGCTGACTGGCCCTAAAACGTCTGCTTTACGTCCATTTCAGACATGTGACGCAGTGTCGTGTCTGGGCAAGTGCTTGTCCTTTTCAGCCAAACGGCTTGGGGCTCAGGTCTGGAGAATGGGCCTTGTCCGAATACATCCACCCCGCTGGAGCCGCAGATGGCAAACCGATACTCCTTGTGGAGCCTGATCAAGAACGGGCTCAAGCATCATGAAAGCTGGCAGCCGGCCTGGAAGAGCCCGCAGCCGAAGAAAAACTACGACGTCATCATCGTCGGCGGTGGCGGCCACGGCCTGGCTACAGCCTACTACCTGGCCAAGGAACACGGCATCAAGAATGTGGCAGTGCTGGAGAAGGGCTATCTGGGCGGCGGCAATACCGCCCGTAACACCACCATCATCCGTTCCAATTATCTGTGGGACGAGGCGGCGCACTTGTACGAACACGGCCTGAAGTTGTGGGAAGGCCTGTCGCAGGACCTCAACTTCAACGTGATGTTCAGCCAGCGTGGCGTGATGAACGTCGGCCACACCCTGCAGGACATGCGCGACATCGAACGCCGCGCCAATGCCAACCTGCTCAACGGCGTGGACGCCGTGGTGATGACCCCGCAGGAAATCAAGGACATGGTGCCGCTGATCGACATCAGCAACCGCACCCGCTACCCCATCATGGGGGCCAGCTTCCAGCCGCGTGGCGGCGTGGCGCGGCACGATGCGGTGGCCTGGGGCTTTGCCCGTGGCGCGTCCGAACTGGGCGTGGACATCATCGAGCAATGCGAAGTCACCGGCCTGATCATCGAAGGTGGCCGTATCAAGGGCGTGAATACCAGCCGTGGCGACATCATGGCCGACCGTGTGGGCTGTGTGGCCGCGGGTAACTCGTCGGTACTGGCCAAGATGGCCGGCCTGCGCCTGCCGCTGGAAAGCCACCCCTTGCAGGCTTTCGTGTCCGAATCCATGAAGCCCTGCATCGACACCGTGGTGATGTCCAACGCCGTGCACGGCTATGTCAGCCAGTCCGACAAGGGCGAGCTGGTGATCGGTGCCGGTATCGACAGCTATACCGGCTACGGCCAGCGCGGCAGCCCGCATGTGATCGAGCACACCGCCGCCGCCATCATCGAAATGTTCCCGTCCTTCTCCCGCGTACGGATGAACCGCCAGTGGGGCGGCATTGTGGATGTGTCGCCGGACGCCTGCCCCATCATCAGCAAAACCCGCATCAAGGGCCTGTATTTCAACTGTGGCTGGGGCACCGGCGGCTTCAAGGCCACGCCGGGCTCGGGCAATGTGTTTGCCCACACCATCGCCCATGACGATCCGCACCCGCTGAACCGCGCGTTCTCGCTGGACCGTTTTGCCACCGGACATCTGATCGACGAGCACGGCGCTGCTGCCGTGGCTCACTAGGGAGAGGCTCATGTTGATCATTACCTGCCCGCACTGCCAAGAGGCGCGGGAAGAAGAAGAATTCAGCTATGCCGGCGAAGCCTATATCGCCCGCCCGCCGGTACCGGAAGAAGCCGACGACGCCACCTGGGGCGACTACGTGTTCCACCGCAAGAACCCGCGTGGCTGGCACTGGGAGCAATGGCAGCACGTGGCTGGCTGTCGCAAGGTGTTTGCGGTAAAGCGTCACACCGTCAGCTATGAAATTGCCGGCAGCTGGACGCTGGCCGACGGCAAGGCACTGTATCTGGAGGAACAAGCATGAGCGGCTATCGCATACATCGCCCGGGCGAGCGCATCAATCGCCAGAAGCCGCTGAGCTTCATCTTCGACAATGTGCAGTACAAGGCCTTCTCCGGCGACACCCTGGCCTCGGCCCTGCTGGCCAACGGCGTGCGCCTGATCGGCCGCAGCTTCAAGTATGGCCGTCCGCGCGGCATCGTCGGCTTTGGTGCCGAAGAACCGAATGCGCTGATCCAGCTGGAAAGCGGCGCGCATACCGTGCCCGACCTCAAGGCCACGCAAGTGGAGCTGTACCAGGGCCTGCTGGCCGGCAGCACCACCGGCTACCCCTCGCTGGACTTCGACCTCAAGGGCCTCTTGGGCAAGTTTGGCCGCTTCATGCCGCCGGGCTTCTACTACAAGACCTTCATGGAACCGGTGAAAGCCTGGCCCTTCTATGAAAAATTCATCCGCAAGGCCGCCGGATATGGCCGCGCCCCGACCGAGGATGATCCGGAAAGCTACGACCACCTGCATCACCATATCGATGTGCTGGTGGTGGGCGGTGGTGCTGCCGGCCTGTGGGCGGCCACGCTGGCGGGCCGCGCCGGCCTGAAAACCCTGCTGGTGGACGAACAGTCCGAAATGGGCGGCTGGCTGCTGACCGAGCGTCGCAGCCGCATCGACGGCCTGTCCGGCATGGAGTGGGTGAACCAGCGTCTGGCCGAACTGGCCAGCCTGCCCAATGTCACCGTGCTGCCGCGTACTACCGCCTTTGCCCTGCACGACCTCAATCTGGTGCAGGCGGTGGAACTGCTGCAAGACCACCTGCCGCTGACCGAGCGCAATGCCGCGCTGCCGCGCCAGCGTCTGCACAAGATCCGCGCTCATCAGGTGATTCTGGCCAGCGGTGCCATCGAACGCCCGCTGGTGTTCGGTTACAACGACGTGCCAGGCGTGATGACTGCCGCCGCCGGTCACAGCTACCTCAACCGCTACGGCGTGGCCGTGGGCCGCGAAGTGCTGGTGCAAACCCAGAACGATGCCGCTTACGAAGCCGCACTGGATCTGGCGCTGTCCGGCGTCAAGGTAACGCTGGCCGATGCCCGTCAGGGCGGGGCTGCGGCATGGCGTCAGCAGGCGCTGAAGAGTGCCGGTGCCGAATTGCTGCTGGGCCATGGCATTGCCAAGGTGCTGGGCGACAAGAGTGTGACTGGCGCGCAACTGGTGAAACTGGATGGCCGCAATAATCAGGTGGTCGGCTCAGGCCCGCGCCTGAGCGTGGACACCGTGCTGTCCTCCGGCGGCCTGACTTCCACCGTGCATCTGTTCTGCCACAACGGTGGCCGTCCGGTGTGGAATCAGCAGCAGCTGTCCTTTGTCTGCCCGGACGAAGGCCGTGAAAACATTGCCTGCGTCGGTGCCATCACCGGCCGCTGGGAACTGTCCGACGCGCTGAGCCAGACCCACGCCGCTGTGGCCGCGCTGTTGCTGGGCCATGGTCGTGGCAGCAGTGGCAAGGCCCCGGCGGTTGCCAATGAAGAAGTGGCCGCGCCGCGTGCCATCTTCCGCCTGCCGGATGGCAAGCCGGAAGGCCATGGTGCCAAGGCCTTTGTCGATTACCAGAACGATGTGGCGGCTGCCGACATCCACACGGCCATTCGCGAAAACTACCGCTCCATCGAACACGTCAAGCGCTATACCGCGCTGGGCTTCGGTACCGATCAGGGCAAGCTGTCCAATATCAACGGCTTTGCCATTGCCGCCGAAGCACTGGGCAAACCCATCGCCGAAGTGGGCACCACCACCTACCGGCCGTCCTACACCCCGGTCACCTTTGGTGCGCTGGCCGGCCCGCACGTGGGCGAAACCTTCGATGCGCGCCGCTACACCGCCATGCACGCCAGCCACGACGCCCGCAAGGCCGAGTACGAAGTGGTGGGCCAGTGGCTGCGCCCCTGGTACTTCCCCAAGCCGGGTGAAGACCTGCATGCCGCGGTCAACCGCGAATGCCTGGCCACCCGTAACAGCGTAGGTGTGATGGATGCTTCCACCCTGGGCAAGATCGACGTCAAGGGCCCGGATGCGCGCGAATTCCTCAACCGCATCTACAGCAATGCCTGGAGCAAGCTGGACCCGGGCAAGTGCCGCTACGGCCTGATGCTGGACGAAAACGGCATGGTGATGGACGACGGTGTGACTGCCTGCCTGGCAGACGACCACTTCCACATGACCACCACCACCGGCGGTGCGGCGCGGGTGTACAGCTGGCTGGAACGCTGGCACCAGACCGAATGGCCTGAACTGAAAGTACGTTTCACCACCACCACCGACCACTGGGCCACCGTGGCCGTGGTGGGGCCGAACAGCCGCAAGGTACTGCAAAAGCTGTGCAGCGACATCGACTTCGACAAGGACGCCTTCAAGTTCATGGATGGCCGCAGCGGCACCGTGGCCGGGCTGCCGGCGCGGGTGTTCCGCATCAGCTTCTCCGGTGAACTGGCCTACGAAATCAATGTGGATGCCAACTATGGCCGCTACATGTGGGAAGAAGTGATGAAGGCGGGTGCCGAGTTCGACATCACCCCCTACGGCACCGAAACCATGCACGTGTTGCGGGCCGAGAAGGGCTTCATCATCGTCGGTCAGGATACGGACGGCTCGATGAGCCCGAACGATCTGGCCATGAGCTGGGCAGTGGGCATGAAAAAGCCGTTCAGCTTCCTCGGCAAGCGTTCGCTGCTGCGCTCGCACACCGCGGGTGAAGGCCGCAAACAGCTGGTGGGCCTGCTGCCGCTGGACCCGAAGGTGGTACTGGCCGAAGGCGCGCAGATTCTCAGCAATACCGATGACACGGTGCCGGCAGCCATGCAGGGCCATGTGACGTCCAGTTATCACAGTGCCTTCCTTGGCCGCTCGGTGGCCATGGCGGTACTGAAGGATGGCAGCAAGCGCGAGGGCGACACCGTGTTCGTCTGGGCGCATGGCAAGAGTGTGCCGGCGCAGGTGGTGTCGTCGGTGTTCGTGGACAAGGAAGGGGTGCGTCAACATGCCTAAGCAAGGTTTCCAACCATTCATGGAGTCGCCGCTCCAACACTTCAAGCTGGATGCCGAGGCGCAGCCGCGCCGTGCCGATGGCCGCATCTGGTGCAACGAACTGCCGCATCTGGGCTATGCCGTGCTGCGCGGTGACACCGCCGAAGCCGGCTTTGCCGAGCTGGTGCAGCAAGTCACCGGTCTTGCCCTGCCGCTGAAGGCCGGGGTGGTCAGCAAAGGCCCGCAAGGCGTGCTGATGTGGACCTCGCCGGACGAATGGCTGCTGGTGAGCCATCGCCAGCGCCTGGTCGACTGGACTGCGCAGCTGGATGCTGGTTTTGCCGCGCAAAAGCTGTTTGCCCAGACCGTGGATTCCAGTGGCGGCCTGACCCTGGCCTGGCTGGGTGGCACCGAGCACATCACCGTGCTGCGTCACCTGGGGGTGTACGACTTTGAGTCCATCCCGCTGGGCCACATGGTGAGCACCGTGCTGGGCAAGGCCACGGTACAGATCATCCGCCTGGAAACCGACGGCGTGTTCGTGCTGTTCCGCCGCAGCTTTGCCGACTATGTGTGGCGCCTGCTGCGCCGCGCCGCCCAGCCCTACGGCTTTGCCGTGTGCCAGCTGGAAGCGCGTAGTGATCACCCGCTGTTTGCCCAGCTGTCCGCCCCCAGGCCCAGTCTGATTCTTGCCTGAAACCGCGCCGCTTCCTGCCTTCGGGTAGGGGGCGGCTTTTGCTGTTGGCCGTACCCCCCATTCCGCTGTCGTCCTACCCCATCCTTATATTCCAGTCCGGCATCTTTGCTTAGCCCGTGCGACGGTTGTGTTTGTCTTGTGCCGATCGGCTGGTCGGTATGGGGCAAATACCTGTCGCCAGCGCTGAACAGCAGCGGCAGCGTCTCCGGCACCATGCATGCAATGGCGGACAGACTCGGCCATCTTGCTCAGGAGAGTCGCATGCACAACCTCAACTTCCCAGCGATGTCGATCCGGCTTTATCGGGAGCCAACATGACTGATCGCGCCGAGCAGCAAGTGTTGTTCAAGGTGATTCTGGCCGCCTCGGTCGGCAATTTTGTCGAATGGTTCGACTTTGCCGTCTATGGTTTCCTGGCCACGGTGATTGCCCAGCATTTCTTTCCGGGCAGCAGTGCCGACATCAGCTTGCTGAAAACCTTTGCCGTGTTCGCGGTGGCGTTTGCCTTCCGCCCGCTCGGTGGTGTGGTGTTCGGCATGCTGGGCGACCGCATAGGCCGCAAGCGCACGCTGGCCATCACCATCTTGCTGATGGCCGGGGCCACCACGCTGATCGGCCTGTTGCCGGACTACGCCAGCATCGGTCTGGCCGCCCCGGTGCTGCTGACGCTGGCGCGTTGCGTGCAGGGTTTTTCCGCCGGCGGCGAATACGCCGGGGCCTGTGCCTATGTGATGGAACATGCGCCCAGCCATCACCGGGCGCGCTATGGCAGCTTTCTGCCGGTCTCCACTTTTTCTGCCTTTGCCTGCGCGGCGGTGCTGGTGTACGGCCTCAACCAGTGGCTCAGCCCGCAAGCGCTGGCCGACTGGGGCTGGCGGCTGCCTTTCCTGATTGCCGCACCGCTGGGGCTGGTGGGCTGGTATCTGCGTAACCGTCTGGCGGAAACCCCGGCCTTTCGTGCGCTGGAGCAGCGCCAGCAAACCGAGCACGCGCCGCTGCGGCATGCTTTTGCCAGTCATGGCCGGCCCATTGCCTGGCTGTCGGCCTTCATCTCTGTGACGGCGCTGTCGTTTTATACCTTCACCACCTATCTGAGTACTTATCTACAGCAGGTGGCAGGCATGAGCCGTGGCAATGCCCTGCTGGTATCGGTGCTGTCGCTGCTGTTTGCTGCACTGCTGTGCCCGCTGGCCGGGCGCTATTCCGACCGGGTAGGGCGGCGGCGCAGCATGGCCACGGTATGCGTGCTGATCGTGCTCACCATCTTTCCCTCGTTCTGGCTGGCGCAAAGCGGCCAGCTGGGGCTGGCGGTGCTGGGCGGCATGTTGCAGGCCTTGCCCGCGGTGCTGTCCGGCGTGGTGACGGCCCCCTTGCTGTCGGAAAGCTTTCCCACCCGCATCCGCTATACCGCAGGTGCCATCAGCTACAACCTGGCCTACACCATTTTTGGCGGAACGGCACCGCTGATGGCGACCTGGCTGATTGATGTGTCCGGCAGCCATCTGGCACCGGCAGCTTATCTGCTGCTGGTGGCCCTGTTTGCCCTGGCGGGCGGCCTGCGCCTGCCGGAAACCGTTCATGTGCGGCTGGCCGAGGTGTCCTGAGCCGCTTGTTGTTCCACTTTTTTCTGTTGGGGAGTACGTGTATGACGACGCTGCATCAGGACGCGCTGGTGATTGACGGGCTGATCATTGCCAAATGGAGCCGTGAGGTTTTCGACGACATGCGCCGTGGTGGCCTGTCGGCAGCCAACTGTACCGTGTCGGTATGGGAAGGTTTCCAGGATACCGTGGGCAATATCGCGGAGATGAAAAAGCAGATTCGCGATTACAGCGACATCCTTACCCTGGTGCGCAGCACCGAGGACGTGCGCCGTGCCAAGGCCGAGGGCAAGACCGGCATCATCCTGGGTTTCCAGAACGCCCACGCCTTTGAAGACAATCTGGGTTATATCGAAGCCTTTGCCGACATGGGCGTGCGCGTGGTGCAGCTGTGCTACAACACGCAAAACCTGGTGGGCACCGGCTGCTACGAGCGCGACGGCGGCCTGTCCGGCTTTGGCCGTGAAGTGATCAACGAGATGAACCGAGTGGGCATCATGGTGGATCTGTCGCATGTGGGCGGCAACACCTCGCGCGAGGCCATTCTGGAATCCAAAAAGCCGGTGTGCTACTCGCACTGCCTGCCGTCCGGCCTGAAAGAACACCCGCGTAACAAGAGCGATGAAGAACTGCGCTTCATTGCCGACCATGGCGGTTTCATCGGCGTCACCATGTTCCCGCCCTTCCTCAAGCGCGGCATCGAGGCCACGGTGGACGACTATGTCGAGGCCATGGACTACATCATCAACCTGGTGGGTGAGGACTGCGTGGGCTACGGCACCGACTTCACCCAGGGCTATGACAAGGGCTTCTTTGACTGGATCACCCACGACAAGGGCCGTCATCGCCGCCTGACCAACTTTGGCACCATCCTCAATCCGGAAGGCATCCGCACCATCGGCGAAACGCCGAATCTGACTGCTGCCATGGAAAAGGCCGGCTGGTCCGAGAGCAAGATCCGCAAGGTGCTGGGGGAAAACTGGCTGCGTGTATTTGCAGACGTCTGGGGTAGTTGAGCCTTGAGCGGGGTCGCAAGACCCCGCTTTTTTATTCGCTTGCCACTGGGCCCGTCACTAGCGGGCTGCCGTTTACAACAAGGACGCCGGGCTGCCTTAGGCAGACCCGGTTTCCGTGCAGTAACAGCTGCGGTGCTGTAACGGAAGCGGGCTGACAACACGGCACGTTCATGATGCCGCACCCGCTCTGTGATGTTCATCCTTGATTCAACCTGTCTATCTTTGGAGAACGCAATGCTGAAACGCCAATTTCTTGCCCTGCTGCTGGCCGGTGTGGCCCTGCCATTCTGTAGCCATGCTGCTGACAAGCCCACCATCAAGATCGGCTATGTAGAAGGCTGGTCGGACAGTGTGGCCACCACCAATGTGGCGGCCAACATCATCCGCAACAAGCTGGGTTATCCGGTGGAAATCGTGCCGGTGGCCGCCGGCATCATGTGGCAGGGTGTGGCCCGGGGCGATCTGGACGCCACCTTGTCGGCCTGGCTGCCCACCACCCACGAAGCCTATTACAGCCAGTTCAAGGACAAGGTGGTGGACCTGGGGGTGAACTATCCGGGTGCCAAGATCGGCCTGATCGTGCCTGATTATGTGGCTGCGCATTCCATTGCCGACCTCAACGCCAACAAGGCGGCCTTCCAGGGCCGTATCGTCGGTATCGACGCCGGTGCCGGCGTGATGAAGAAAACCGAAGAAGCCATCAAGAAATACCAGCTGGATTACACCCTGCTGCCCAGCTCCGGTACCGGCATGGCGGCGGAACTGGCCCGCTCCATCAACAGCAAGAAATCCATTGCCGTTACCGGCTGGATTCCGCACTGGATGTTTGCCAAATGGAAACTGCGCTTCCTGGAAGACCCGCAGAAGGTGTACGGCGATGCCGAGCATGTGGATAGCGTGATCAACCCCGGCCTCACTGCCAAGGCTCCGGAAGTGGTGGCCTTCTTCAAGAAATTCCGCTGGAAGCCGGAGGAAATCGGCAAGGTGATGCTGGATGTGGAAAATGGTGCCAAACCGGTAGCCGCGGCGGATAGCTGGGTGAAGGCCAACGCCGGCAAGGTTAATGAGTGGACGCACTGATAGCGCTTTAACCCTTGTTACAGCCCGCAGCCCTTGATGATGGCGGCGGGCTGTTTGCTTTTGCTCTGCTATTACAGCTGCTGTTGAAAATCAATGTCATCAGCGCTGGCGTGCACTGGTGGTGGAGCGCTTGATGGCAACAGAAAAGCGGCTTCCTGATCTGGTGCCGGCGGCTGGGACTGATGGGCATGCTGGTGCAGCCAGTTTTCCAGCAAGGGCCAGATTTCGTTCTTGGCATTTTTTGATAGCAGCAGCCGCTCGTGGCTGTAATCCTCCAGAAAGCCCTGTGCCTGACTGCACAGCACATAGCGCTTGCTGGCGCTGCCAAAGCTTTCCAGCAGGCGCTGGCAACCATCCGGTGGCGAGATGAAGTCATCGCCTCCCCCGGCCAATGACAGTACCGGCAGTTGCTGCCTGCCCAGTGCAGCCAGGTAGTCAAAGTCATCCTTGCCCTGCATGTGACCACGCAGGCTCCACTGACACCATTGACGCAGCAGGTGGCTGCTTTCCGCCTCGGTAGCCAGTGGCATCCAGTGGCTGGCAATTTGCCGGCGCAAGGGCAGCAGCCAGGAAATCAGGCGAATCTTTTTCTGCATCGCCCAACTGCGCTGCCGACTGGTGGCCTGGGCGGCCAGCATCTGCAAACCGGCCAGCCGGGTGCAGGCTGGCGCTTGTCTGGCCAGCCACATGGCGGCAATCACCGCACCGGCTGAATGCCCCAGCCAGAAGGGGCGCAGCGGCCCACAGTTTTCCTCCACCACCCGCAGCACGGCAGGGACATCCTGCCTGGCCAGGGTTTCAAAATTGAAAGAGGCACGGGGCTGGTCGCTGTAGCCGTGTCCGCGCCAGTCAAACAACCAGCATTGCCAGCCGCGTGCGGCCAGGTGGCTGGCCAGCGGGGCGCAGCTGCGCTGATTGGTAAATGTGCCGTGGGCCAGGATCAGGGGCGGGCTACCCCTATCGCCCATGCGGCTGAGAAACAGGCGGGTACCGTCGTCGGTAAGCGTATGCATGGTCAAAAACCTGTCGGAAAGTGGAGGTGGGGAGGCATCACTGGCCGGGCCGGTGACATGACCGTTGAATATGCCCGGATTGATAGCGCGCTTGGACTGGCCGAATTTGCTGGTGTTGGAGAAGTTCACCTGCTCACTGCGAAGCGCTGCGGCGATACAGACTGAGTGCAATGGCCAGACCGGCCAGGATGGCGGCACAACTGCGATTGATTCGTCGTAGGGCACTGCGAGTCAAAATACGCATGCTGTGATGGCCTCCGGCAGCGTAGGCGCTCATGGCGACGATATCGATCAGCGCAGTGACCAGAGCAAGCGTGGCGTACTGGCCGGTCAGGCTGGCCTGTGGCTGGATGAATTGCGGCAGAAAGGCAGAGAAAAATAGCAGCCCTTTGGGGTTGGACAAGGCAATCAGCAATGAGCGGCGAAAGGCAGCCCGGCCTTGCCCATTGTTGTTATCCCTTGTTGAGGCAGTGCTGGAAAGTGTGGGTGCTGCCTGCCACAGCTGCCATGCCAGATAGAGCAGATATATGCATCCCACCCACTTGAGTAGCGTAAACAACTGTTCAGATGCCAATATCAGGCTGCCCAGCCCACAGCCAACCGCAGTGATCAGGATAAGGTCGGACAACGCGGCACCGGCAATGCCGCAGGCGGCTACACGCATGCCGCTGTTGGCACCATTGTGCAGTGCCAGCAGCATGGTTGGTCCGGGGGTGATGGTGGCTGCGGTGGCGGCAATGACGTAAAGCAAGAGCGTTGTACTGTCCATGTCGGGTCTCCTGAACAAGTGAATTTCCAGCGGTGAGGGCGTCTTGCAAACCTGGCAACCGTATCTGCCGAAGCAAGATGTTCGGCAACTGTCAGGTCTTGCCTACCAGCAGGCAAGCCATCTCAGGTCGTGTTTTCTACTCTCCTGTCATTTGGAATGGGTGGTGTGTGTGCTTGCGACCACGACGGTTGTGCTTTGCCCGTAAGCGACCGCCTGGTCGGTATGGGGCAAATACCTGTCGCAAGCGCTGAACAGCGGCAGCATGCGCTCCGGCACCATGCATGCAATGGCGGACAAACTCGCCCATCTTGCTCAGGAGAGTGGCATGCAACCTCAACTTCCCATCGACGTGGATGCCGACACCGGCGTCTGGAGTACCAACGGCCTGCCCATGCTGTATGTGCCGCGGCATTTCTTCATCAACAACCATCTGGCCATCGAGGCAGCACTGGGCCGTCGCGTGTATGCCGATTCGCTGTACGAAGCCGGTTACCGTTCTGCCCACTTCTGGTGCGGCAGCGAAGCGCAAACCCACGGCCTGAAGGGCATGGAAGTGTTTGAACACTATCTGTCCCGCCTGTCGCAGCGCGGCTGGGGCCAGTTCAGCTTCATCGAGGCCGACGAAGTGACTGGCAATGCCAGCATCCGCCTGGACAACTCCTGTTTCGTGCTGGCCCAGGGCGTGGCCGGTGCACCGCAGAGCGAACACATGGCCTGCTATCTGTTTGCCGGCTGGTTTGCCGGTGCCATGGACTGGGTGGGCGAAAACCTGGGCCATGACTACCGCACCGTCAGCCGCGAAAGCCAGTGTGCCGGCCTGGGGGCCGACTACTGCATTTTCACCGTTCATCCCTTGTAAGCCGGGAGTCGTCCCATGCGCTATCCGCACCTGTTTGCGCCCATTACCCTGAACAAGCTGACGCTGCGCAACCGCGTGGTGAGCACCGCGCATGCCGAGGTGTATGCCGAGCCGGGCGGCCTGCCCGGCGACCGTTACATCCGCTATTACGAAGAAAAGGCCAAGGGCGGCCTGGGCCTGGCCATTTGTGGCGGCTCCAGCCCGGTGTCCATCGACAGCCCGCAAAGCTGGTGGAAGTCGGTAAACCTGGCCACCGACGCCATCATCGACCCGCTGGCGCGGCTGGCCGAGGCCATGCACCGCCACGGCGCCAAGATCATGATCCAGGCCACCCACATGGGCCGCCGCTCCAGCTATTACGGCGAGCACTGGCCGCATCTGGTCAGCCCGTCCGGCATTCGCGAACCGGTACACCGTGGCAACGCCAAGGTGATCGAGCAGCATGAAATCCGCCGCATCATTGCCGACTTTGCCCAGGCTGCGCGCCGGGTAAAGGCAGCCGGCATGGACGGTATCGAGATTTCCGCCGCCCACCAGCATCTGATCGACCAGTTCTGGAGCCCGCGCACCAACTTCCGCAGCGACGAATGGGGCGGCAGCTTTGAAAACCGCCTGCGCTTTGGTGTGGAAGTGCTCAATGCGGTGCGTGCCGAAGTAGGCCCGGATTTCTGCGTCGGCCTGCGCATGTGCGGTGACGAATTCCATGAAGACGGCCTGAGCCACGACATGCTGAAGGACATTGCCGCGGCCATGTCGGAAACCGGCCTGATCGACTACCTGTCGGTGGTGGGCTCCGGTGCCGACACCCACAACACCCTGGCCAACTGCATGCCGCCGATGGCCTTGCCGCCGGAGCCGTTTGTGCATCTGGCTGCCGGCATCAAGTCGGTGTCCAAGGTGCCGGTGATGCACGCGCAAAGCATTCGCGACCCGGTACAGGCCGAACGCATTCTGGCCAGCGGCATGGTGGACATGGTGGGCATGACCCGCGCCCATATTGCCGACCCGCATCTGGTGATCAAGATCCGCGATGGCAAGGAAGACCAGATCCGCCAGTGTGTGGGGGCCAACTACTGCATCGACCGCCAGTATCACGGTCAGGACGTGCTGTGCATCCAGAATGCCGCCACCAGCCGTGAAGCCACCATGCCGCACGACATTGCCAAGGCCGACAAGCTGCGCAAGGTGGTGGTGGTGGGTGCCGGCCCGGCCGGGCTGGAAGCCGCCCGCGTGGCGCGCGAGCGTGGCCATGAAGTGGTGCTGTTCGAGAAACAGCCGCAGGTAGGCGGGCAGATCGTACTCGCCGCCAAGGCCCCTCAGCGCGAACAGATGGCCGGCATCGTGCGCTGGCTGGACATGGAAACCCAGCGTCTGGGGGTGGATCGCCGTCTGGGCGTGGCTGCCGACAAGGCGATGATTCTGGCGGAAAAACCGGACATCGTGGTGCTGGCCACCGGCGGTATTCCCTATACCAGCCAGGTGCCGGACTGGGGCGTGGAAGAGGGCGTGGCCGTCAGCAGCTGGGACATCCTGTCCGGCAAGGTGGAGCCGGGCAAGAACGTGCTGGTGTATGACGCCGTCAGCACCCAGGCCGGTTTCGGCGTGGCCGACTTCCTGTCCAGCCGTGGCAGCACGGTGGAAATCGTTACCCCCGACGTGAAAGTGGGCGACGACACCGGCGGGACGACTTTCCCCATTTTCTACCGCCGCCTGTACGCACAGGGCATCATCCCCACCCCCAATTTCTGGCTGGACAAGGTGTATGCCGAAGGCGACAAGAAAATCGCCGTGCTGCGCAACGAATACACCGAGGCGCTGGAAGAACGGGCGGTGGATCAGGTGGTGATCGAAAACGGCATCCTGCCCAATGACAGCCTGTACTGGGACATGAAGGAGCTGTCAAAGAACCAGGGCCATACCGATGTCCACACCCTGTTTGCCTCGCAGCCGCAGCCTTCCCTGTCGCAGCCGCTGGCGGCGGGTGAGTTTTTGCTGTTCCGCGTGGGTGACTGCATTTCCATGCACAACATCCACGGTGCTATCTACGACGCCCTGCGTCTGGTGAAGGATTTCTGACATGAGCTTCTCCCTTGCCCATGCCCTGACCGGACTGTTCTGGCTGGGTGCTCTCCTGCTGCTGGGTGGCCTGGCCAGACGTGCCAGCCTGTGGCAGCAGGGGCGCAGCGCCAGTGTGTCCTGGCTTGGCCTTCTGGCCATGCCCAAGCGCTATTTTGTCGATATCCACCACGTGGTGGCGCGCGAGCCCGCCGTGGCCCGCGCTCACGTGGCGGCAGCCGGTGGCGGCGTGGCCATCCTGCTGCTGTCGGCGCTCAACTACGGCCTGATGCTGTACCAGGGCTGGCTGGACGTGCTGCTGGTGCTGATGGCCGCGGTGATGCTGCTGGGCGCACGCATGATGCAGGCCCGTCGCCTGCAAGCCCCGCCGCGCCTGTCGCAGGGCCGCTGGCAAGTATTGCCCGCCCGCCTGCGCCTGTTTGCGCTGGGCAGCCTGCTGGCCGCCGGTCTGCTGTTTGCCGGCCCGCAGCTGGGCATGGCCGGGCAGCTGATTGCCGTGGTGGCGCTGCTGATGCTGGCCTTGGGCGGTGCCGAACTGGCGCTGGGCATTGGCCTGGGCTGGCCGATGAAACATGCGGTGGCCGGTTTGCTGCATCTGGCCTTTCACCCGCGTGCCGAACGCTTTGCCGGTAAATCCTCCGACCTCAAGCCGCTGAATCTGGCCGCAGGGGAGCTGGGTGTGGCCAAGGTGGAGGACTTCGCCTGGAACCGCCTGCTGTCCTTTGATGCCTGTGTGCAGTGCGGCAAGTGTGAAGCCGCCTGTCCGGCCTATGCCGCCGGGCAGCCGCTCAACCCGAAAAAGCTGATCCAGGACATGGTGGCGGCACAGAGCCGTGGCACCGACCCGGCCTATGCCGGCAACCCGCATCCTGGCCGCGATGCGGCCGTGGTGGTGAAGCCGGGCGAGGACATCGTCGGCAGTGTGCTGGCGGCGGAAACGCTGTGGTCCTGCACCACTTGCCGCGCCTGCGTGGAAAACTGCCCGATGCTGATCGAGCATGTGGACACCGTGGTCAACCTGCGTCGTCACGTCACCCTCAGCCGTGGCGAAGTACCGGGCAAGGGCAGCGAGGCGCTGGCCAATCTGCGCAATACCGACACCGTGGGCGGCTACCCGCTGGCGGTGCGTTACCACTGGGCGATTGACCTGGACCTGCCGGTGTTGCAGCCGGGCGAACACACCGAATGGCTGCTGCTGGCCGGCGAAGGCGCATTCGACATGCGTTACCAGCGTGCATTGCGCGCCCTGGTGAAAGTACTGAAGGCCGCCGGGGTGAAGGTGGCGGTGCTGGGCGAGGCCGAGCGCGACTGCGGCGACGTGGCACGCCGTCTGGGCGACGAAGCCGGCTTCCAGCGGCTGGCCCAGGCCAATATCGCCACGCTGGCGCAATACCGCTTTGCCCACATCGTCACGCCGGACCCGCATGTATTCCATTGCCTGGCCAATGAATACCCGGCGCTGGGCGGCCAGTTTGACGTATGGCACCACAGCAAGCTGCTGGAACACCTGCTGGCGCGTCGCGCCATTCCGCTGAAGGCCGATGCCACGCCGCTGCCGCCGCTCACCTTCCACGACCCCTGCTATCTGGGCCGTTACAACGATGGCTTCAATGCGCCGCGCAATGTGCTGAAGGGCATTGGTATCAAAGTTGTCGATATGCAGCGCTCCGGGCGCGACGCCCGCTGCTGCGGCTGGGGTGGTGGCGCGGCCTTTACCGATATTCCCGGCCAGCGTCGCATTCCCGACATGCGCATGGACGACATCCGCGAAACCGGCACCGGCCGGGTAGCGGTGGCCTGCCCCAATTGCACGGCCATGCTGGAAGGCGTGGTGGGTGAGCGGGCAGACGTGATCGAACTGGCCGAACTGGTGGCCGAACGCCTGGCCTGAGGCGAGCTGGGGCTGAAGCACAGACTTCGCCCCGTCCGCTGCTGCTTACAAGGAGAAAGTGATGGATTTTTCTACCCAGGCCATTCCGCGCATCGACCCGCGTCGCCCGTGGGTGCTGGGGCCCAGCGGCCTCAAGCGCATTGTGCTGGGCGATGACAGCGGCAGCCGCGATGCCGCCATGCTGGCCCACGGCCCGGCCCACAAGCCGCTGCGCAGCAAGGGGCCGTTCAGCCAGCGCCTGCTGGTGGTGGCCCATGCCGAACGCGGCCAGCTGGATGATGCGGCGCGCGAAGCCATTGCCGCCGCCGCCATTCTGGCCGGCAAGGACGGCGAAGTACTGGCCTTGCTGTACGGCATGGAAGGCGCTGCGCCGGAAGCACTGGCCGAACTGGCCGTGGACCGCGCCCTGACCGTGGCCGACCCCGGTTATGCGCCGGAACAGAAACTGGCCTTGCTGCAACAACTGCTGCAGCAGGAAAGCCCGCATACCGTGCTGTTTGCCGACCGTGGCGAAGACGCCGACCTGGGCCGCCGCCTGGCCTGTCGCGCCCGGCTGTCGGTGGTGACCGATGTGGTGGAAATCGCCGCCGATGGCGTGCGCCGTCGTCAGCCCGGTGCTGGTTTCAGCCTGCGTGAACGCGCACAGCTATTGTTGCTGGCACGTGGCGTGGCCGAGGCCAAACTGCCGTTTGTCGGCAAGGGCGAACGGCTGGAAACCGCTGCCTTGCCTGCCGTCAGCGAGCAGGTGCAGGACCTGGGCAGTGCCGCCAGTCCGGCCTCCGAGCTGGCGCTGGAAGAAGCCGACCTGATTGTGTCGGCCGGCAATGGCGTCAGCAATGTGCCGGGCTTTCTGGCGCTGGCCGAAGCATTGGGTGCTGCGGTGGGAGCTTCCCGCGTGGCGGT
Organism: Aquitalea denitrificans; assembly: GCF_009856625.1. GTDB lineage: Bacteria > Pseudomonadota > Gammaproteobacteria > Burkholderiales > Chromobacteriaceae > Aquitalea > Aquitalea denitrificans. Next base: position 562,665 of record NZ_CP047241.1, read on the forward strand.
GGACGATGGCCGCTTTACCCGCGACAAGCAGGTGGGTGCCACCGGCAAAACAGTACAGGCCAGCGCCTATATCGCGCTGGGCATATCCGGTGCGGTACAGCATCTGCAAGGCATCAAGTCCTGCCGCCATGTGATTGCGGTGAACCTGGATGCGGCGGCCCCCATGATCAAGCGTGCCGACCTCAGCATCATCGACGACTGCCAGTCCTTCATCAGTGCGTTTGAACAACTGGTGCGGCGTGAGCGTAATTTAGTCTGAGGCAAATCTCGCGAGCTAGAGTGAGACAAGGCGAAAACGCGTGAGGAAGCGGAGTTTACATGCGCGTAAATGAGCATTCCGAAGGCGTTTTGAACGCAGTGTCACCGAAGCGCAGCAGATTTCGGCTTTAAGGAGAAACAGCAATGAAAATAGCCGTCCTGGTTTCCCCCGCCGTGCATCCGGTTAGCGGTCGTCCCTGTGCCGGCGAGGCCGATCTGGCCGCACTGGCGCTGGCACAGCGTCTTTCTGATCAGGTGGATGTCTGGTATGCCGGTGCCGCCGATGATGCGGCGCTGGCGGATTATCTGGCGCGTGGTGCCGCTCATGTCCACAGCCTGAGCCTGAGCCCCGACAGTGATGTCCTGGGTGCGCTGGCCGAGGCCCTGCAGGATTACCCCATGCTGCTGTGCGGTGCCCGCGCCGAAGGCGGTGACGGCTCCGGTCTGCTGCCTTATCAGCTGGCCGAGCAACTGGGCTGCGCCTTGTTGCCGGATGTGCTGGCCTTGTCGAAATCCGACCAGCAATGGCAGGCGGTGCAGGCGCTGCCCAAAGGCGTGCGGCGTACGCTCAAGGCCAGCCTGCCGCTGCTGGCCAGCGTCAATCCGCGCGCAGCTACCGCAGCCGGCTGGAGTTATGCCCGGCTGCAACAGGGCAAGATTCGCCGCAAAGCCGCCACTGGTGCGGCTTTGGCCCCGGTGGTGCTGGAGCCGGCCCGCCGTGCGCGCGCGCTGGTGGCCGCCAGCAAGGTCAGTGGTCATGCCCGCATGCAGGGGGCGATTGCCGGGGGTGATGGCAAGGCTGCCGGTGTGGTCGTAAAACAGGGTGATTCTGTCGAGAAAGCGCAAGTTGTGCTGGATTACCTCAGGCAACATCAGCTCGTCGATTTCTGACAACAACCCCGCAGCATCCGACCAGCACCCCACCCACCGGCTAGCAGGATGCCTGAGCAAAAACTTGTTTTGGAGATGCGTGAAATGCAAGAAAGCGCCATTCGCTTCCAGCCGGTACAAAAACTGCGTGAGCTGGTTGCCCGCCGTCAGCCGGGGCATAGCCTGGAGGCCCCGTTCTACAATTCGCAGGAAGTGTTTGATGCCGACCTCAAATACATCTTCCAGCGGCACTGGGTTTACGTGGCCGTGGCAGCGGAAATCCCGGAGCCGGGCGACTATGTCACCGTGGAAATCGGCAAGGAACCCATCCTGATCCTGCGTGACGACGACATGCAGATCAAGGCCTTCCACAATGTCTGCCGCCACCGTGGCTCGCGCCTGTGTGCCGATGAAAAAGGCTCGGTGGGCAATCTGGTCTGTCCTTATCACCAGTGGACCTACAACCTGGCCGGCAAGCTGATTTTTGCCGACCACATGCCCGAAGGCTTCGACCTGTCGCATCACAGCCTCAAGCCGGTGCATCTGAAGAATCTGGAAGGCCTGCTGTTTGTCTGTCTGGCCGATGAGCCGCCGGCTGACATCGACGTGATGCTGGAGCAGATGGGCCCCTATATCGCCCCGCACCAGATTGAAAACACCAAGGTGGCCGCCCAGATCGACATCATCGAGGCTGGCAACTGGAAGCTGACGATGGAAAACAACCGCGAGTGCTACCACTGCACCGGTAACCATCCCGAGCTGACTATTTCGCTGTATGCCTACAGCTACGGCTTTGCCCCCAAGGCCGAACTGGCCGCGGGCCTGGCCAATTACGAAAACATCGTCAAGGACAGCCATGAACGCTGGGAGGCCTGTGGCCTGCCGTCGGCGGAAATCGAAAAGCTGTCCGACGTATCCGGCTTCCGCACCATGCGCATGCCGCTGGACCGCAAGGGCCAGTCGCAAACCATGGACACCGGCTCGGCCTGCAAGAAGCTGCTGGGCGACATCAAGGACGCCGACGCCGGTGGCCTGTCGTTCTGGACACAGCCCAACTCCTGGCACCATTTCATGGCCGACCACATCGTCACCTTCACCGTACTGCCGCTGACCCCGGACACCACTCTGGTGCGCACCAAGTGGCTGGTACACAAGGACGCGGTGGAAGGCGTGGATTACGACGTGGCCAACCTCACCCGCGTGTGGAACGCCACCAACGGCCAGGACCGCCATCTGGTGGAAGAGTCGCAAGTGGGCGTCAACAGCACCGCCTACCGTCCCGGCCCGTATTCGCCCTATACCGAAGAGCTGGTGGAGAAATTCACCAACTGGTATATCGGCCGCCTGGGGGCAGGGCTGGAACAGGGTTGATCCGGTTTTTCGCGCCGTAAAACGTAGTAAACGGCAGGCTGCCTGGCGCGGCCTGCCACTCTTAGAACCGTTAACAAAACCGCGTAGAGAACCCGGGCCAAGGCGCGCCGCCGCAGACAGTACATAGCGTACGGCAAGGTGGCGCAACGCTGGAGCGGGGGTTTTGTTATCGGGTCTTACAGCAACAGCCCGCCAACGGGCGATCAGCCAGTCAGCAAAGGAATCGCCATGAGCAGCGTCAACACCCATCCGGATACCCACCCGCAAGCCGCCGACCTGCCCTGGTGGCAGCCGGGCGAAGACAGCACGCTGCAATGCGTGCAGGTGCGTGAGGAAACCCACGACGTCAAAACCTTTGTGTTCCGTGCCGAACCGCCGCGCCGCTTTCATTACCAGCCCGGCCAGTTCATCACGCTGGAGCTGGACATCAACGGTGAAAGCGTCAACCGCTGTTACACCCTGTCCTCCAGCCCCACCCGGCCAGACCGCGTCAGCATCACGGTCAAGCGCATTCCCGGCGGCGTGGTGTCCGGCTGGTTGCATGACACCCTGCGTCCCGGCATGCAGCTGAACGTGTTGGGGCCGTCCGGCGAATTCAGCTATGTGCGCCACGCCAGTACGCCGTATCTGTTCTTGTCCGCCGGCAGCGGTATAACCCCGCTGATGTCGATGAGCCGGGCGCTGACCGACCTGGCCAGCGGTGCGGACATCGTATTTGTCCACAGTGCGCGCTCGCCGCGCGACATCATTTTCCGCAAGGAACTGGCCGGGCTTGCCAGCAGCCATGCCACTTTCAGCCAGGCGATTGTCTGTGAAAACCGGCAGGGCGAACCGGAATGGCCGGGCTTTACCGGCCGGCTGGACGCCGCGCGCCTGCTGCACATGGTGCCCGACCTGATGGCGCGCCAGGTGTTCTGCTGCGGCCCGGCACCCTATATGGCCTCGGTGCGGCAGATGCTGCAGGACTGCGGCTTTGACATGCAGCACTACCACGAAGAGAGCTTCAATTTTGCCGAGCTGGCCGCTGCAGCGCCGGACGCCGCAGTGGACGAAATATCAGCCAGCTGCGAAGGCGGCTTCAATGTGCACTTTGCCAAGATGGGCGACGATTTGTCAGTCGCACCGGGGCAGACCGTGCTGGCCGCAGCCCTGGCCAAGGGCATGCGCCTGCCGGCTTCCTGCACCCGTGGCGTGTGCGGCACCTGCAAGACCAAGCTGCTGGAAGGCAAGGTGGACATGCAGCACGAAGGCGGCATCCGCCAGCGCGAGGTGGACCAGGGTTTCTTCCTGCCTTGCTGTAGCAAGCCGCTGAGCGATCTGGTGGTGGACCGCTGATTTTTCCCCGGCCTGCTTCCCCCGGCAGGCTTCTCGTGTGGCTCCCTTGATGCCTGCTTGTCGTTTCGGCAACAGGCATTTTTCTTGCTTTATATCTTTTGGATAGAGGAAATGCCTACGCTTATGCCATTGGTGCGCTGCGTCAGGAAAATACACTGCATTAACAGAATTGACTGATTGTTTATTGCTGTTTTTTTACGACAGCTATGGATGGCGCTCAGGCTGTCGCAAGGGGCGGCTAAAGGTCTGATTTTACTGGGGGGGATGAAGAATTGTCATTTTTCGACCGGATGTCGTTTCAAGACAGCTTGGCGTCGGAATGTAGTTATTTTCAATACCACTAACTCCCTATCGTAATCCTTGATTTACATTAAATATTCTTCGAAAGCGTTGGCGGTGAAACGGGTGGTTGTTGTTGCAGCGCAGCGTGCTGTCTGCCACGTCCGGACCGGTGGGCAACGGCCATGGGGAATAGATGACCGCAGTCTGCCAGCGATGCCTGGCACGCATGTTTAGATGTCCCGGAACAAAGCACGTCGTATCCGGGTAGACCACAGTCCCGGCCCGGCAGCATGGCTGCCAGACCGGACACGATGGAAGACAGCCAGCCGCACAAGATTTCAGCACTGCCGGACAGCGCAGTGAATGAAGCAGGCGACAGGATTGGTCCAGCGTGCGATCGCTACGAAGGAGAAGAGACAATGCAGTCGGCCAAGATAGTGGTGAAGAACCTCTACAAGGTTTTTGGAGGCAAGTCCTCGGATGTCATGCGCATGCTGAAGTCCGGCGCGCATAAAGATGAAATCTTCAAGCAGACCGGCAGTGTGGTCGGCGTGAACGATGTGTCGTTTTCAGTGCAGGAGGGTGAAATCTTCGTACTGATGGGCCTGTCCGGTTCCGGTAAATCCACGCTGATCCGCCTGATCAACCGCCTGATGGACCCCACCGACGGCCAGATCATCCTGGACGGGCAGGACATCACCAAGCTCAATCACAAGCAGCTGGTGGATTTGCGCCGCCGCGACATGAGCATGGTGTTCCAGAGCTTTGCCCTGATGCCGCACCGTTCGGTGCTGGACAACGCCGCCTTTGGCCTGGAAATTGCTGGCGTGGATCGCAAAAGCCGCGAAGCCCGCGGCATGGAAGTGCTGGAACAGGTGGGGCTGGCACCGTTTGCCCACAAATACCCGCACGAGCTGTCCGGCGGCATGCAGCAGCGTGTCGGCCTGGTGCGGGCGCTGGCGGTCAATCCCTCGCTGATGCTGATGGACGAAGCCTTCTCGGCGCTGGACCCGCTCAAGCGTTCGGAAATGCAGGACATCCTGCTCAAGCTGCAGCGCGAGCAGCGTCGCACCATCTTCTTTGTGTCGCACGATCTGGAAGAGGCGCTGCGCATCGGCACCCGCATTGCCATCATGGAAGGCGGCCGGCTGGTGCAGGTGGGCACGCCGCAGGAAATCATCGAAAACCCGGCGGACGATTACGTGCGCAACTTCTTCAAGAGCGTGGATACCTCGCGTTATCTGCAAGCCAAGGACCTGATCGAAGTGGCCAACCCGCCGCATTCGGGCCGCCCCGGCCTGCATGTGCCGCCGTCCTGCAGCCTGCCGGATGTATTGCAGCAGTTGCTGGGCCAGACCGAACCCTTGCAGGTACGCGACGATCAGGGCCAGTGCCTGGGCCTGATCACGCCCAGCAGCGTGCTGAGCAAGATTTCCCAGCACCGCCTGCAAAGCACCGCCACCAACTGAACCGGACAACAGGCAGACCGTACCATCCCCGGGCCGCAGCGCCGGGATGGTGCGTGAGCCGCAGCGAAGGAGTACGCCGTCATGGCTGATATCAGCACGCAAGACATGTTGCCGATTGGCGACTGGGTCAATCAGGTCATTCATTTCATGCTGGACCACAACGCCGGGGCCTTTGACGCCATCGGCAACACCATCGACTGGTTTGCCACCATGGTGGAATTCCTGTTGCTGGGCATTCCGCCACTGGCAATGGGCGCAATTTTTGCTTGTGTAGGTTTCTGGCGGCTGGGCTGGAAATTTGCCCTGTTTGTCTGTGCCGCGCTGGGCTTGATCTGGGCTACCGGCTTCTGGGGTCAGACCATCGCCACCCTGGCGCTGACCCTGTCCGCCACCTGCGTCAGCCTGATGTTGGGGGTGCCGGTGGGCATCTGGTGTGCGCGCAACAAGCTGGTGGGCATGCTGGTGCGCCCGGTGCTGGACTTCATGCAAACCATGCCGGCCTTTGTTTACCTGATTCCGGCTGCCATGTTCTTTGGCCTGGGCCGGGTGCCGGGGATTCTGGCCACCGTGGTGTTTGCCGTACCGCCGGCCGTGCGCCTGACCAGCCTGGGCATCCGCATGGTGAACAAGGAACAGGTAGAGGCGGGTAATGCCTTTGGCTGTACCTCCTGGCAGCTGTTGTTCAAGGTGCAGCTGCCCATCGCGCTGCCGTCCATCATGGCCGGGGTCAACCAGACCATCATGATGGCGCTGTCGATGGTGATCATTGCTTCCATGGTGGGGGCGGGTGGTCTGGGTAACGATGTACTGGCCAGTATCCAGCGTCTGGATGTGGGCCTGGGCTTTGAAAGCGGCCTGGCGGTGGTGCTGCTGGCCATCATTCTGGACCGTATCACCGAGAGTTTTGGCCACACGCCCACCACGCGTGCGGCAGAGCAGGGCAGCTAGACCCTGCCGGTATCCGCAGGCCGGATGGCAACCATCATCCGGCCGATGCAAGACAACACAAAAACCATCCATCACACATCACCTACCGAGGTCACCATGGGTCCGCAACAAATCGCATCGTTGTCGCATATTGGTTTCCTGCTGCTGGACAAGTTTTCCATGATCGCGTTTTCCAACGCCGTGGAACCGCTGCGCATGGCCAATTACCTGTCGCGCAAAAAACTCTACCGCTGGAGCCTGCTGTCGGCCGATGGCCAACCGGTGGCCGCCAGTAACGGGCTGGAACTGTCGCCCATCACCTCCCCCGAAGCCCCGCAGCAATACGACATGCTGATTGTCTGTGGCGGCTGGCAGGTACGGGATGCCGTGGACGACAAGGTGTTGTCCATCATCCGCCGCTTTGCTGCCCAGGGCGTGCCGCTGGGTGCCATCTGTACCGGTACCTTCGCGCTGGCCAAGGCCGGGGTGCTCAATGGCTACCGCTGTGCCATCCACTGGGAAAACCTGCTGTCCATCAGCGAGGAATTCCCCAAGACCAAGTTTACGTCGGACCTGTTCGTGCTGGACCGTGACCGCTTTACCTGTAGTGGCGGCACGGCACCGCTGGACTTCATGTGCCACCTGATCCGTCACAAGGGCGGCAAGAGCCTGGCGGCGGATGTGTCCGAGCAGTTCATCGTCGACCGCCTGCGCGACAATGGCGACCGGCAGCACATCCCGTTGCTGGCCCGTATTGGCACCGGCCACGAAACGCTGGTGGACGCCGCGCTGTCGATGGAAAGCAATATCGAAAACCCGCGCTCGCTGGAGAATCTGGCGGACGAACTGGGCGTGTCCCTGCGCCATCTGGAGCGGCTGTTCAAGCGGTATCTGAATACCACCCCGGCGCAGTACTACCTGGACCTGCGCCTGCGCCGCGCGCGCGAATTGCTGCTGCAAACCAATATGAGCGTGATGGAAGTCACCGTGGCCTGTGGTTTCCTGTCCTCATCGCACTTTTCCAAGTCCTACCGCGGCCTGTTCGGCTATCCGCCCAGCCGTGAGCGCCAGCAGTATCTGGTTGATTCTGCCGTCATCGCCTGAGCCTGGTGGCTGCCGGGCGGCAAAACCGGCAGCCGGCCATGTCGGCCAGTACTGTTACTCCTTGCAGTGCTGGCTTTTTTTCCACGGCGTTTTCTCGCAAGTCGCGGTCGTGCTGGCGCAAGTCCTGTTACGGCTTCATGGCACTCTTGCCATGTGTCAGATCCTGGTTATCCACACATTCATGGCCGTTCTGCCTACGGCACGGCGCGGCAATCCTGTCGATGGCTTCACCAAAATATTTATACGGGAGTGGTGTAATGAAAATTCGCAAGCTGATGCTGGGCACGGTATTGCTGGCTGCCTGTGGCAGTGCACTGGCCAATGACCCGGCGCAATGCCGCAATGTCCGTTTCGCCGATGTAGGCTGGACCGACATCGCCGCCACCACCGGCATGGCCAGCGTGGTACTGGAAGGGCTGGGCTACAAGCCGACCACCACCATCGCCTCGGTGCCCATCACCTTTTCCGGCATCAAGAGCAAGCAGATCGACGTGTTTCTGGGTTACTGGAACCCGTCCATGACCCCGGTGATCGAGCCCTTCGTCAAGGCCGGCCAGATCAAGGTATTGGACACCCCCAACCTGGTGGGTGCCAAGTACACGCTGGCCGTGCCGGATTACGTGGCTGCCGGTGGCCTGAAGGATTTCAAGGACATTGCCAAGTTCAAGGACAAGCTGGATGGCAAGATCTACGGCATCGAGCCGGGTAATGACGGCAATCTGCTGATTGACGGCATGATCAAGAAAAACCAGTTCAACCTGGCCGGTTTCAAGATGGTGGAATCCAGTGAGGCCGGCATGCTGGCCGAGGTGGAACGCTCCATCCGCCAGAAAAAGTGGATCGTGTTCCTGGGCTGGGAACCGCACCCGATGAACGTGAAATACAAGATGGCCTACCTGACCGGCGGCGACGATGTATTCGGCCCCAACCTGGGCGAAGCCAAGGTATTCACCGCCATCAGTCCGGATTACGAAACCCGCTGTCCCAATGTGGGCAAGCTGCTGCATAACCTGCGCTTCACCACCACCATCGAAAACCGCGTGATGGGCCCGATCATGGACAAGGTAAAGCCGGAAACCGCTGCGCGTGACTACCTGAAGAAAAACCCGGACATCCTCAAGAGCTGGCTGGCCGGTGTCACCACGCTGGATGGCAAGCCGGGCCTGGCGGCAGTGAACAAGGCACTGGGCCACTGATTTAATCGGTAGCGCACCTTTGAAAGCCCCGGCCCCGGCCGGGGCTTTTTGCTGGGGAGGCTGGCGTATAGCTCACTCGTCCTGTTTTCAACAGCGTAAAACCAAGAGCAAAACCAACAACAAAAGCTACTTCGCGGGTCTCGCCCCGCCGTCGAGGTACTTTACTTTTGCTTCGCCAAAAGAAAGTACCCAAAGAAAAGGCGACCCGCAGCGCGTCGAATTCCCGCCCCAGCCGCACCGCTCAGGGCGCGGCCGGAACTTGCGGCGCGCTAGCGTCGCGCCGCTGCGGACAGCCAACCGCTTAAGACCCTGAGCGGCACGTCTGTGTCGGCTCGCGCTGACGGGACTGGGCCAGCTCCGACAGGAGTTGTTAATCAGAAAACCAACGCACCAACGCGCCCACCGGCCCCGTCAAGCATGCCGCCAGGTGGCCGGGGCGAGGTGTTAAGCGCCTGCAATGTCTGAGCGATTTGACGTTAGCAAATCGCGAGTTCAGGCGCGCCTCGCACCGGTCGGGACCTGTCGGGCAGCCGCAGGCCATACGATGCGGCTAGCTTTTCCCGTAGTGGGGATCTTTGGCCAAGCAAAGATCCCTTTCCCGTCCGCCGCGCGGAAGCGGCATGCAAATCATCATCCGCGCAGCGGATTTCTACCCTACGCCTTCAAACGAAAAACCAGCAGCAAAACCAAATCGTCTGTTTCGCCACACTATCGAGGTACTTTGCTTTTGCTTCGCCTATATAGACCGGAAACATGCTGGACGGGTGTGCGAGAACATCAGTGACACTTCTTGTGTTGATGACTTAAAAAACAACTTGAAAATCAAAGACAAAAACAACTTCGCGGGTCTCGCCCCGCCGTCGAGGTACTTTACTTTTGCTTCGCCAAAAGAAAGTACCCAAAGAAAAGGCGACCCGCAGCGCGTCGAATTCCCGCCCCAGCCGCACCGCCCAGGGCGCGGCCGGAACTTGCGGCGCGCTAGCGTCGCGCCGCTGCGGACAGCCGACCGCTTAAGACCCTGAGCGGCACGTCTGTGTCGGCTCGCGCTGACGGGAGCAGATTTCGTTGGTACGGTCTTGCGATAACGGAACACTGTCTGGACCGTCACCAATACAGGTCAAGATTTTCTCCATGCCAACGTGCTAGCATGACTGGTGTCGGCCAAGAGCTGCCAATCACAGCTCAATTGAACGCACACTCTTAGATGACAGCTTCATTCAAACAGCAGCTGTTGCACCTATAGGGATCTTCGCTAAATATTTAGCCGGGGGTAGGTCAGTAATATGAGCGGGAAATAGTCACAATCGGTAGCCAGAGGAGGCATGAATGGCAGCTAACTACGAGCAACGAGCAGTGCTTTTTTTAGACGTGCTGGGATTTAAACGCCTAATAAATGAAAACCGACAAGATTTGATCGAAGAGGCCCTGGAGATCACCTGCGGCCAGCATCAATCCAATTATGAAGTCTCCGCGTTTTCAGACAACATGGCTGTATCGTTGCCGTTTCGTCATGGGTACGAGTTAGCGGAATTGATACAGTTTGCGAGTTCCATAACCTTACATTTGCTTCACAAGGGAGTGTTATCTCGCGGTGGGATAGCAGTAGGTGATTTACGCCACAAAGGGAATTTTGTTTACGGTCCTGCGTTAGTTGAGGCGTATCAGCTAGAAAGTAAAGCTGCGACCTATCCCCGCATTGTGTTGGCTAGAGATGCGGTCGCAAAGTCATTACAGGTGGGAGGAAATGCACAAGGGTGTGAAGAGTTTATTCGGGGTTTTTTGCGGACAGACTTTGACGGTTTCGACCATGTCCACATATTGGATCATAAAGCAGCAATGCCTTTTCACATCATGCTTCCGCCGGAAGCATTGGGGACTCCTGGGCCGATCAGTTTCAAAGCATTAATCGATGCGAAAGTTGCCGCAGTCAACAAGGCTCTCGACAACAACCCTGCGACCGATGATCACTCTAGAGCCAAGCATGAGTGGTTTAGGCACTATACCGCGCAGTATGAACTTCACTACACCCTTGTTCGAAATCCGCCAGTGGCCATTTGAAGTTCGAAAGGCGGCTCAACTTCCAAAGCAGCCTGTGAGAGAACGTTGGTATCAATGGCTTCTATGGGTCGTAAGTAGAAATCATTTTGATAGCATCCGGAATCGTCTTATCCGCTGGATTCCCACCGCACCGACGCCACCCTTGGCCCCGTCAAGCATGCCGACAGGTGGCCGGGGCGAGGTGTTAAGCGCCTGCAATGTCTGAGCGATTTGACGTTAGCAAATCGCGAGTTCAGGCGCGCCTCGCACCGGTCGGGCCCTGTCGGGCAGCCGCAGGCCATGCTTGTGGGGTGGCCTTGGAGGTGAAGGAGGGCTTGGCCAGGCAAGCCCTCTTTCCCGTCCGCCGCGCGGAAGCGGCATGTAAATCATCATCCGCGTGAGCGGATACTTGGCTTGGTGCTCACCACCTTAAAACCAACAAAACCAACAGCAAAATCAACTTCGCGGGTCTCGCCCCGCCGTCGAGGTACTTTACTTTTGCTTCGCCAAAAGAAAGTACCCAAAGAAAAGGCGACCCGCAGCGCGTCGAATTCCCGCCCCAGCCATCCTGCCCAAGGCGCGGCTGAACTCGCACCGTGCTACCGTCACGGTGCTCAAACATGCAGCCGCTTAAAACCTTGGGCAGCACGTCTGCGTCGGCTCGCGCTGACGGGACTGGGCCAGCTCCGACAGGTGTTACTGATCAGATAAGCACCGCACCAACGCGCCCAAGGGCCCCGTCAAGCATGCCGACGGGTGGCCGGGGCGAGGTCTTAAGCGCCTGCAATGTCTGAGCGATTTGACGTTAGCAAATCGCGAGTTCAGGCGCGCCTCGCTCCGGACGGTGCCTGTCGGGCAGCCGCAGGCCATGCTTGTGGGGTGGCCTTGGAGGTGAAGGAGGGCTTGGCCAGGCAAGCCCTCTTTCCCGTCCGCCGCGCGGAAGCGGCAATGCAAAACATTATCCGCGCAGCGGATTCCCACAGTCCGAACAATTGATTTTTTGTTGTGTGCAGGGATGGTCCGCATGACGGCGGAACGCCCCGGTAAGGCTGGGGCTTCCGCCCTACGTGCTGGCGCCAATAACGTCGCCAAGCAAACACGCATCCCGCCCGGCGCGCGGAAGCGGCAATGCAAAACATCATCCACGTGAGCGGATGTCAGTGCTGCCGGTTCTGTACATAAAACCCCATGATTACACAGGTTTTTTTATCCACCGGGCGAACAGCCAACAGACGTTATCCACCGCAAAGCTGTCGCATTTGTTCAAGTTGCCCACCCGCCACTCCCTTATCTTGGGGTGGGCCGCCAGCCATGGCTGGCGCAGGCTCCCCCCGGAGCGGGGCGCGCTCCGATGCAGTTGCAGTGAGGAGACAACAATGACGGGTAACCGCGGTGTAGTTTATGTAGGGCCAGGCAAGGTAGAAGTGCAGTCCATTCCCTTTCCCGAACTGGTATCCCCCCAGGGCCGCAAGCTGGGCCATGGGGTCATCCTGAAAGTACTCAGCACCAATATCTGTGGCTCGGACCAGCACATGGTGCGTGGCCGCACCACCGCGCCTTCCGGCCTGGTGCTGGGGCATGAAATCACCGGCGAGGTCATCGAGCTGGGCAGCGATGTGGAAACCCTGAAAAAGGGCGACATCGTGTCGGTGCCGTTCAATGTGGCGTGCGGTCGCTGCCGCTGCTGCAAGGAACAGCACACCGGCGTGTGCCTGTCGGTGAACCCGGCCCGTGCCGGTGGCGCTTATGGCTATGTCGACATGGGCGGCTGGGTGGGCGGGCAGGCGGAATACGTGATGGTGCCTTATGCCGACTTCAACCTGCTGAAATTCCCCGACCGCGATCAGGCCATGGCCAAGATCCGCGATCTCACCTGCCTGTCCGACATCCTGCCCACCGGTTATCACGGTGCCGTTTCCGCCGGGGTTGGCCCCGGCAGTACGGTGTATGTGGCTGGCGCCGGGCCGGTGGGTCTCGCGGCAGCAGCGTCCGCCCGCTTGCTGGGTGCGGCGGTGGTGATCGTGGGGGATGTGAACCCGGCGCGGCTGGTGCATGCGCGGGCGGTGGGCTTTGAAACTGCCGACCTGTCGCAGGATGCCACACTGGCCGAGCAGATTGCCGCCATTCTGGGCGTGCCGGAAGTGGATTGCGCCATTGACGCTGTCGGCTTCGAGGCGCGTGGCCACGGCCATGCCGGTTCGCAGCAGGAAGCCCCGGCCACCGTGCTCAATTCCTTGATGGAAGTCACCCGCGAAGCAGGGCGCATCGGCATTCCCGGCCTGTATGTGACTGACGATCCGGGTGCCAAGGACGAAGCGGCGCGCAAGGGCAGCCTGTCGGTGCGGCTAGGGCTGGGCTGGGCCAAATCCCACGCCTTCTTCACCGGCCAGACCCCGGTGATGAAGTACAACCGTGCGCTGATGCAGGCCATTTTGTGGGACCGCATCAATATTGCCGAAGTGGTGGGCGTGGAGCTGATCACGCTGGATCAGGCCCCGCAGGGCTATGCGGCTTTCGATGGCGGAGCACCGAAGAAATTCGTCATTGACCCGCATCTGCAACTGCTGCGCGCCGCCTGACACTGAGTTCACCATCAAGGAGTACATGCCCGACTGGCAGCTAACGCCAATTGGGCATTGCAGTGCGCTGCCAGACGGCGCAATCTTGCCGTCTGGCAGTCAAACAGCATGTTTTCAAGCAAGGCTCACGCGCAGGACCGCAAGCATGAACGCACAACAACAAGAGACACTCCAGCAACTGCTGCAGCAATACCGGGACCTGCCCGGCGGCCTGCTGCCGCTATTGCATGCCGTACAGGATGCACTGGGCCATATTCCGGCCGATGCCATCCCGGCCATTGCCCGTGCCATGAACCAGAGTCAGGCCGAGGTGCATGGCGTCATCGGCTTCTATCACGATTTCCGTACCTCCCCGCCTGCCGCGCACAGCCTGCGCCTGTGCCGTGCCGAAGCCTGCCAGAGCATGGGCTCCGAGGCGCTGGCCGCCCAGTTGCGCACGCAACTGGGGGTGGACGACCACGGCCACACGGCGGACGGCCAGCTTGAGTTGCGCCCGGTGTACTGCCTGGGGGCCTGTGCCTGTGCCCCGGCCTTGCAGCTGGATGGCCAGCTGCACGCGCGCGTCACGCCGGAAAAACTCAGCGCCCTGCTGGCATCCTGTAGCAAGGAGGCAAAATGCTGACCCTGTATATCCCGATGGATTCGGTAGCCTGCGCCGTGGGTGCGGATGCCGTGGCGGCAGCGTTCGCCGCCGAGGCGGCACGCCGCAATCTGGACATCGATATCGTGCGCACCAGCTCGCGCGGCCTGTTCTGGCTGGAGCCGCTGGTGGAGGTGGACACCCCGCAAGGCCGCGCCGGTTACCGTGAAGTCAGCCCGGATGACGTGGCCAGCCTGCTGGATGTGGACCTGGTCGCCAATGGCGATCATTTGTTGTCGGTGGGGCTGGTGGAACAGCTGCCCTATCTGAAAACCCAGCAGCGCCTGCTGTTTGCCCGCGCCGGCATTACCAGCCCGCTGTCGCTGGAACATTACCTGGCTCACGGCGGTTATCAGGGGCTGGAGCACGCGGCGCGGCTGAGTCACGACGAAATCGTGGCCGAGGTGCTGGAATCCGGCTTGCGTGGCCGTGGTGGCGCAGCCTTCCCGGCGGGTATCAAGTGGCGCACCGTGCGTCAGGCGCAGGCCGAACAGAAATACGTGGTGTGCAATGCCGACGAGGGCGATTCCGGCAGCTTTGCCGACCGCATGCTGATGGAGGGCGACCCCTTCCTGCTGATTGAAGGCATGACCATTGCCGGGCTGGCGGTGGGTGCCAGCCGTGGCTATATCTATGTGCGCTCCGAATACGCGCCGGCCATTGCCGTGCTGCGTCAGGCCATCGACATTGCCCGCGCCCATGGTTATCTGGGTGAGGATGTGGCCCACGGCGGCCATGAATTTGATATCGAAGTACGCGAAGGGGCCGGGGCTTATATCTGCGGCGAGGAAACCTCGCTGCTGGAGTCAGTCGAAGGCCGCCGTGGCACGGTGCGCGCCAAGCCGCCACTACCGGCCTTGCACGGCCTGTTCGGCCAGCCCACCCTGGTACATAACGTGCTGTCGCTGGCTTCTGTACCGCTGATTCTGTCGCGCGGGGCCAGCTGGTATCGCAATTTCGGCATGGGCCGCTCGCTGGGTACCATGGCCTTCCAGCTGGCGGGCAATGTACGCCGTGGCGGGCTGGTGGAGCGCGCGTTCGGTCTGACCTTGCGCGAACTGGTGTTCGATTACGGCGGCGGTACCGCCAGCGGCAAGCCGGTGAAAGCCGTGCAACTGGGCGGCCCCTTGGGTGCGTGGATTCCACCGTCGCAGTTTGATACCCCGCTGGATTACGAAGCGCTGGCCGCCATTGGTGCCATGCTGGGCCACGGTGGCGCGGTGCTGTGCGATGACAGCCTGCACCTGGGGCAGATGGCACGCTTTGCCATGCAGTTCTGTGCCGAGGAATCCTGCGGCAAATGCACGCCCTGCCGCATTGGCTCCACCCGCGGGGTGGAAGTCATCGAGCGTCTGCTGGCGGCACCGGATAGCGCCGAGCGGCAACGCCAGCGCGCGCTGCTGGATGAGCTGTGCGACACCATGCAATACGGTTCCTTGTGCGCGCTGGGCGGCATGACCCCCTTCCCGGTACAAAGTGCCATGCGTCATTTCCCGGCCGATTTCGGGCTGGACACTCAGGAGCAAGCACAATGAGCTGCCAATGCGGAGCAGGTGCATCCTGCAACAAGGATATGGGCACGCCGGCACGCGCCGGCGAGGCCAGCATCACCCTTACCATCGACGGCCAGAACATCAGCGTGCCGCCGGGTACTTCTGTCATGCACGCGGCGGCGCTGCTGGACACCGCCATTCCCAAGCTGTGCGCCACCGACAGCCTGGAGCCGTTTGGCTCCTGCCGCATGTGCATGGTGGAAATCGACGGTCATCGCGGCTATCCGGCCTCCTGTACCACCCCGGTATCGCCCGGCATGGTGGTGCGCACCCAGAGCGACAAGCTGGCCAAACTGCGCCGGGGCGTGATGGAGCTGTATATCTCCGACCATCCGCTCGATTGCCTTACCTGCAGTGCCAATGGCAATTGCGAGCTGCAAACCGTGGCCGGGCAGGTGGGCCTGCGCGAAGTGCGCTATGGCATGGACGGTGCCAACCATCTGCAGGACAAGAAAGACGTTTCCAACCCGTATTTCGATTACGACCCGTCCAAGTGCATCGTGTGCAACCGTTGCGTGCGCGCCTGTGAAGAAACCCAGGGTACTTTTGCGCTGACCATTGCCGGACGCGGTTTCGATTCCCGTGTCAGTCCGGCGGGCGGGGCGGATTTTCTCGGTTCGGAATGTGTGTCCTGCGGGGCCTGCGTGCAGGCCTGCCCCACCGCCACGCTGATGGAAAAGAGCGTCATCCAGTGGGGCCAGCCGGAGCGCAGCGTCATCACCACCTGCGCCTATTGCGGCGTGGGCTGCTCCTTCCGTGCCGAACTCAAGGGGAACCAGCTGGTGCGCATGGTGCCGGACAAGAATGGCCAGGCCAACCATGGCCACTCCTGCGTCAAGGGTCGCTTTGCCTGGGGCTATGCCACCCACCCGGACCGCATCACCAAGCCGATGATTCGCAGCAGCATCGACGAGCCGTGGCAGGAAGTCAGCTGGGAAGAGGCGCTGAACCATGCCGCCAGCGAATTCCGCCGCATCCAGCAAAAATATGGCCGTGACGCGGTGGGCGGCATCACCTCCAGCCGCTGCACCAATGAAGAAACCTATCTGGTGCAAAAGCTGGTGCGTGCCGCCTTTGGCAATAACAACGTCGATACCTGCGCCCGCGTCTGCCATTCGCCCACCGGCTATGGCCTGAAACAGACACTGGGTGAATCTGCCGGTACCCAGAGCTTCGACTCGGTGATGCAGGCCGATGTGGTGCTGGTGATTGGTGCCAACCCCAGCGATGCCCATCCGGTATTTGCCTCCCAGCTCAAGCGCCGCCTGCGCCAAGGCGCGCAGCTGATTGTCATCGACCCGCGCCGTATCGACCTGGTGGACGCCATCCACGCCCGCGCTGCCCATCATCTGGCGCTGCGCCCCGGCACCAATGTGGCCATGCTCAATGCCTTGGCCCATGTCATCGTCACCGAAGGGCTGCTGGACGAGGACTTTGTCGCAGCCCGTTGCGACAGCGAAGCCTTTGGCCACTGGCGGCACTTTGTCGCCCAGCCGGAACACGCGCCGGAAGCCATGGCCGCAGTGTGCGGCGTGGCGGCGGACGACATCCGCGCCGCCGCCCGGCTGTATGCCAGCGCCGGCAATGCCGCCATCTATTACGGCCTGGGGGTGACCGAACACAGCCAGGGCAGCACTTCGGTAATGGCGATTGCCAACCTGGCCATGGCCACCGGCAATATCGGCCGCGAAGGCGTGGGGGTGAACCCGCTGCGCGGCCAGAACAATGTGCAAGGCTCCTGCGACATGGGCAGCTTCCCGCACGAATTCCCCGGCTACCGCCATGTGTCGGACGACGTGGTGCGCGCCGAATTCGAACAGGCCTGGGGCGTGTCGCTGCATAACGAACCCGGCCTGCGCATTCCCAATATGTTCGAAGCCGCGCTGGATGGCAGCTTCAAGGCGCTGTACTGCCAGGGCGAGGACATTGCGCAGAGCGACCCCAACACCCAGCATGTCACCGCCGCGCTGTCGGCCATGGAGTGCGTGGTAGTGCAGGATATTTTCCTGAATGAAACCGCCAAGTTCGCCCATGTATTCTTGCCGGGTAGCTCTTTCCTGGAAAAGGACGGCACCTTTACCAATGCCGAACGCCGCATCTCGCGCGTGCGCAAGGTGATGGACCCGCTGGGCGGCAAGGCCGACTGGGAAGTCACCGTGGCGCTGGCCCAGGCCTTGGGTTATGCCATGGACTACCGCCACCCGTCGGAAATCATGGATGAAATCGCCCGCCTGACGCCCACTTTCCATGGCGTCAGCTATGCCGCACTGGAGCGCCACGGCAGCCTGCAATGGCCATGCAATGCGGCAGCGCCGGATGGCACGGTCACCATGCATATCGGCGAATTCGTCCGTGGCAAGGGCCGCTTCATGATCACCCGCTACGTGCCGACCGAAGAGCGCGTCAACAGCCGCTTCCCGCTGTTGCTCACCACCGGGCGTATCCTCAGCCAGTACAATGTCGGCGCGCAAACCCGCCGCACCGACAACGTGGCCTGGCACGAGGAAGACCGGCTGGAAATTCACCCTGCCGATGCCGAGAACCGTGGCATTGTCGATGGCGACTGGGTGGGCGTGGCCAGCCGCGCCGGCCAGACCGTACTGCGCGCCAAGGTAAGCGAACGGGTGGCGGCCGGGGTGGTGTACACCACCTTCCACTTCCCGGAATCCGGGGCCAATGTCATCACCACGGATAATTCCGACTGGGCCACCAACTGCCCGGAATACAAGGTGACAGCGGTGGAAATCATCAAGGTCAACCAGCCGTCGGAATGGCAGCAACGCTACCGCCATTTCAGCCGTCAGCAACAGGAACTGCTGCGGCAAGGCCGTGGGGAGGAGGTGCAATGAACCCGTCACACCTGGTGAAGATGGCCAATCAGATCAGCGACTTTTTCAGCGCCGATTGCAGCGAGGAGGAGGCCGCGGCAGAAATCGCCAGCCATCTGCAACGCTTCTGGGCCCCGGCCATGCGCCAGCGGCTGGCCCTGGCTGTGCAACAGGGCGAGGCGCAAGACTTGCGCCCGGCGGCACGGCGGGCTGTCCAGGCGCTGACATCGCCGGTGGAACAGCATTGACAGGCGGGATGCGCAGCAAGCTGACTGCGCATCCCGGTCTTGTCCTGCCCGGCCACTCTTCCCCTCCGTGCTTTTGCCCCAGCATGCCCGCCAAGTAACAAAACTTGTCATTCCCGCGAGCTGCAGTATGCTGGGCGAGAGATTGCCGTGGATGCAGACATCGATGAACTTTCATACTGTCTGCGTAAGCTAAGGCAGCACAGGACGGGACTCATGCCATCATCCAGTATTTTCAAGCCCTTCTCTTGCCGGCACCCGTGGCGCGTCCGGCTGTTGGCGCTGCTCTGTCTGCCTGGGCTGGCACATGCGCAGGCGGCAGATCAGGTAATCCGTTATTACCCTGGCGGCAGCATATACGCTTATCGCTGGGCCTTGCTCCAATTGGCACTGGATCATGTGGAAAAGCTGGATCATCGTCACTACGAACTGGTGCCGCTGAACGAAAAGGTCACGCAATGGCGTGCCGAACAGCTGTTGAGCTCAGGCAAGGTGGATGTGGTGGCCTTTGCCCCGAATGCACAGCGCGAGCGGCTGCTGCAGCCGGTGCGCATGGACATCCTCAAGGGCATCATCGGCTACCGGGTGTTTTTTGTGCGCAAGGACGATCTGCCCATCTTCAAGGGCATGACCCCACAGCAATTCCGAGCTGGAGTCCGACTGGGCCTCAACAGCCAGTGGGCTGATTACCCCATCATGAAAAACAACGGTTACGAAGTGCTGGCATCCATCGGCTACGAAAGCCTGTTCGAGATGCTGGCCGCCGGGCGTTTCGATGCCTTCCCGCGCGGGTTGAACGAGGTGGGCAGTGAAATGAAGGAGCAGTTGCCGCGTTTTCCTGGTCTGACCCTGGAAAAAACCAAGGCCATCTATTTTCCCTTCCCGGTGTATTTCTGGGTCAGCAAGGAAAATACGCCCCTGGCCAAGCGCGTGCTGCAAGGTCTGAAAATGGCCGAGCGGGATGGCAGCTTCAAGGCACTGTTCCTGCGCCACCATGCCGATGCCATCCGGCTGCTGGCCGACAATGGCTGGCAAACCACACTGATAGCCAATACCGAATTACCGCCCGGTAATGTAAAACCGGATACCAGCTGGTGGTGGAAGCGGCGCTGAACAGGTTTGATGCAGTCTGCTAGTTATCCACTAAAGAGAGGCCCGTGAGAGGCTCTTTGACATTGTGTACGGAACGGTATTGCAACTGTTTTGCAACGGGCAGGAAATCACGCCGCTTACTGATAGCTCATGGTGAAGGTGGCACGTCCGGTTACCAAACCTGGGGTGACGGTGCCGCCGGTCTGGATATAGCGCACGCTCAGCGGGATGACATAGCTGCTAACGCCTTGGGCAATATTGGCTACTTTCCATTGATTGGTATTGCCTGCAGCATTGGAGTCCGGCCCATAGCCAATTGGTGTGCCGTTATTGAGTATCTGCAGTCCCAAGCCACTTGCCGCCCCGCTGCCACTCGCCAGTGATAGTGTGGAAGAGATATTTCCCGGCTGGTTGGCATCGGTAAAGGTGATATAGGTATTGGTGCTGGTATTGAGGCTGCCTCCAGTGCATGTCAGGCCAATCTGGAAAGGCCGATTGCCAAAGGTGTAGCCAATACCCCTGAAGGTTGAGGTTGATGGATTCAATAAGGACACGGTGATGTTAGAAGTGTTGACTGCACAAGTAGGTACCTTGGCTTGAATCAATACCGGGCTAGCCCATAACACCTGTGCAACCAATTGCTTGCTTGGCTGAATACGGTATTCACCTAATACATTGCTCAATGTGCCATTGGCAGTGATTTCCCCAGTTTTTATCAACTCAACAGTAATATTGTAGTTGCTTGCAAAAGTACTGCTTTTGCTTAGCGATAGCAGCGGCCACACTCCAGTTGTGGAGGATATTTTCAAGCCTAATCCGGCCACTGATGTTGGAAATATGCCATTGACTACCGGGAGCTGCGGGGCCACATCCCAACTCCAGGTAGATTCTGTGCAACTGATGGTTGGTGAACCGCTTCCCTTGTAGTTGCTAATGCTTACAGTCCCGCTGCCTTGGTAGATACTCTGCCCTACGGTATAGTCCGTTGGATTGAATGATGGTGGATTTATGCCTGCAACATTGAATGTGTAATAGCTTAATCCATTTGTGGTGGATACAGTGCAGATTGCATAACTTGCTTGTGAGGCAAGTGATAGTAAGATGATTAAGAAGTATTTATTTCTAATGTGCGATTGTGTTTTTATGCCATTTGTATTTTCATGGCTAATTTTAATGATATTTTTAAAGAAATTCAAAATGGTATGGCAGATGAAATATTTTTCCATGTGCTAGCTTTCATTGAATAGTACTTGTCCTGTTAAATCGGTGCAGGTTTACATGCTTAACATAAGAGATATTTTTTATTTTGTATTTCAGAAATTTCTGAATTATTAATGTGGAATTGATGATTATATCCAGTATTCACCAAAAATAGGGACTTTCTTCTGTGTCCACCATATATCGAAAAGCCCGTTGAGAAATACGCTGATATAGCCCAAATCCATTTTCGAATGAGCAAAGAATGGGCTATTCAGCGGGCTGAGCACCAATAAAATGGTGGTAGCCAATTGCTGGCAAACCACACTGATAGCCAATACCGAATTACCGTCTGGCAATGCCAAACCGGATACCAGTTGGTGGTGGAAGCGGTGCTGAACAAGTCTGATGTAATTCGATAGTTATTCGCAAGCAGGGGCCTATACAGGCCCCTACTGCATTCTGCTATAGCATGTCACCAGTAGCAGGATATCGGTTGTCACCACTATTGGTAGGAAAATGTGAAAGTGGCGATGGCATTGATTTTGCCAACATTAATGGCTGATGTACGAATATAATTGGCGGTAAATGGAATAGTCAGATTGCCAGATGTGTTATTTCCAACAAGAAACTGATTTGTATTTCCTGCCATGCTGTTGTCAGGCCCAAGCCAAATGGGTAGGCCATTTCGCCGGATTTGAATGCCAATGCCTTGGGCAGAGGAATTGCTTGTGGCAGAAAGAGTATCTGATGTGGAGAGCGGTGCGCTGTTATCCGTGATGGTCATATATACATTGACAGGACTGGGGCAATTGATTGCTATGTTAAATGGTGTTGTGCCAGTTGTTGAGCCAACGCTTGGAAGTGATGTTGGTAAAATGGCTGGGAGTTGAACGGCAATATTGCTGGTATTTACACTGCAACTTTTGGTTTGTATATTAATTGTCATTGCAGATAATGTAATATCTTGAGTATGATAGGTCCAGCCTTGCGATGAGGAATATTGCCAATCGGCTTGCCTAATAAAAAGTCTTTGAGGGATTGAGAATGTGCCACTGTTTGTGCTGTTGCTGTACCGGACAAGGCGGTAACGAAATATGGTGCTAAAATTGCCACTTTGTATGATCGGTAGTTTGTTAAAGGTGGCAAAGGTGCTACCAGCATAGTATTGTAAGGAAGTTGGGCCGGTACCCGTTTCTAGGTTTTGTACGGAGGTGACTATCCCAATTCCATTGCCAAGGGGGTAAATAAAATACGTCAGCCCATCTTCAGTATAGGGTTGCGGTGGGCTAGTGCTGTTATGATTGTAAAAAGTGTAATATATATTGGTGCTTGGTGTGGTTCTGCAGCCGGTAAATGATAATGCGCTTTGGGTGAACCAGTTGGTTGCTGGTGTAATGGTTGGTGCATTGGCTGGTATGGTTGCAATATTAATGCTGGCTGGTAGGTTGAAATAGATATTGCTGGCGGCACTGCGATCGCAGTTGGGATAGGCGGAAGTGTCGGCATGGGCCATATTGGTGCTGATGGTGGTATAGAAAAGAATGGTTAATATGGAATTGTAAATTTTTATTATGCTTTGCTTGTGTGTGAAGGGTGTCATGTTTGGCTTCCTGTTTTAGCTGGTCAGTATTTTAGGATGTGGCGACTTTTTTAAGTAGTCTAATTATTTTATCTTAGAATGGTTTTTGGCAAATTCAATAGTAATTTTATATTGATGGTGGCAGTGTCGCTCACTGCACTGCACTGCACTGCACTGCACTGCACTGCACTGCACCGCATTGCATGTGCTGGAAAAATTGGCAGAAGCTATTTTTATAAAATATCGATTTTTAGCCAGAATTGGCAGTTACATTTACAAGATAATTCTTAAAAATTGATAAGATAGTTCTTTTATTGTGATGTGCTAGATATGCTCATCATTGAGCAGCATGGGGTGGTGGTCTGTTCCGATGAGAATATTTCTTGCTTTGGTGGCGGTAACAAATCGGTTGAAAATCGCCGTACTGCCGGCTTAGCGTCTGAGGCAGCTCTTGGGGCAATAATTGGGAAGCCTTGCTTGTGTAGCAGTGGGGATGAGGTTGGTTCATTGCACGCGTGGCTTGCATGCAGAGTGGTGGTATGGGGCGGGCGGAAGCAAGCGAAACACCGGCATGCTGCCGGTGTTTGTCTGTGTCAATCAGCGTTCCGGCATGGCTTCACCTAGGATGATGCCCCCTGCATGAGCGATGACGGCTGCGGAAAGGCGGTGGACGAAGGCGGCTGTCTGGGTGGGTTGCGCGTACACCGGATATATATACTTGTTTCGCGGCAGAACACACTGGTAAATGCTGGGTATCTACTCTACTTGGTGGTATGCCTCCACCGGTAAATCCTCTGAAGGGTGATCTACCGGAGCAGTCCTGACTGGTGGGATTCGGTAAGTTTCGTATTCTATTTACATGTCTATTGGATACAGATAACACCTATTTTGCGCTGTTGAAACTGACTCGCTTCCTTATCTGCTTACGATTTATCGAAAAATGTTGCGAGTGATTGGTAATTAAAAGCCATCCCGGCAGCCACTGATACACCACGTGCATGTCAGTTGTAAAGTAAATAATGCTAGTAAAGGTAATGCCAATAAGAGTTTTTTAAAAGAAGCGATAGGTAGCCATAGGGAAATTAATGCAATAAGCGTTGCGGCAATATTTGTAATGGTTAACAGATAGAAAAAGCTTTTGCTATGTCCCTGGATTTCCCAGAGGTAAATTCTATATTGCTCATTCACTTGATCGTATGGAAATAGCAAGCCATTCATCATTGACAGTAAGAACAACAGTAAAAAAATGCTTGCAATTAGTTTTACGCTCAATGCCACCCACGCTTTCATGATTTCTACCTGTGAGTGCCGAGTCTATTTGCATGTGATATATGATTGCTGTGGTGGTCTTCGCCATCATGCAGGCGGGCATTGCGAACTTGTATAATTATGATGCTATACATACTTGCATGTATTCTATTAAGTGCTGAATATGATTTGGTCAATTAGTGTAGTTGCCATTACAGTACGCGATACATTATCAGGCAAAAGTAAAAAAATATTGATGTATTGGCAATGAATGGCAACCATAACAGCCACTTGTTCTTGATTTGTATTGGTCGCCATAGCATTAGCATGGCTAGTCCTGCTGCGATGATGTCAAATACTGCCCATCCATAATAAATAACTAATTCCGCAATTTTGTTTGAAAGATAATATTGAATCGAAGGCGGTAGTTTTTCAATGAGTAAAAAGACTCTGTGGTGTTCTGGTGCTTGGTCTAATGATTTAAATATATTATTCAGTCCGCCAACTATTATAAGAAAAAGCAGATAAAGACTGAGCAACAGTTTTAACCCATGCAGCAGGCTGGCTTTGATGTCATATCTTTTTTTGAGCATGGTCTAATCCCGTTTTAACCGGCTGCGGTGGTAGCCCTGTCCATCGGGTAGGTGCTTATAACGCACCTCCAGCAACATATCCTTACCATAGTGCTGGAAAGATTCTGCAAAACTGCCCATGCTATTGGTCAGGTCAATGCACCCCGCTGACCCTGGAAATTCTCCGCCATGAATGGTAAAGCCATGACGACCATGGACATTAGTGTGTTTTTGAGGAATCAATGCTATTCGTTGTTCACCCCATGCTGTCCTACAACTAGGCCACTTTCCCAGTTTCCAGTGAAGCCATCCGGTAAAACAGATCAGGCGACTAAATGAGTCCGTTCCTTCCCAAGTATAAAACTCACTCTGTTTAAGCAGATAGCTGCCTTCAGGAATCGGCCCCTCATCTCTGAGGCTTTGAAACTTGGGCGACCAATAGCCCTTACGACCAGAATAAGCGGTCCATTTTCTTTCCTGGCCGGCTTCCTGCCAAAACAGGGTTTCACCATCGAACAACAAGCTGGCTTGCCTGCGCTGCCATTCCCTGAAATGTTCTTCCACCTTCATCAGTTCAAACAGTTCCTGATCGGTGAAACGGTAAGTATCACCATGCAGCGCATGCCGGGCCTGCTCGCGCAGTGTTCTCATAAAGTAATGATCATTACGCAAGCTATACACGTCCATCGACAGCCTCCTGATGCATTCCATGCGTGATCTATCAAAAGCAAAACACCGGCAAGTTGCCGGTGTTGGATGTAATTCAATCAGCGCTGCGGCATGGCTTGGCGCGGGATGATGGCTCCGCTGTGGGCAATCACGGCAGCAGACAGGCGGTGGGCGAAGGCTGCGGCCTGGGCGGGTGGGTAGCCCAATACCCGGCTGGCCAGATAGCCTGCGGCAAAGGAGTCGCCGGCGGCGGTGGTGTCCACCACTTGTGGCACGGCGGTGGCCAGTACTTCTGCACGCAGTCCGGCGCTGGCCAGCAGGCAGGGTTCGCCGCCGCGTTTGATCACCACTTCTTTGCAGCCCAGTGCCAACGTGCGTTCGGCGACAGCCTCGGCAGTTTCGGCTCCGTATAGCGCTTGTTCATCGTCCAGTGTCAGCAGGCCGACATCGGCCAGCGCCAGCACGGCTTCATGTCCTGCACGTGCCTGGGTGGATGTCCACAGCGAAGGGCGGAAGTTGTTGTCGAACCAGATTTTGCCGCCATCGCGGGC
Organism: Aquitalea denitrificans; assembly: GCF_009856625.1. Taxonomy (GTDB): domain Bacteria; phylum Pseudomonadota; class Gammaproteobacteria; order Burkholderiales; family Chromobacteriaceae; genus Aquitalea; species Aquitalea denitrificans. The sequence continues at coordinate 588,270 of NZ_CP047241.1, forward strand.
AAAGTCGCGCAGGGCATCCAGCAGGCGTTGTCGTTCGTGCTCGTTGAATAGGGCCAGTGAAATGCCGGACAGGTAAATGGCTTGCAGATGTGCGGTGTGCAGCACGCTGGCAAAGTCGATGCCGGAGGCAAAGTAATGGCGTGCCGCACTGTCATTGCGCCAGTACAGGAAGCTGCGCTCGCCACGGGCATCGGTTTCCACCATGTACAGGCCGGGCAGCTTGCCCGGCAGGATGACAATGTGGCTGACATCCACGCCTTCGGCTTGCCAGTCAGCCAATAGCTGGCGGCTGAGGTTGTCCTGTCCCATGCCCGTCAGATAGCGAACATGGTGCGGGCTGTCGGCCAGAACTCGGGCCAGATAGATGGCGGTGTTCAGGGTGTCGCCACCAAAACGGCGTTGTAGCGGTTGACCGCTCAGTTCGATCATGCCTTCACCCAGGCAGGCAATATGCATGTTGCTGTCCTTCCTTGTTGTGCAGGGCAGGGCGCTGCCCTTGTGCGGGCAGCGCTGTGGTAGTCAGGGCTTTTTGTAGGCGATGCAGTCCACCTCGACCTTGCAGTCGATTACCATGCTGGACTGTACGCAGGCGCGGGCGGGCGGATGTTCGCCAAAATACTGCAGGAATACCCGGTTGAACGAGGCAAAGTCGCGGGTATCATCCAGCCACACGCCACAGCGCACCACATGTTCCGGGCTGTAACCGGCTTCCCGGAGTATGGCCAAGACGTTCTGGATACATTGGTGCGACTGGGTGACGATGCCACCTTCAATCACTTCGCCATTGATCATGGGGGTCTGACCGGAGACATACAGCCAGCCGTCAGCGGCTTGTACCGCGCGGGCAAAGGGCATGGTCTGGCCACCGGTGCCACCGGCAATGCCATAGCGTTTCAGATCGCTCATGATAGGTTTCCTTGCATGTTTACAGTGAGGGAGTAACGGGGAAGGTGGTGCGGATATCGCGGGTGCGCGGCAAAAAGCGTCCGGCACGGGCACCGGTGGCGGCCGTGTGTTGCCAGCTGAGCGTGCCATTCACCCAGACTGCAACAATGCCTTGTGCAGCCTGTACCGGTGAGTGGAAGCTGGCTGTGTCATGGATGGTGGCTGCATCAAACAACACCAGGTCTGCCCAGTATCCGGGGCGTATCAGGCCGCGCTCGTCCAGCGCAAAGCGGCTGGCAGACAAGCCGGTCATTTTGTGAATGGCGGTTTCCAGGCTGAACAGCTTGCGTTCGCGGCAGTAGTGGCCCAGCACACGCGGAAACGCGCCCCATAGCCTGGGGTGGGGCAGCGGGTCTTCCGGCAGTCCGTCCGAGCCCACCATGGTGAGCGGGTGGCTGAGAATGCGCTCGACATCGGCCGGGTCCATGCCGTGATACACCGCGCCGGCCGGTTGCAGCTTGCGGGCGGCATCCAGCAAGGGGAGCTGCCATTGTTCGGCAATCGCCTGCAGGGTTTGGCCGGCCATGTCCGGGTGCGGGGTGGACCAGGTGATGAAAATCTCGAAATCGCTGGTGACCTGTTTCAGGTCCAGCGTGGAGGAGCTGGCGGAGTAAGGGTAGCAGTCGCAGCCCACTTGTTGCTGGCGGGCAGCTTGTTCCAGTGAGGCCAGCAGTTGCGGGCTGCGCCCCCAGTTACCTTTGCCGGCGCATTTCATATGCGACACGATGACCGGGCTGTTGGCATGGCGGCCCACGCGCCAGGCTTCGTCCATGGCTTCCAGCACCGGTTCGAATTCGCTGCGCAGATGGGTGGTGTAGATGCCGCCGAAGCTGGCCAGTTCGGCGGCCAGTTGCTCCACTTCGCTGCTGTCGGCACTGAAGGCTGATGCATAGGCAAGGCCGCTGCTCAGCCCCAGTGCCCCGTGTTGCAGGCTGTCGGCCAGCTGGGAGCGCATGGCGTTGATTTCTTCTGCGTTGGCGCAGCGGTCCAGCCTATCCAGATGATTGCTGCGCAAGGCGGTGTGGCCAATCAGTGCCGCCACATTGACGGCGGGTTCGGCCTGTTCCACTGCGGCGCGGTAGTCGGCAAAGCGCGGGTAGCGGAAGGCGTCCTTTGGCCCTAGCAGGTTCATTGGGTCTGGCGGCTCGCCTTTCAGGCTGACGGGCGCTGCACTGATGCCACAATTACCGACAATCACGGTGGTCACGCCCTGGCTGAGTTTGGGCTGCATCTGTGGCTGGCGTATCACCATGGTGTCGTCATGGGTGTGGACGTCGATGAAGCCTGGGGCCAAGGTCAGGCCGCGACCGTCAATTTCATGGTCGGCTTCAACCTGACCGGCCTGCCCGATCAAGGCGATGCGCTGTTGGCAAATGCCGACATCGGCCACAAACGCGGCTGCGCCACTGCCATCGACCAGATTGACCTGGCGAATCAGGGTATCCAGATGGTGCATGAGGATTCTCCGGAAGGCTCCCGGCGGCACGGCAGGCAAGGGCTTGCTGCCAGGCCGGGAGAAGAGGGTGGTGAGTCTGGCTCAGAGCAGCTGGGCCAGTCCCAGCGTCAGGGCAAAGGCCACTACAGAAATCAGTGTTTCCAGCACGGTCCAGGTTTTCAGGGTCTGCACCACGGTCATGTTGAAATACTCTTTCACCAGCCAGAAACCGCCATCGTTGACGTGGGACAGAATCAGCGAGCCTGCACCTGTGGCCAGCACCAGCAGTTCCGGATGCGGATAGCCGCTGGCCATGGCGATGGGCGCGACAATCCCGGCGGCGGTAGTCATGGCCACGGTGGCCGAGCCGGTGGCCACCCGCATCAACACCGCCAGCAACCAGCCCAGCAGTAAGGGCGATAGCTGGAATTCGGCTGACAGCGCAATGATTTCCTTGGTGACGCCGGTTTCAATCAGGATGCGGTTAAGACCGCCACCAGCGCCTACCAGCAAGGTAATGGCGGCGGTGGGGGCCAGACACTCATTGGTGAACTTGAGGATGTTGTCGCGGCTGAAACCACGGGCAAGGCCCAACGTCCAGAAGCTGACCAGGGTGGCGATCAGCAAGGCGACCACCGAGTTACCGATAAACAGCAGCAGGCCGTTCATGGCGCTACCTTTATCTGTCAGCACATTGGCCCAGCCACCGAGCAACATCAGGAATACCGGCAGCAAAATGGTGGCGATGGTGACGCCAAAGCTTGGCAGTTCGCGCTTACCGGTTTCACGCTCGGTAAACTGGCTGGCAATCGGGTTTTCTGCCGGCAGATCAATGCGCGGTGCGATAAATTTGGCAAATACTGGCCCGGCGATGATGGCGGTGGGTACGCCGACAATAATGGCGTAGAACACAGTCTTGCCCACCTGGGCGCCATATTCGCTCACGGCCAGCATGGCCGCCGGATGCGGCGGCACCAGACCATGCACCACAGACAGGCCGGCTACCATGGGCAGGCCGACCAGCAGCATGGACACACCGGCACGCTTGGCCACGGTAAAGGCAATCGGAATCAGCAACACGAAGCCCACTTCGAAGAACAGCGGCAGGCCACAGACAAAGGCGATGCACACCATGGCCCAGTGGGCGTTCTTTTCGCCGAATTTGTCGATCAGCGTCAGGGCGATGCGCTCGGCACCGCCGGATTCGGCCATCATCTTGCCCAGCATGGTGCCCAATGCCACCACCAGCGCGATATGGCCCAGTGTTTTGCCCACCCCGGTTTCATAGGCAGCCATGATGTCCTTGGCCGGCATTTGTGCAGCCAGGGCCAGACCGATGGAAACCACGGTCAGCACAATGAATGGGTTGATGCGGTATCTGGCGATCAGTACCACCAGCGCGATGATGGCGATGGCGGCATACAGCAGCAACTGGCTGCCCAGAACTGGCGTCATGTACTTCTCCTTAGTAGTGCAGGGGCAATGCCGCCTCCCGGTCTGTAGGGGGCGGTCTTTATCGGGGTCAGAACAGGGTTTCCACCGCACCGGTGACATTCAGCGCGTCATCCACCAGCAGTAGCTGGCGCCATTTGTCGAAGGTCAGGCAGGGGTGGGATATTTCGAAGGCGATCATGTCGCCCACTTGCAGGTCTGCATCGGCTGGAATGCGCATGAAGGCGTGCTGGTCCATCATGGTGCTGACAATCCAGTCGGCGGGTGCGGCGGTGGGCTGCTGGTCACGGCCAGGACGGAAGTGCAGGGATGCCTGTGGCAGTCCGGCGTCAAATGCGGCATCGCGCTTGCCAAGGGCAATGATGGCGCGGCCTTCTTCGGGCAGGGACTGGACATAAGCCCACAGTTGCAATGCCGGCAGCAGACTGCTGCCCATTTCGCGGGCGATGGGGTTCTGGCTGTGGATGCGTTGTTCGGCATGGCGATAGATGCCGACATCGTGGGTGAGGTAGCAGCCGGGACGGAGCAGGATATTGACCGGCTGTCCCGGATTGAAGCCGGTAAATTCATCGGCCACCACGTCGTACCAGGCTGAGCCGGCCCCTGTGAGGATAATGTCTTCTTCGGCAAACAGGCCGGCGGCTGCATGTGCGCGGGTTCTGGCCAGCACGGATTGCAGGAAGGCGCGGATATCGGCTTCCTGCTGCAGTACCCCTTCATAGACTTCCACGCCAATCAGGCGGAGTGATTGCGGCCAGCGGGCAATGGCGGCCAGTACGGCTTCTTCCTGTTGCGGAGAGCGGATGCCGGTGCGACCTCCCTCCACGCCGTACTCCAGCAGGATGCGCAGGTGTTGGCCCGCCGCCGCAAAATACTGGCCGAGTGCATCGACATTGGCAGCTGAATCGACAATGCAGCAGAAGCTGAAACCGGTGTCCTGCAGCAGGCGGGAAATAATGGCCATATTGGCCTTGCCCACCAGCTGGTTGGCCATCAGCATGCGGCGGATGCCATATTGATAGGCGGCATTCACTTGTGGTGCGGTAGCCAGGGTAATTCCCCAGGCACCATGTTCCAGCTGAAGGTGAAACAGCGCCGGGCTCATGGTGGTTTTGCCATGCGGTGCCAGCTTTACACCGTAGCGCTGCATGAAGTCCTGCATCCAGTGCAGATTGTGCTGGATGCGGCTCTGGCGCAGTACGGCTGCAGGCAGGCTGACCTCTTCGCGCAGGATGTTCCAGCCCAGGCTGGCAACATCGTGCAGGGAGCAGGAGGCGGGACTTTCGCCCAAGCCCTTGGTGACCGTATTCAGTTGTGTTTCCCGGAGTGGATGCTCTGCCATGAGTGTGTTTTCCTCGCCATTGCTTTAAAAAAACACAGCGAGTGAGGCTACGCTCGGGGTAATACTGGCGCGGCTGGCCAGCATGCGGCTCGCTGTGGGTCTGTACCGGGTGCTGCATGATTGCGCACGGCAGGAGGGCAGACTTTCCAGCAAGGAAGGTGGGCTGACATCTGGCCAAAAGGATGTACCTTCTAGCTCTTCCCGACAGGTGAAACTGCGGTTCACCTGTTCAGCTGCTATTGCCGGGGGCATGAGTCATTGAAAAGACGGGATTTTCCCAGCGCGGATCAGATGGCGGTGGGCTGTGGCTATGAGATGGCTGGTGAAATCCGGATGGCGGGTGCAGGCTGGCTGAGGCGTAAATGACGCATCGCGAAATGCATTACGGACTGCTGTTGCTGTGAAGGGTGGGCTATCGCATGTGGATGCGATAGCCGGTGGGACATTGCCAGCTGCATCAGCTGTTGATCAGGCTGGCAACCTTGGTGGTGATGATGTCTACTGCGGGGTCGTTGGCACCATGGGGCAGGATGACATCGGCAAAGCGCTTGGTGGGTTCGATAAACTGGTTGTGCATGGGGCGCACGGTGGCCAGATAGTGTTCGATCACATGGTCCACGGTGCGGCCACGTTCGCGAATGTCGCGTTGCAGACGGCGGATGAAACGCACGTCCGGGTCGGTATCCACGAAGATCTTCAGCGACATCATGTCGCGCAGGGCGGCATCGTATAGTGGGAACAGTCCTTCGATGACGATGACCGGGGCCGGCTTCACCGTGATGGTTTCGGCAGCGCGGGTGTGATTGGTGAAGTCATACACCGGCATCTCGATGGCGTGGCCAGCCAGCAGCTCCTCGATATGCTCGATCAGCAATGGCCAGTCAAAGGCGTGCGGGTGATCGTAATTGGTGGCGAGGCGCTGCTCGAAGGTCAGATGGGCCTGATCGCGGTAGTAGTAGTCCTGCACAATGACAGCCGCCATGTCGGGACCGATGGTTTCCAGCACCTTGGCGGTGACGGTGGTCTTGCCGCTGCCGCTGCCGCCGGCAACGCCGATAATGAACGGGGTAGTCATGCTGTAAGCCTCTTGCTGCAATAACGCATAAAAAAACGCGCCATTCTAATGAGTTATGGCGCGTTGTTCCATCAGCAATGCGGTGTTTGCCGCCTATTGTACTTCAGCAAGGGCGGCGGCATGCCATTCCTGCATGGCAGGGAGCTGCTGCATGTGTATGGCATAGTCAGCGGCCAGGCCTGGCAGGGCAATGTGGTAGCTGGCAAAGCGCCACACGACCGGGGCAAAGAAGGCATCGGCAATGGTGAAGTGGCCAAACAGGAAGGGACCATTGCCCTGGTATTGCTGGCGCAGGCTGTCCCACAGGCTGATGATGCGGTTGATGTCCGCTTGTGCGGCCGCGCTTGGGACAAAGCCGGCGTGGTCGCTGCATACATCCATTGGCAGTTCACTGCGTAGAGCCTGGAAGCCGGCGTGCATTTCTGCCACGGCAGAGCGGGCGGTGGCGCGGCTGGCGATGTCGTCCGGCCATAGCCCGGCCGCAGGGAAGCAGTCGGCCAGGTATTCGCAGATGGCCAGGCTGTCGGCGATGTGCAGTTGCTGGTCGATCAGCAGCGGTACCTTGCCTGCCGGATTACAAGCCAGAATGCGGGCCTTGCTGTCGCTGGCAGTGAGGTCGATGTGCTTTTCCTCGAAAGGTTCGCTCAGCATTTTCAGTACCAGCCAGGGGCGCAGCGACCAGGACGACAGGTTTTTATTGCCGATGATCAGGGTATACATGGTTCAGGCTCCATGACGACACCGCCATGTGCTGGCGGCAGGGTAGGGGGGATGAGTCATCTTATAGCAGCCCGTCATGGGCAGCCAGCGTGGTGGGGAGTGGGGAGTGGGGAGTGGGGAGTGGGGAGTGGGGAGTGGGGAGTCGCGTGGGGCAATGAAGAAGCCCGGCATGGCCGGGCTTTGCGCTATGGGTGCTGCTTGGCGCTGCTCACAAAATAGCGTAGCGCCGCTGGGGCAAGGTGCAATGCCGCAAAAAGTACAACAAGTACGGCAAGCTGGTGCCACGCAGACGCAGGGTTGGTGAGCTGCGCTTATTCTGCTTCGTCTATCCAGGCTTGCTGGATAGCTTCCAGCACGCGCTCGCCGCCACGGCTGTGGTCGTCGTCAAAGTCGGGCAGGGCGACCACCCAGTTGTGCAGGTCGACAAAGCGCACGGTCTTGGGGTCGATATCGGGGTAGGTTTCCACCAGTTCGATGGCGATGTCGTTAACGTCGGTCCATTTCATCTCGTTCTCCTGCGTTCCTGCACGATGCACGAAACCCTGCAGCCCGCACCGGGCCAAGGCGTTTCATGGTGTGTTGCTTAATGGTGCTCGCGTGCGTGGTTGATGGTGTAACGTGGAATTTCCACCACCAGGTCTTCCTCGCCAATCACGGCCTGGCAGGACAGGCGCGACTGGGATTCCAGCCCCCAGGCCTTGTCCAGCATGTCTTCTTCCAGCTCGTCTGCTTCGCTCAGCGAATCGAAGCCCTCGCGCACGATGCAGTGGCAGGTGGTACAGGCGCAGGACAGCTCGCAGGCGTGTTCGATTTCGATATCGTGTTCCAGCAGTACTTCACAGATGTTCTTGCCGGTTTCGGCGTCGTCGATCACAGCCCCATCGGGGCAGAGGTCGGCATGGGGCAGCACAATCAGGCGTGGCATGGGTTGTCCTTATAGCTCGGCAATATTCTGGCCCTTGAGTGCGCGCTGGATGTTGCGGTCCATGCGGCGGGCGGCAAAGTCTTCGGTGGCCTTGTTCAGGCGATGGGTAGCCTGGTTGACCGCCAGCGTGGTCTGGCTGGCGACGGCGGCTTGCAGTTCGTCCAGCACCAGGCGGATGGCGGCGGTTTCGTCAGCAGACAACAGATCGCCATCAATCTGCAGTGCAGTGAGGGTGGCATCGCGCAGGCTGTCGGCATCGACAATGGCCTCGCGCAGCTTGCGTGCCTCGATGTCGTCCTGCACATGGGCCAGCGAGTCGCTCAGCATCTGGCTGATGGCGTCGTCGGACAGGCCGTAGGAGGGTTTGACCTCGATGCTGGCTTCCACACCGCTGGTCATTTCGCGGGCAGATACCGCCAGCAGGCCGTCGGCATCCACCTGGAAGGTGATGCGGATGCGGGCGGCTCCGGCCACCATGGGCGGAATGCCGCGCAGCACGAATTGCGCCAGGCTGCGACAGTCGGCCACCAGTTCGCGCTCACCTTGCAGTACGTGGATGGACATGGCGGTCTGGCCATCCTTGAATGTGGTGAATTCCTGCGCCCGCGCTACCGGGATGGTGCTGTTGCGCGGGATGATTTTTTCGGTCAGGCCACCCATGGTTTCGATGCCCAGCGACAGCGGAATCACGTCCAGCAGCAGCCATTCGTCCTCACCCTTGTTACCGGCCAGTACATTGGCCTGGATGGCGGCACCCAGTGCCACTACCTTGTCCGGGTCCAGATTGGTCAGCGGCGGCTGACCGAAAAAGTCGGCCACGGCTTTCTGGATATGCGGCATGCGGGTGGCACCACCTACCATCACCACGCCCTTGACGTCGTCGGCAGTGATGTCGGCATCGCGCAGGGCCTTGCGGACCGGCAACAGGGTTTTGTCCACCAGGGTTTTGGTGATGCGGCGGAAGGTGTCCTGATCCAGTGTCAGGTCGATGGCATGGCCGTCGGACAAAATGGCGGTGATGCGGGTATCGCTGTGTTCGGTCAGCGCTTCCTTGGCTTCGCGGGCGCGGGTCAGCAGCAGGCGGGTGTCCTGGGCGGACAGGCCGTGCAGGTCGGCCTGCTCCAGAAGCCAGCAATACACGCGGTGGTCGAAGTCGTCGCCGCCCAGGGCGGAGTCGCCGCTGGTGGACAGCACTTCAAATACACCACGGGTGAGTTTGAGAATGGAAATGTCGAAGGTACCCCCGCCCAGGTCGTATACCACGTAAGTGCCTTCGGCCCCGTTGTCCAGGCCATAGGCAATCGCAGCTGCAGTGGGTTCGTTCAGCAGGCGCAGCACGGTGAGGCCGGCCAGACGGGCGGCATCCTTGGTGGCCTGGCGCTGGGCGTCGTCGAAATAGGCCGGTACGGTAATCACGGCACCGGTCAGTTCACCGCCCAGGGCGGCCTCGGCGCGCTGAGCCAGCTGGCGCAGGATGTCGGCGGACACTTCAACCGGGCTTTTCACGCCGGCGGCGGTGTGCAGTTGCACCATGCCGGGTGCGTCGACAAAACGGTAGGGCAGGCTGCCGGCGTCCTTGAGGTCGGACAGGCCGCGGCCCATGAAGCGTTTTACCGAAGTAATGGTGTTGTGCGGGTCATGGTTCTGCTGGCGCTGGGCGTCGTGGCCCACTGTGGTGCTGCCATCTTCCTGGTAGCGCACTACGGAGGGCAGCAGGCTGCGACCGAATTCGTCGGCCAGTACGATAGCAGAGCCGCTTCTTACCGTGGCCACCAGTGAATTGGTGGTGCCAAGGTCGATGCCTACGGCCAGGCGGTGCTGGTGTGGTGCGGCGGACAGGCCGGGTTCGGCAATTTGTAGTAGAGCCATGACGGAATCTTTATTGTTGTCGCGTGAGCGGTAACATCAGGTGCACAGGGATGGCGACCTAGCCCAGCAGGGTTTCGATGGCGTCGCCGATTTCCTGGTCGAGTTTTTCCAGAAAGCGCAATTTTCGCACCATCAGTGCAGCGGCGTCCAAATCTGCCGCTTCATCCAGTGCCGTGGCCAGATCTGCCACCAGTGCGCGGTTTTCCTGGCGCAAGCTGGCTGATAGTGCTTCCAGTGCTTCTACCTTGCCGGCGTCGCGGGCTTCTTCTATGTTTTCGCGCCATTCCATCTGCGCCATCAGGAAATCCACCGGCATGCTGGTATTGGTTTCCTCCTGGGTGTCGCGGCCTTGCAGGGACAGCAGATAGCGCGCGCGGCGCAGCGGCGATTTAAGCGTCTGGTAGGCTTCGTTGACGCGGGTGGCCTGCATCAGCGCCATGCGTTTTTCGGCATCGGGGCTGCTGGCGTAGCGGTCGGGATGCACGGTAGCCGCAGCGGCACGCCAGGAGTGTTCAAGTTGCTGGCTATCAAGCACAAAGCGGCGCGGCAGGCCGAACAGCTGAAAGAAGTCCTGGGAGAATTCGGTAGTCATGGCCTTGGGCTACGGGACTGCAGAGTGGCAACCGGACCGCCGCTGGTGGCAGCCCGGCTCAGGGAATGACAGACGGCGATCAGACGTTGAAGCTTTCGCCGCAACCACATTCGTTTTTCACGTTGGGGTTGTTGAACTTGAAGCCTTCGTTCAGCCCTTCCTTGGAGTAGTCCAGTTCGGTGCCGTCCAGATAGGCCAGGCTCTTGGCATCGGTAAATACCGTCACACCATTGCTTTCGAAGGTGATGTCCTCATCGGTCGCCGCATCGACAAACTCCAGCTTGTAGGCCATGCCGGAACAGCCGGAGGTTTTCACCCCCAGGCGGATGCCCAGGCCCTTGCCGCGTTTGGCGATGAACTGGCTGACGTGATTGGCTGCACTTGCCGAAAGGGTGATGGCCATGTCTGCGCTCCTTACTTGCCGTGTTTTTGCTTGTAGTCGCTCACTGCCGCCTTGATGGCGTCTTCAGCCAGGATGGAGCAGTGGATCTTCACCGGCGGCAACGCCAGTTCTTCGGCAATGGCGGTGTTCTTGATTGACATGGCTTCATCCAGCGATTTGCCCTTCACCCATTCGGTTACCAGGGATGACGAGGCAATGGCGGAGCCACAGCCGTAAGTCTTGAACTTGGCGTCTTCAATCACACCGTCGGCGTTTACCTTGATCTGCAGCTTCATTACATCGCCACAGGCCGGCGCACCAACCATGCCGGTGCCTACGGAGTCATCACCTTTTTCGAACGAGCCCACATTACGCGGGTTTTCGTAGTGATCCATCAACTTGTCGCTGTATGCCATGGTTCTCTCTCCTGCTGACGGAAGCGCGGCTGTCATGAGCCGAGCGCTCCCGCAAAATCATTGATAGTTCAGTGGGCGGCCCACTGTACCGAATTCAGGTCTACGCCTTCCTTGAACATTTCCCACAGCGGGGACAGTTCGCGCAATTTGCCGATTTTATCTTTCAACAGCGCAATGGCGAAGTCGATTTCTTCTTCGGTGGTGAAGCGGCCCAGGGTAAAGCGGATGGAGCTGTGTGCCATTTCATCGTTGCGGCCCAGGGCGCGCAGCACGTAGGACGGCTCCAGCGAAGCCGAGGTACAGGCCGAACCGCTGGAAACAGCCAGGTCCTTGATGGCCATGATCAGGCTTTCACCTTCAACAAAGTTGAAGCTGACATTGAGGTTGTGCGGTACGCGCTGGTCGATGTCGCCATTGATGTACACCTCTTCCATGTCCTTGATGCCGTTCCACAGACGGTCGCGCAGCATGCGGATGCGTTCGCTCTCGCTGTCCATCTCTTCACGGGCCAGGCGGAAGGCTTCGCCCATGCCGACAATCTGGTGCGTCGGCAAGGTGCCGGAGCGGAAACCGCGCTCATGGCCACCACCGTGCATCTGGGCTTCCAGACGCACACGCGGCTTGCGGCGGATGTACAGTGCGCCAATACCCTTGGGGCCGTAGGCCTTGTGGGCGGACAGGCTCATCAGGTCCACTTTCAGCACATTCATGTCCATCTTGACCTTACCCGGCGCCTGGGTGGCGTCGACATGGAAGATGATACCTTTTTCGCGGCAGATTTCGCCGATTTGCGGGATGTCCTGGATAACACCGATTTCATTGTTGACGTACATCACCGACACCAGGATGGTGTCCGGGCGAATGGCCGCCTTGAATTCTTCAAT